>JBHENM010000407.1:0-16296 GCA_046262035.1 Acidimicrobiales bacterium | reverse complement strand
GGCAGGCGCGTCACCCCGCTGCCGTCGGGGTTGGCCACGAAGATGTCAGGGCCGTTTGGGGCACCGAAGGCGCTGGAGGAGAAGACGATCTTGGTGCCGTCGGGCGACCACGCGGGAAGGACCGAGTTGGCGAGGATCTGGAGCTGGTTGGTCCCGTCCGCCTTCATCACCCACACCGCGCTGCCTTTGCCGTAGACGATCTGCCTGCCGTCGACAAGTCGGAGCACCCCTCCTTTGAAGAGATCAGCGCGCGTCTTAGATCGTTCCGACGAGAACGAGACTGGCAACGATTTGATACCTTGAAAGACTTGGCAGCTGCTATCGCAATAGAAGTTGGTGAACTCCAAGAGATCCTACTCTGGGAGCCAATTGAGAGAGAGCGGGACCTGATTGTTGAAAGAAGGTCGGACCTAGCGGATGAGATAGCGGATGTCATCATTCACTGTTTAAACTTCGCGGATCGTGCAGGGATTGACATACTCGAAGCAGTGCACGAGAAGATCAAGAAGAACGAGAACAGTTACCCTGTCGAAATCGCACAGGATCATCCGAAAAGGAGGTAAAACAGGGCGGCATCAGCCCACTGTTTTCACGGTTACCGTCTTCTCCCACTGTGCGCTTGCGTCGGGGGAGGGGCGTCTAGACATAAACAGGACATGTCGTGCCGAGGCCCTGCCCACTTCGTCGCAAAAGGCGGCGTCGTAGCCACTCGCTCCGATGCGATCCGAGATGGTGTCGTTGGTTATATTCGGCCGTGGCCGCCTGCCTTATCCACTCCACCCCTGACGCGGTCCCCGCCAAGACTTGCCGCGGTTACCGCTCCAGTTAGGGCCGTAATAATGACAGTAGCCAAGGTTAGCCACTCGCTCGATACAGCGGGCCAGGAGAAGAGTGGGTTGCCAAACAGGTCACTGCCAAAATCGGGATCGTCTAAATACGACTTCCCCCAAGCGGCACGGGCAGCTACTAGCCCAACTAGTATCGCGACCCAATTGCCAAGCTTCTTCCACCAGCCCAGGTAGGAGTCGTTAGCACCGGCAAGCCGCCCTTTGTACCAGACGGTTAGACTGGCAAATTAGGATCGCTGGGACAAACGTCGTAAGGGCAAGCCAACCCCAACGGTCGTACTGCAGTGTCATCGTGACCGGAACACGCGTGAGGTTCACACGGGGGTCCGTAATGGCCACGCCACCAGTAAAGGAGCCGGTCCGCGACCCGCCAGTCGGGTCGACAGCGAAGGTGACCGCCACACGATCCGGACCCTTTATCTGACCGGTCGCACCAATCCCGGCACGTAACTCGTGGTCCTTGGAATCAACGGGACTAAGAGTTTGAGTTTCCAGCCTGCCACCAACCTCACTATCCGTGAACCGGCATCCACTGACAGCAAAATCCAGAAAGAGAGGCTTTCGGTCTCTTTCTCGATCAAAGGTGAGCGCTGTGCGCTCACCCTCGTCCAACGCGAGCATGGCGTGGACCCCCCTGAACTCGTCGTTACGTTCCGTCCCGGAGCCTGGCACACCGCGGTCCGGTCGTGCTCACTTAGCTCGCCAGACCACCCGAACCCACGCCAAGAAGCTCTTTGACCAGGGTCTGTCTTGTGATGAGCGTGATGGTCACCGAGCCGACCGTCCGCTGAGCGTTCCAATACAACGATCAGAGGTAGCGAGCGCTCGTTCTATCGGGGCGCCACCGCTCGGACCCGCCCGGTTGGCGGTGCCCCGTGACGCCAGCCGCGGATTACATTCCTACCGTGCTCCGGCCAGGCGCTCCGGCCGGCGAACTCGCACGGGCCCCACAACGTCGCCGGCTCTCCCGCTGAGAGCGACGCGGAATTGCCGGATATCGGCCGCCACCCCATCGCCTCCCACTGGAGCTCGCCGTCGCATAACGTCCCGCCTGGGTCGTCAGTCGGCACGTCCCTGTGGTGCCTGTCAGCGACGCCTGCAAAGGCGGCATGAAGCCAACACACCGCCCGCTGAACAGGGAGGCGGGGTCAAGGCCGGCGGCGAAGCCGACGCCCGCAGGGCCGTGGCCTTGAGGCCGCCGGGCATCTCGGCTGACCATGGGCCTCGCCCAGCGCCAGGAGGCGCTGGGCTTACCCGCCCTCATAGCTCCAGCCCGAATCCTCGGTCGAGCTCGATCGTTCGCTCCAGCACTCGCGAATCTCGATGGAGTCCTCGGCCGGCCTGGGGCAGCTCCGGACGCTGGGCGGCGATGCCGCCGAGGCCCTGGCGGTCCAGGTCCATCTCCCAGGCGGCGCCGGCGATCTCCCGGTCCAGGCGATCGAGGCGGCGCAGGGCCTCGGGATGGATGTGCTGGAAGTGCAGGTGGCCGTAGTACTGGCCTTCGAGCTCCGCCAGAAGCTTCTTGGCCTGGGGCAGCTCTGCGCGGATGCGGGCCCGCTCCGGAGCGGCCAGGACCTCGAATGCCTCACGCAGCGGACCCACCCGCTCCCCCGCCCTGGCCGCCTCCTTGCGCAACTGGTGCCGCTCTCGCAGTCCGGCGTACTGGGCCCGGGACAGACAACGTTGCTGCTCGCCTTCGGCCCGCTTCCAGGCGATGGCCGCATCTCCCACCGGTGTCCCCCGTAGCTCGCCCCAGCCGTCGCCCTTGTCCAGATCGTCGAGGCGAAACTGCAGGCGTTGCACGTCTCGTTCGACCCGGTGGTACTCCCAGCCGGGGTCGAGTGGGATCACGGCGGCCAAGGCTTCCCGCTCGGCCACGAGGTGGGCGTGGCGGAGGTTGGCGGGCACGGTGAGGCCTTTGCCCTTGGCCGGCTGCTCGCCCCGGGAGTCGTTCGACGGCACGCTGCGGTCGATGGCCCAGCCGATGCGCCGCGACGCCGACCATGACCGGCCCAGGTCCTCCACGGCCTGCTCCAGGTCGTCGGCGACGGGGTAGAGCATGGTCCTCTCCTTGGCCCGGCTCATCTTCACGTAGGCCAGCTCCCGGCCGCCGCCGTCCTCCAGGACGTGGGCCCGGGCCACGGTGGCGCCCTGGGCGCGGTGCACGGTGACGGCGTAGCCGTGGGCCAGGTGGGCGGCGTCGAGGTCTTCGCCGGCGAAGCGCTGCAGGCGCCCGTCGTCCATGGTGGCGACCATGTCGCCGTGTCTCCCATCCACGGCCAGCACCGTGCCGCACTCCGAGGTGACCACCTCGCCCTTGGCCCCCGGGGCCAGGGTCACGATGCGGTCCCCGGCCCGGTAGCCGGTGGCTCCGCCAGCAACTCCGGTCCCGACAGCCGGCCCAGGGCCTCGAACGCCGCCCGTCCCCGCCGGTTCAGCTCGGCCACGTTGGCCCGCCGCCAGGCGTACATGGCCGCGTTGGAACCCTCGGCCACATCGGCGGTCCAGCCGGCCACCGTGGCGTCCAGGGCCGTGTCTCGATCGGGGGACACGGCGATGCGGCCGTGTCTCGCATACCAGGCCACGGCGGCGTCTACGTCGCCCGAGCGCAGGTGGCTGAGGGCGGTCCGCTCGGTGGTATCGACCTGTCGCACGTTCTCGGTCAGCACGTGCACCGCCCCACCGAAGCGGGAGACCAGGGCCTCGAAGCCGCCGCCGGGGCCCACGGCACAGAGCTGGCGGTGGTCGCCCACCATCACCACCTTGGTGCCCGTCGCCCGGGCCGCCTCCAGGAAGGCGACCAGGGCGGCGTCATCGGTCATGGCCGCCTCGTCCAGGACGGCCACGTGGCGGGGGGTAAGGCGGATGTCGTCGTGGGCGATGCGCCAGTTGAACGAGGCCAGGGTGCGGCTCTGGGCGATGCCCGCCTCCCGGCCCAGGGTGCGAGCGGCCTGACCCGACGTCGAGGTGCCGACCAGCTCATAGCCAGCCGCCTCGAAAGCGTCGCGGGCCGCGGCCAGGGCGGTGGTCTTGCCCGAGCCGGCCACGCCCACCACCAGGTCCACGCCCCGGCCCGAGGTCAGGATCTCCTCCACCGCCACCCGCTGGCCCGCGGTGAGGCGCCGGCCGAGGGAGGCCTCGGCCCGGACGACGGCAGCATCGGCGTCGTCGGGCGACACCCGGGCCGCGTCGAGGCGGCGGATCTGGGACTCCACGCTGCGGGCGATGGCCTGCTCCCGGGCGATGGTGGTGGCCGTGGCGTAGGCCCGCTGATGGGCGCCGGCCGCCTGCATGAGCGCCACCGCTTCGGGGTCGGCCAGGGTGCGCTGCACCACCCGGCCCAACTCGGAC
Source organism: Acidimicrobiales bacterium (assembly GCA_046262035.1). Classification (GTDB taxonomy): domain Bacteria; phylum Actinomycetota; class Acidimicrobiia; order Acidimicrobiales; family AC-14; genus JBHENM01. Next base: position 12,097 of record JBHENM010000407.1, on the reverse strand, counting down.
AGGTTGCGTCCGTAGAGGTCGGGGGCCACGGCCACGATCACATCCCGCTTGGTGAAGATCTTTCGGGCCGCCAGCGGACCGTCGGGGTCGAGGGCGGCCTCGGCTGCGGCGCGGAGCTCGTACTGGCTCAGCTCCGGTGGCCGCAGGCGTCGCTCGGCCGCGGCCCGGTCCACCTCGGCGGCGATGCGCTCGACGCTCCAGCCGACCTCGCCGATCTCGCCCACCCAGCGGGGCAGCAGCTCACCGGGCGAGGTGTGGCGCTTGGGGGCCCGGGTGGTGCGGGCGGCGACGTTGCGGGCCCGGTAGGAGTCATGTCCCGTGCGCTCGATCTCGGCCGCGATCTCGGCCGCCCGTTTGGAGTGGGCCTCCATGACCACGTCAGGCACCCCGGCGATGGCCCAGTGGCCCAGACGGCCGGAGGGCCCGGCGTCGGCGACGATGGCGTAGCCCAGCTCCACCGCCCGCTGGGCGGAGGCCACCCGGCCGACCATGGTGGCGGCGTGCAGGTGCTCACGCCACAGGGCGGTGTCGGCCGCCTTCCAGCCACCCCTGTCGTCGGCCATGCGGATCACGTTGGCGACCAGCACGTGGTCGTGGGGACACGGGTCGCCGGCCCGTGAGGTGGCGTGGCGGGTGGCGGCGTAGATCATCCCCTCGGTGGCCGTGCGTTCCATGCCCCGGCCCCGGCGACCTCCGGCGGCGCAGGTGAGCTGATCGAGGTAGGCCAGGGTGGCGTCGCGCTCGGCGTCCATGATGCGATGCATGTCCTCGGCTCGGCCGATGACACCGAGCTCGGCCACCGACTTGTGGGCCGAGATCACCAGCTCCAGGCCGGGACGCTTGGTGTTGACCAGCCGCTGGCCCGTGGTCGGGTCGCACGCTCCACTCGGGCCGAACAGCGCCTCGTACTGGGCGTCGGTGACTGCGTCCTGCAGGCCGAGCACGCCGGCGCCCCGGCCGCCCCACAGCAGCGGCGTTTCACCGCGCGATGCGTAGTAGGCCAGGGCTTGGCCGGGGTGGTCGTCGCCCCGGGCCAGCACCGTGGCCCGGTGGTAGGCGACCGAGTCGGCTCCCATCATCCGCATCCACGCCACGCCGGCAAGCCCTCCGGCAACCGCCAGGTTGCAATCGTGTCCCGTGCATTTGCAGTCTGACGGTGAAGTGGCTTGCCTGTAAAGGCGCTAAATGGTCAACGGTTCGTCATGGTCACTAGCGGTAAATGCTAGGCACAATTGCGTCGCTCCTGGTCCATGGCGGTACGTCGCTGGTGCTCGAGGGTCACCATGACCAGGTTCAGGCCGAGGTGTTGCCGTGCCTTGTGCTCCAGAGGCGCTCGTCCTTCGCGCTGGGGGGGACTGAGTCCGCTCCGGTCTTGCAGCATGGGTCGCTGGCCTGCTGCCGGTTCCGCAGAACTTTCGAGAAAATTCTGTCCGATTCCGGCCTTGGACGCACCCGTAGTGGTGTGTAGGCACCACTGGACCCAAGGAGCGACGATGGACCCCAACCAGAAGCCTTCCGACGATCGGCCCGACGGCAACGACGGACTCGTGAACATCGCGTGGGTGGCGAAGGCACTTGACGTCACGCCCCGGTATGTGCGCCGCCTGGTCGCAGAGAAGCGCATGCCCTACGTGAAGCTGGGACGGCTGGTGCGCTTCGAGCGCAGCGAGGTCTACCGGTTCATCAGCGAGCGGCGAGTCGGGCCCGCTCTCTGACACTGGGTCTGCGCTCTGTCGTTTCACCACCGCCCGGTGCCCGCCGACGAGCTTCGGACGAACTGCTGGCCTCCCAAGCTCGACGAAGACGCCAGTCCGGGCGCACCTCCGCGCCTGATGTGAGCCGTGACGCTTTCCACCAAGCGATGTCACGGCTGCGAAAGCAGCTGGGCGAGGGTGCCGCCGGCTGGCACCTCGCCTTGGCCGTCGACGGCACCTACCTTCCGGGCCCCGGAGTCGGCTGCGACTGGGTGCTCTTCCAGGCCCTCGTAGGCGGGGCAGCCGACGCCACCGCCCGTCACGACACCGCTAAGGCCGCCGCCCTCTATCGGGAGGCCCTCCAGCTCGTCGAAGGGGAACCCTTCGCCGACGTCCCTCCTGGGTCCTTCACCTGGGCCCACAGCAAGCACCTCGTGACCGACATTCAGCTGGCGGTCTCCAAGGAGGCCAGCGATCTCGCCAAGCTGACGCTGACCACGGACCCGGAGACGGCCGCGTGGCCGTCCAGCAGGCCTGTTGCTCCTTCCCACCCAGCTCGAGCTCTTCGACGCCTGATGATCGCCGAGGCCGAGCGGGGTGATCCGGGTGGGCTCGAGCGCTCCATGCAGGCCACTTGCTGGGCGCACGAGCAGGTCAACCCCGACGGCGGCGTGGCCCCCCAGACCTTGGAGCTTTACCGGCGCCTCAAGGCCAAGCTGACCAGCAAACAGCTCGCCGGCCAGGCGTGGCAAGGGGGTGTGCGCCCGCCAAAGATGTGGTGGCGGTTCGGGGTCCCCGGGGACACACCCCCTTTGGGAAATCCGGCCCGTCACCGCTCGTCACCGTGGCCGCGCCGGGATCGCGCAAGCGGTCGCGGGCTGCTTGCCAAAAGGAGGCTCCCGGGCGCACACTTCGGGGGTGGGGCGGCGGGGGGACCGTGGCTTTTCGAAGCTGGAGATCGCCTGTGCCGTCGTCAGCGCCGTGGCAGCCATCGCCGGCCTGGTTGTCGCCTACAAGCAGCTGCACAACCCCCCTGCTATCCGAGGCGAGATCTTCGACGCAGAAGTGGACGCCTCGTCGGCTGTAGAGGTCAAATTCGAGCTCGAGGGGCTGAAGGGCAAGGAGTCCAAGCTGACGCCCACGGTCCTGGACGCCGCATCCAGACGGCCGATCCCGGGGCTCGGCGACCAGCCCACCGCTACCTTTCGGGCCGACGATGACAAGGACGAGGACCAGATCGTCTTTTTGGTCAAGATGCCCACCCAGCCTGGCATCTACGTCGTCGAAGTGGTCCTGGAGGTCAGCAACGGCAAGGTGCTCGACCGCAAGTTGACGGAACCAGTGCAGGTCGGCGCCCAGCCTCCGCCGACCAGCGATCCGAACGCCTACCCGAACGCCTTGGAGCGGGCGTTGCTGTCCCACATCCCGGGTCCCTCCAAGAACCGGTGCCGGCGGGCCAACCCCCTGAACCTGGGCGATACCGCCGGGGTCCAGTGTGAGCCCGCCGTCGGGGCTTCTGCCGTCTGGTACTACCAGTTCGCCGACGTGAGCCGCCTTCGCAACGCCTACGCCGCCTCGCCGAATCGCACCAAGATCTCAGGCACCGGAAACTGCAACGCCATGACGTGGCGTGGCGAGAGCGCCTACGACGCCGGCGGTGCCGTGGTCGGCCGGCTCCTCTGTTACGAAGGCTCCGACGGGCGCCAGTGGGTCGAGTGGACCAACGAGGGGCTGCTCATCCTCGCCCGAGCGAACTCCCCCGACCACAGTGTCCTTCTCGACTGGTGGATAACCGACGCCGGGCCGGTTAGATAATCGTTCTTGCCGTCAGCCCGGCCGCCGGATGCGGTCGCCGCCAAAGTGTCGGCGACGTCGGGGGCGGCGAACCGGCTCACGATCTGGGCCACAATGTCCCGGTCGGCCACGTGGCGACCGGTGAAGTACGACTCCTCGTAGATCCACTCCGCGGGACGTGCGTGGATGAGATGCGCTTCGACCAGGCCTCGGCCATCTACGCCCAGTTCGGCCCGTTCTACGTGGGACTCGTCGCCAGCATCGACGAGGTTCTTGCCCAAGTACATCCTGGGTGACGGAACTAGCGAGTGCAGGACCAACGGGAACAGGGGGTTCCTTTCGTGACGCCGGGCGGCGCCGCTCACGGCCGGTGATCTATGAGCCGCCGGTGCAGCCGCTCCACCGCCCTCGCCGTCGATGCTCGGACCCGGCGCCGGCCGATCTGCAGGCGCTATCGAGGCCGGTAGACGTCGGCCCGGTGGTCGATTCGCAGGACGCCGACGACGCCTCTCTCCTCATCGACCTCGTAGACCACGCGGTATGGGCCCCGACGGGCGGCCCAGAGCCCGGCCAGCTCACGTTGTAGTGGATGGCCTACGCGCCGCGGACTCGTGGCAAGTGGCCCGACCATGAACTCGACGATCGCAGCTGCGGCCGCCTCTGGCAGTCGAGCGAGGGAACGCTCAGCCGAGGCTGCCACCACGAGCCGGTATCCCGGCTCGTTCACGGACGCAGGTATTTGGCTCGCAGCTGCTCGGCGGAGACGGAACGGCCGTCACGCAGGTCCTCGCGGGCCGCAGCGATGTCGGTCATCGCGGTCGGATCCGACAAGAGGTCGAGGGTGTCCTCCAGCGCTTCGAGATCGGCGGGGCTCATGATCACTGCCGCTGGGCGTCCGTTACGGGTCAGCACGACTCGTTCGTGCTCGCGCTCGACCCGGTCGACGATCTCCGACAGATGGGCCTTGATCTCCGCCAGGGGAAGGGTCTCGGGCATGACCATGATTGTAGTCATCCCAGGTCGGCCGATCGGTCAGTCGAACAGCGCGGCGCCGATCTTGTCCGCGGCCTCCCGCTGCATGGTCGGGGTGACGTGGCTGTAGAGGTTGGTGAACAGTGTGGGGTCGGCGTGGCCGAGGCGCTCGGCGGCGACTTTGGGCGGCACGCCGCTGGCGAGCATCAGCGTGGCGCAGGTGTGGCGGAGGCCGTGAGCCGTCAGCCTTGGCAGCCCGACCTCGACCGTCATCCGGCCGAGCAGCTTCGAGAGGTTGACGGGGTGGTACGGCCCCCCGCTCTCACGGGTGAACACGTAGTCGCTCTCGACGTGGTTGGTCGCCGCCAGCCGCTCCTCCGTCTGCAGCTTGCGCTGGGCCCGCAGCACCCGTACGAGGCCGTCGTCCAGATCGACGGTCCGCACGGCGTCCCGGCTCTTGCCCGAGGACGGGACCATGTTGTAGCCGAGGCCCGACACGAATTCGACCACATGCACCCGCCGGCGGTCGAGGTCGACGTTGGGCCACCGCAGCGACACCAGCTCGCCGATCCGCAGGCCGGACCCGAGGAGGAAGGCCCAGATCGGGTACGTCCGGTCGCCCTCCATCAGGCCGAGAAACTGGCGCGCCTCCTCGGGGGTCCAGTGGCGCGCGATCGACCGCGGCGCCCGCGGCGGGCGGGCGGCGACGAGCGGGTTGACGGCGACCACGCCCGAGTCCACGGCGAGCTTCATAGCCCCCGAGAACGGCGCGCGTGCCCGCTTCACGGTGTTGGGCGCGAGCCCCTTGCCGTTCTTGACTCCTCCGCCCTTCATCAGGTTCCGCTGCCAGGCGACCACGACGTCGGGCGTGATGTCGCGCACCTTCCTCGAACCGAGCAGCGGCCGGATGTACGACTCGGAGTAGTTCCGGTAGTCGAAGCGAGTCTTGGGCGCGAGGCGCGCATCAGCGTCCAAGCCGTCGAGGTACAGGTCGAGGAGCTCGTTCACGGTCATCAGCTTCGAACTGGGGCGCAGCTGTCCGCTGTCGACCTTGGCCAGCAGCTCGCGCCGTTCACGGCTCGCGTCGCCCGCCGTCCGGTAACCACGCTTCGTGATCTGGACCCGCTTCCCGGTCAGCGGATCGGAGCCGAGCGTGACCTTGAAGTACCAGCCGCCACGGCCGTCCTGGTACACGCCCTGAGGTCTCGCTGGCATGCCTTCGCCTCCCTGAGAACACCGTTCCGGTTCTCACCCGGTTCTCACGATGTTCTCACGGCGGCTTCTCGGGCTCAATCCAGGAGACGAAAAGTGCCTCTGACCTGCACTTATGTAGCGCGCTGGGAGGGATTCGAACCCCCAACCTTCTGATCCGTAGTCAGATGCTCTATCCGTTGAGCTACCAGCGCAGGGCGTGTTCACTCTACCCACGACCCATGGGAGCGATCGCACGTTCCAACCGGTAGGTGTTTTGTGACGACAGCGGCCGGGAAGAACCCTGGCGGACCTCCCAACGCAAGGAGACTGTCATGCCGAAGGTGAATCCCGAGACCGGCGAGCCCATGTCGGACGACCCGGACCAGGCCAGCGACGACCTCAGGGGCGGGAAGCGGGAAGGCGACCCCGCCCTCGATGGTGCGTCGGAGACCGGCGGCAGCAACCTCGCCGAAGACAAGGAATAACCAGCAGGAACAATCATCGGTCCGGGGCCGGCCCGCCAAGGGCCGGCCCTCGTCGCGTCTAGGGGGCGGCCGTGGTTGGGACGGGCGGAACCAGCGTGGTCACCACTGGAGGAGCGTTGGTGGTGGGCGGCGTGGTGCGGGGGACCGTCGGGGGCGGGGCCGTCACCTGCGGAAGCCCTCCTCGGCGGGTGGTGGGCGGGGAGGGCGCCAGCGTGACCTGTGCTCCCCGACGCCGGGTAGTGGGCGGCGCGACCGACGTGGCTGGCGCCGGCCCATCGTTGAAACTCGCCGGTGGAGGCTTGGGCGACCCGCGGAGTGCGAGTTCGCTTGGCGCAGCCTTGAACAGGTCCTGGACAGGCAGGCCCACGACCGCCTCCCGCATGTACCGGCTGAAGATCCGAGCGGGGAAGCTGCCGCCCGTCACCGAGATGCCGTGCACATCGGTCATGGGGACGTCGCCCTCGGGATGCCCGACCCATACCGCCGTCGTGAGCTGCGGGATGTAGCCGATGAACCAGGCGTTTCCGTAGTTGTCAGTGGTACCCGTCTTACCGGCCAGAGGGCGGCCGATGGCGGCTGCGGTTCCCGTGCCCTCCTGGACGACCCGCTCCAGCGATGCGTTCAAGACACCGGCCTCCCGCGCCGTCATAGCCTGACTCGTCTTGGGTGACCCTCGCTCGTAGACGACGTCACCATCACGGTCGAGGATGCGCTTGATGGCGTAGGGCTCGGCGTACGTGCCCCTAGCGGCGAAGGTCGCGAAACCGGCAGCCTGCTCCAGCGGGCTCACCCCCCGCTCCATGCCGCCGAGGGCCATGGCGCATTCCGCCGGCGTAACCTCCTCCTCGGGGATGCCGACCTTCTTGGCCACGTCGGCGACGGCGTCGGGACCGATCTGCACCATGACCTGGGCGTAGACCGTGTTGACCGAGTCCGTCATCGCTGCGTCGACGCTCATGGCCCCGCCGCCCCCGCCCTCGTAGTTCCGGACCGGCCACCGCGTGCCCCGGCAGTCGAGAGTCTTGGGCGACCCCGAGTCGTAGGAGGTACGGGGGTCGACGCCGGCCTTGAGCATGGCTGCGTAGACGTAGGGCTTGAACGACGAGCCCGGTTGGCGGCGGCCCTGGCTGGCGGGATCGAACTCCAGCGAGGAATCCAGTCCGCCGAACAGGACCCGGATGGCGCCGTCACCCGGTTGGACCGAGACGATGGCCGTGGTCGGGTCGCCTTCCTCCCCGAGTAGGCCCTCCACCGCGGCGACGGCGGCGTCGTAGGCCTTCACGTCGAGTGTGGTCTCCACGGTGTAGCCGCCGGTGAACACCTGCTTGCCGCGGGCCTCCTCGGAGTCCCCCAGCTCCCTCAGGCCGGTCGCCTCCCGTCCGACGTAGGCCAGAAAGTGGGGGGCCTTCCCGGCCGTACCCGCGCCCGCGCCCGGCCGCTGGGGGACGACCTCCAACGGGCTGGCTGACGCCTCAGCGGCCTGCTCCTCCGTCAGCCACCCTTGGCGGTCCATGTTGCGCAACACCTGGTCGCGGCGCTCGCGAACTTCCTCGGGACGCACATAGGGATCAAGGCTGCTGGGAGCCCGGATCTTGCCCGCCAGGGTCGCCGCCTGGGCCGGATTCAGCTCCGCCGGCGTGACCCCGAAGAACGTCGACGAGGCGGCGGCGATGCCATAGGCGCCCTCGCCGAAGTACACCTGGTTCAGGTACCGCTCGAGCAGCTCATCCTTCGAGTACCGCTGCTCGAGGCGGCTGGCGTAGAGGACCTCCTTGAACTTGCGGAAGAACGTGTGCTGGTCGCCGGTGTAGTTGAGTTTGGCCAGCTGCTGGGTGATCGTGCTCCCGCCCTGAGGGCGGCCGGCAACGGTGTTGTACATGGCCCGGAAGATGGCGGTGGGATCGACGCCACTGTGGGAGTAGAAGTCGGCGTCCTCCGCAGCCAGCACGGCCTGGGTGACGTGGGGTGGCAGCTGGGCGATCTGAACCGGGTCCCTGACCTCGGCGCCCAGCAAGCCCACCTCGGTGCCGTCGTCGGCCAGGACCCGGGTCGCCTGGCTCAGGCCGTCGAACCCGGAAATCGAAGGCGCGAACGGAGAAGCGACGAACAGGACGATTCGGCTGGTCACCGTGGCCGCGGCCGTGCGGAAGGGCGGAATGACGATGACGAGGAGGAAGACGGCCAAAGCGCCCAAACCGGCCTTCAGCCACGGGAAACCGCCTTCACGCTCGTTCCAGCGGGAGAATAAGAAGTCACTCATCGAAGAACCCTGTCTCCACTCCCCGGCGGTCCAAACCTAGGACTGCTCGCAGGCGAAATCAGTGACAGGTCCTAGGGCCCGTGGCCGGTCAGAGGCCATGAGGCGACACTCAGCCGGTAGCGGAGAGGCGGGGATTTGAACCCCGGAGGGAGTTATTCACCCCCTAATCGCTTAGCAGGCGATCACCTTCGGCCGCTCGGTCACCTCTCCCTCGCGCTCCGAGAGTGTGGCACAGCCCGTCGGGCGTACGTGTCGGCCCCTCCCCCCATGAGGCAGGCTTGGGTTCCCCCTCGCCGGATGGCCGACCCGGGGCCAAGGAGAACCGGACATGAACAAGCTGACACGGATGGCGGCCCTCGTTGTCATCGCCGGGTTACTCGGCGCCTGCGGCGCCAAGGGCGACGCCGACCTCACGGTGGGACTGCCCGAGGGGCCGGCGGCGAACGGCGGAGGGGGCGGGCCGGCGCCGGTGACCGACGACGGCGGTCCCGTGAACCCGGGCCCGGCCCCGCCCGCCTGTGAGCTGCTCACCCTCGACGACCTGGCCGGAACGCTGGGAAACCCGGTTCGTGCCGGGAGCGGCGAAGGGAGGAACTGCTTCTGGGGCACGACGGTCGACGGGGGAACCAGCGTCTTCCTGAGCGTCACCAAACCCGGCCCGCCGGCGCAGTGCACCATTCAGCGCAACGCCTTGCCCAAAGAGGCCAAGCAGGAGCCGGTGTCGGGCGTGGGCACGTCCGCCGTCTGGATCTATCAGGAGCTGAATTTGTTGCTGCAGGGCAGCATCCTGGCCTGCTACTCGGACTCGATCGTGTCCGTTCAGGTGACAGGGGAGAAGGGCCAGGACGTCCTTCGCACCACGGCCATCAACCTGGCCCAGAAGGTGCACGCAAACCTCTGAGATGGACGTCGGCGCAGGGGCTGATCGAGCGGGGGCTGATGGCGCCGCCCGGGCTGCATGCCTTCGAGGCCCGGGGCGAGCCTCCAACGAAGAGCCCCTGACCGGCGGAGGGAGTGGGATTTGAACCCACGGGGCTCGTCGCCCAAGGCTTTTCAAGAGCCTCGCATTCGGCCGCTCTGCCATCCCTCCGAGCTGCCCCCGACGTAGGGGGGACCGGTTCGAAGGCTACCGGGGCGAACGTCCCACCTGAGCTCGCAGTCCGGTGACCCACTCGTCGGCGGCGCGCCACGAGGCCTCGGCATCCCGCCTGATCGCCGGGCCGTGCTCGCCCGCCGCGGGATAGGAACCGAGGAACTTGAGGTTCCGGAGCTGGGCATGCAGATCGCGCAGGCAGTCGGCCACGACCTCGTCGTCGACGTGGCCCTCGAGGTCGATGATGAAGCAGTAGTCGCCCAGGCTGTGCTTCGTCGGCCGCGACTCCAGCTTGCTCAGGTTGATGTTGCGGGCCGTGAACTGGCCCAGGATGGCGTGCAGGCTGCCGGGTTCGTCCGCCTCTTGAAAGCAGACGATCGTGGTCTTGTCGTGGCCGGTAGGCGCAGGGATGCCGGCGGCAAAGGGAGCCACGACCACGAAACGGGTGGTGTTGTCTGCGCTGTCCTCAATGCTGGGAGCGAGGATGTCCAGCCCGTAGAGCTTGGCCGCTAAGGCCGTCCCGATGGCGGCCGTCCCCTCGGGCGGCGCCTCGGCCACCAGCCGGGCCGCCTCGGCCGTCGAGGTGGCGGCCACGATCTCGACTCCAGGCAGGTTCTCCGTGAGGAACCGCCGGCACTGTGCAACCGCCACCGGAAACGAAGCCACCCGGCGCACGTCGGCCAGCGTGGTGCCCGGCGGAGCGAGCAGGTTCTGGCGGATCGATAGCACGACCTCCCGCTGGATGAGCAGCTCGTGCTCGAAGATGAGGCCGTCGAGGACCTGGCGAACTGTGCCCTCGATGGAGTTCTCGATGGCCAGGAAGCCGAGGTCGACCTCTCCTGCGGTGGTGGCCGCCATCACGTCGGGCCACGTGCGCATCGGGACGAGGTCGCCCGTGGCCAGGTCGGGCTGGCCGAGAAGGGCCTCCTCGGTGAAGGTGCCCGGGGGGCCCAGGAACCCGATCCGGAGGCCAGGCTCAACGTCGGCGATGGTCACGATCCGCACGATAGGGCACCTGTCCTGCGGTCACGGCGATAATTGCCCCGTGGACGAGCCGACCCTGCGCCGGATGCTGGACGACGTTCGCTCCGGCGCGCTCTCGGCCGACGACGCTGTCCACCAGCTGCGAAGGCTGCCATTCGCCGACTTGGGCTTCGCCCGGGTGGACCATCACCGGGCTCTGCGCCAGGGTCTGCCCGAGGCCGTGTTCGGGCCGGGGAAAACACCGGAGCACTGCGCCGCCATCGTCGCCGAGCTCCTCGCCGAACCGGGTGGCCCGGTGTTGCTGACCCGGGCTGACGAGGCGCAGGCGGCGGCAGCCGTCGCCCGCAACGGCGAAGCGGTGCGTACGGGCCGGACTCTGGTGTGGCGCACGCAGCCAACCAGACTCGGGCGCGTGCTCGTGCTGACGGCGGGTACGGCCGACCTTCCCGTGGCCGAGGAGTGCGTCGCCACTCTGAACGCGCACGGGCTGCAGCCGCTGCTGGTGGCCGACGTGGGGGTGGCGGGGATCCACCGCCTCCTCGTGACGGTGGACGAGTTGAACGAAGCGGACGCGGTCGTGGTAGTGGCCGGCATGGAGGGTGCCCTGGCCAGCCTGGTGGGCGGGATGACGGCCGCGCCGGTCGTGGCCGTGCCCACCAGCGTGGGCTACGGCGCGTCATTCGAAGGCATCACCGCCCTCCTGGCCATGCTGGCCAGCTGCGCCTCCGGCATCTCCGTGGTCGGCATCGACAACGGCTACGGCGCCGCGTGCGCCATCCTCCGGCTGCTTCCGTGAGGCGGTCGTGACGGCGGCCGGGCCCCGGACCGTCGCCTGGTTCCACTGCTTCTCCGGAATCGCGGGCGACATGGCTCTGGCCAGCCTCCTCGACGCCGGCGCCGACGTGGACGAGGTGGGAGCCATGCTCGAACGCCTTCCCGTGGGCGGCTGGCGACTGAGCGTGGAGCCCGTGCTGCGCTCCGGCATCGCCGCGACCAGGGCCGTCGTCGGCGTCACTGACGACGGGGTGGTGCGGACGTACGCCCACATCTCGGGCCTCATCGACGAGGCCCGGCTCCCCGAGCGGGTGCGCGACCGGGCCCAGGCCACGTTCGCCACCCTGGCCCAGGCCGAGGGGCGGCTCCACCGGCGGCCTCCCGAGCAGGTCCACTTCCACGAGGTCGGAGGGATCGACGCCATCATCGACGTGGTCGGCGTGTGCGCCGCGCTGGAAGTCCTGGGAGTCGACGAGGTGCGGGCCAGCCCCGTCGCCACGGGCACGGGCATGATCCGGACGTCGCACGGCATCCTTCCCAATCCCGCTCCCGCGGTGGTCGAGCTGCTGCGGGGTGTGCCCACGTACGGGCGGGAGGTCGGGGTGGAGCTGACCACCCCCACCGGCGCCGCCCTGCTGGCGGCCACCGCCTCGAGCTACGGCCCCCTCCCGGCCATGACCATCTCCGCCACCGGGTTCGGAGCTGGGGAGCGGGAGCTGGACGGCCTGCCCAACGTCACCCAGGTCGTGCTGGGGACGGCTGTGGTCGGCGCCGCCGACAAGCATGGTCAGCCCGTCTTCCTCCTCGAGGTCAACGTGGACGACGCCACGGGCGAGGTCCTGGCCCA
>JBHENM010000406.1:0-9906 GCA_046262035.1 Acidimicrobiales bacterium | reverse complement strand
GCCGCCAACGGCATCGAGCTGGACGAGACCGTCGAGCTGGCGGATCCCGCCGAGCTGCTGAAGGTGCTGCCCGAGATCCTCCCCGGCGCGGCGCCGCCTCCCCCGGAGGTGCTGACACCCGATGGCGACCTGGAGGACGAGGCGCCGGCACCCAATCCGCCGTCGCAGTTCGCCGCCCGCCGGGCGGCCGCCGTGGTGCCGGACAAGGCGCAGCCGACGGCCGCGGCTGCGGCCGCGTCGGCCGCGACGCGGGAAGGGTCGCGAATCGGGGGAGGGTCGGCCGACCCCGTGCGCACGTACCTCAAGGAGATCGGCAAGGTCAGCCTGCTCAGCGGGGCCCAGGAGGTGGCCCTGGCCAAGCGCATCGAGGCCGGGCTGAAGGCGGTGGCCCAGATCGCCGAGCTGGAGGACCGCTACGGGGAGGGCGTGCCCATCCCCGAGCACGAGTGCCAGTCCCTCGAGCGGGTGGTGGCCGACGGCTTTCAGGCCAAGAAGCAGCTGATCGAGGCCAACCTGCGCCTGGTCGTGTCCATCGCCAAGCGGTACATGGGTCGGGGGCTGCTGTTCCTCGACCTCATCCAGGAGGGCAACCTCGGCCTCATCCGGGCGGTCGAGAAGTTCGACTACACCAAGGGCTTCAAGTTCTCGACCTACGCCACGTGGTGGATCCGCCAGGCCATCACCCGGGCCATCGCCGATCAGGCCCGCACCATCCGCATCCCCGTACACATGGTCGAGACCATCAACTCCGTGCTCCGGGTCCAACGCCAGCTACTGCAGGAGTTCGGCCGCGAGCCGACGGTGGAGGAGCTGGCGGCCAAGGTCAACATGGCCCCCGCCCGCGTGCGCGACATCCAGCGGATAGCGCAAGAGCCGGTGTCGTTGGAGATGCCCGTGGGCCAGGAGGACGACAGCCAGCTGGGCGACTTCATCGAGGACCAGCAGGCGGTGGCCCCGGCCGAGGCGGCGGCACGGGCCATGCTCACGGAAGCGGTGCTGGAGGCGTTGGAGCAACTGACCGACCGGGAACGCAAGATCGTCCGCCTCCGCTTCGGGTTGGAGGACGGTCAGGTGCGGACCCTCGAGGAGGTCGGCCGGGAATTCGGCGTGACCCGCGAGCGGATCCGCCAGATCGAGGCCAAGACGCTGGCCAAGCTCCGCCATCCCATGCGCAGCCAGAAGCTGCGCGACTACTTGGACGAGGAGTAGGGCGGGGCCAGCCCGGTTGGATCAGTTGTTGGAGTGGTCGCCGCGGTGGGGATGGTGGCCGTGCCGTTGGGCGAGCCGTCGTCCGTTGCGCCGTCGGAGCGCCGGTCGATCAGGTCCTTGGCCTTGTCGACACCTTCGTCGACTGCAGCCTTGGCCTTGGTCGCGGCCGTCTCGAACGCTTCAGAAGCACGGACCCTCTGCAGGGTCTGGCTGATCTGTTCGTAGCGCTGACGGCCGGCCTTGGTGCCCAGGTAATAGCCACCCGCGAAACCGGTGACGAAACCGAGTCGGAACCTCATGCCCTAACTGCTACCCGCGAGATGTCCGCAGGAAACGAAGGTGGCTCCGGGGGTGGGACTCGAACCCACAACCGTCGGATTAACAGTCCGCTGCTCCGCCAATTGAGCTACCCCGGAATTCAAGCCGAACATAGCAGCGCGAACCGTGTTGGAACGGCGTTGGTGGCGTGCGAGTATGAGACCCGCAACCCCGGGGCCCGTAGCTCAGTGGTCAGAGCAGCGGACTCATAATCCGTCGGTCGCAGGTTCGATCCCTGCCGGGCCCACCCCAACACCTCGGTGATTCGGCCGTGTCCGACCTTTTTTTCCGGGCTCGTGGGCCGGTCGGGAAGAAGTCTCAACCGTTCCTGACGTGCGCCAACAGGGATGCCGGAGGGTCGAACAACAGCGGGCTCCGTCTCCAACGTGTTTCCAACACGGGTACCTGATCGGGCAAAAGCGCAGGTCAGGCGTATAGTTCGGTGTGGCTCCGGGACGAACGGGTTTCCCGCGCAAGTGGACATGAGTACTTGTCGGGCCGGGGGGGCCGTGCTAAACCACGATCGCTTCTCGGGACGCGGCGCGCGGCCGCACCCTTGACGTACCGGTTTTTCCGAAGAGCGGAGCAGCACCAAGCATGGCGACGAGCCTGAGGACCAGAGGGGAAGGACAGGGCGCACGCTTCGGCGCGCTCGCCGTCCTCGCCCTGGGCTTCGTGCTGCTGCTCTCCGCCCGTCCGGCAAATGCCCAGGCCAGCCCGGGTGACGCCCCCGCTGCGCCCGCCGCCGAGGCCGCACCCGCGGCGACCACCACCACGGTCGCCCCCGCAACCACGGCCACCACGGTCGCCCCGGCTCCCGTCACCACCGTCGCCCCTGCGACGACCGCCACCACGGTGGCGTCGAGCGGCGGCCACACCATCACCCAGACCTCCACCGCTCCCCAGCAGGGCACGCCCGGTTCGAGCAGCCAGCACATCGTCAGCAACACCTCCACCGGCCTGACGGCGCCCAGCGCCTCGACCGTGTCCACCTCGACGAGCAACACGGGCAACGGCCCGGCCCTCGGGGCGCCCGCCGGTTCCTCCAACAGCACCGCTCCCGCCGCGGGCGGCGGAGCGACCGCCGGCTCCACGGGTGGCGGCGCCATCGCCGGCCCGACGGGCGGCGGCACGGTCGACACCGCGGCCGGCAACGTGAGGGTCGCGGCCAACGGGGCCGGCCCCACCCCGAACGAGATCCAGCGGGGAGTCCTCCTAGCCAACGCTTCGTCCAACCAGTCCGGTCGCAACGGTGACTCCGACGGCGCCCGCCACGCGGACGACGACGACTCGGGCACCGACACCTCCGGCATGAGGTTCTCGAGGACCGACGGATGCCGCACGGTCTCCGGTTCCAACGGACTCTTCGACAGTCTGGTAATCGCCATCGGCAAGAAGTGCGGCGGTGCCGAGAGCACCCCCGGCCCTCTTGGCGGAAACACGACGGGCATGGCCATCGGCATCGGTACCGCCGCCATGTGCGTCGCCACGAGCTCGCAGAACCGCAAGGCGACTTGCGACAGCATCGCCATCAACGCCGATGCCACCAGTGCGGCCCTCGCGGGCCCCGGGGGCGACGCGCTGGCTCGCACGATCGGTATCGGAGGCATGCAAGCCAACGGCATCGCCATCGGCGGTGAAGGTCGAGCAGGCAGTGGCGGCAGTGCGATCAACTCCACCATCGGGATCCGAGTGGAGGAAGTGATCGGCGCTGCCATCGGAGGAACCAGCACCAACACAGTCACCAACAACTCCAGCAGCAGTTCGGGCTTCGGCGACGCCAGTGGCGGCACCGGTGGCAGCAGCACCGCCATCCTCGCTCCCACGGCCGGGTCGGGCTCCACAGGCGGTGCCACCGCATCTTCGGGTGGCAGCAACAGCGGCTCCACCGGGAACGCCAACTCCAATGCCACCACCGGCTCGGGTGCCACCACCGGCTCCTCGGCCCCCACCGGCTCCACCGGTAACGCCGACACTTCTTCCAACTCCTCGAGCGGCGGCCTCGGCCACGTCAGCCCGCAGTCCCCGGGTGACGCGACGACTGGCCCCTCGGGCGGTTCGGGCTCAACCGGAAACGCCACTGCGGTCGGCAACGCCACCAGCGTGGCCAACACCGGCGCACACTCCTCGGCCAACGCCACCACCGGCACGGGCGGGTCAGCCACCAACGTCACCAACGTCGTCGCCGTAGGCGGCAACGGAGGCAACGGTGGGACGGCGACCTCGACCGCCGGCCCCGGCGGAAACGCCACCAACTCCGTGATCGGCGTGGGTGCAGGCACCGTCACCGGCACGGCCACCGGCGGCTCCAGCGTCGCTCTCTCCAACGCCAGCGGCGGCAACGGCGGAGCGGCCAACGTCACCGTCACCCCGACGGCTTCGGCCGGAAGCGGGGGGGCAGCCTCCAACAACACCACGGTCGTGGGCGTGGGCGGCAACGGAGGCAACGGTGGGACGGCGACCTCGACCGCCGGCCCCGGCGGAAACGCCAACAACTCGGTCATCGGCGTGGGCGCAGGCACCGTCACCGGCACTGCCACCGGCGGCTCCAGCGTCGCTCTCTCCAACGCCAGCGGCGGCAACGGCGGCCCGGTGAACATCACCATCACGCCCACCGCGGTCGGCAGCACCGGACCTCCGGCCGGCGCCACCGCACAATCCAGCGCGACCAACACCGGCGACACGGGCAACGCCACCTCCAACGCCACGTCGAACCCGGTCGCCAGCTCCGGCAACTCGGGCCGCACGGGCGCCACCGGGGCGGCGACCTCCTCGCCCACCGTCACCAACGACGGGATCCTCAGCGACATCACGCTGACCGGCGGGTCGGCCACCTCGGGCAACTCCGGGGCCTCCGGGGGCACGGGTGCCGCCACCGTCATCGGTAACGCCTCTTCCACGGCCAACACCGGCGCCAGCTCGAACGCCGACGCCAGCACCGGCTCCGGCGGATCGGCCACCAACGTCACCAACATCACCGCCACCGGTGGGGCCGGCGGGGCCGGCGGGTCGGCCACCGCCCAGAGCGGCCCCGGCGGAGTCGCCACCAACACCGTCACCGGCGGCGCCGGCAGCGTCATCGACGCCCGGGCCATCGGCGGCTCCAGCGTGGCCATCGTCGACACCAGCGGCGGCCACGGCGGCGCCACCAACGTCACCGTCTCGCCCACGGCCCACTCGGGCAGCACCGGGCCCGCCTCGGCCCAGTCCAGCGCCACCAACTCGGGAGACACCGGCAACGCCTCGTCGAACGCCACGTCCAGCCCCGTCGCCACCTCGGGCAACTCCGGCGCCACGGGCGCTATCGGCGCAGCCACCGCAAGCCCCTCGGTCACCAACGGCGGCCTCCTGGGCAACGCCACCGCCACCAGCGGTCCTGCGACCTCCGGTAACTCCGGCGGCAGCGGGACCACGGGCGACGCCACCGCCCTGCGCAACGCCACTTCCGTCGCCAACTCGGGCGCCGCCTCCAACGCCAGCGCCGTCTCGGGCGACACCGGCGACGCCACCAATGTGGTCAACGTTGATGTCACCGGTGGTGCGGGCGGGGTCGGGGGAGAGGCCCTCATCTTCGGCAACTCCGGCGGCGACGCCACCAACACGGTCACAGCCGGGGCGGGCACGGTCGGGCGGGCCACAGCGGCCGGCGGCTCCAGCGTGGGTGTGGCCGACGCCTCGGGCGGCGACGGCGGCGCCAACACCACGACCGTCACCCCTCGGGCCACCAGCGGGGACTCGGGCTCGACCAGCGCCCAGTCCAGCGCCACCAACTCGGGTGACACGGGCAATGCCTCCTCCACCGCCTCCTCCAGCCCCGTCGCCACCTCGGGCAACTCGGGCGCCACCGGGGCCACCGGCGCCGCCACGTCCAGTCCCACGGCCACCAACTCGGCCATCCTCGGCCAGGCCTCGGCCACCGGGGGCGCGGCCACCTCGCGCAACTCGGCCCCGTCGGGGGTCACCGGCGCGGCCACCGCGGCGGGCATGGCCAACTCGGTCGGCAACACCGGCGCCGCCTCTACGGTCACCGCCCGCTCGGGCGACACGGGCGACGCCACCAACCTGGTCGACGTCGACGCCGCCTCGGGTAACGGGGGCGCCGGCGGCGCGGCCACCATCTTCGGAAGCCTCGGCGGAAGCGCCGTCAACCGGATCACCACCGGTGCCGGCAGCCCCCTCGACGTGGTCACCACCGGCGGCTCAGGCGTGGGCACCGCCGACACCTCGGGCGGCGCAGGCGGGGCCGTCACCACCACGGTCACCCCCACCGCCACCTCCGGCAACTCGGGCTCCGCTTCGGCCAGGGGCAGCGCCACCAACTCGGGCGACACCGGCCACGCCTCCTCCAGCGCCACGTCGAGCCCTGTCGCCACCTCGGGCAATTCGGGCGCCACCGGGGCCACCGGCGCCGCCGCCTCCAGCCCCACGGCCACCAACTCGGCCATCCTGGGCCAGGCCACCGCCGGCGGCGGCGCGGCCACCTCGGGCAACAGCGGAAACACGGGTACCACGGGCCCGGCCACGGCCATCGGGCAGAGCACCTCGCTGGGCAACTCGGGCGCCGCGGTCAACGTCGACGCCCTTTCCGGCAACTCGGGTAGCGCCAGCAACGACGTCGACGTGGACGCCACCGCCGGCGACGGGGCATCGGGCGGCACGGCTGCGGTCTTCGCTGGCGACGGCGGCGCCGCCATCACGGCCGCCACTTCCGGGGCCGGTAGCCCGCAGAGCGTGGTCACCACCGGCGGCTCGAGCGTGGGCACGGCCGACACCTCGGGCGGCGCCGGCGGCTCGGTCACCACCACGGTGAGCCCCACCGCCACCAGCGGCAGCACGGGCGCCACCAGCGCCCAGGGCAGCGCCACCAACACCGGCGACACCGGCAACGCCGCCTCGACGGCGACCGCCAGCCCCAGGGCGACGTCGGGCACTTCGGGTAACTCCGGGGCCACCGGCGCGGCGACGTCCAGCCCGACGGCCGTCAACACCGCCCTCCTCGGGTCCGCTTCCGCCACCGTGACCGGCGTCGTCCGGTCGGGCAACACCGGCACCACCGGCATCACCGGTCCGGCCACGGCCGCCGGTCAGGCCGTCTCGGTGGGCAACAGCGGGGCCAACGTGGCCGCCACCTCGGCCTCGGGCGCCTCGGGTGACGCCGACAACGACGTGGATGTGGACGCCACTGCGGGCACCGGAGGCGCCGGCGGAGAGGCCGCCGTCTTCGCCGCCGGCGGTGGTCCGGCCACGGCCACCATCGCCTCAGGCGCCGCCAGCCCCGTCACCTCGGTCACCACCGGCGGATCCAGCGTGGGCATGGCCGAGACCTCGGGAGGCGCCGGCGGCGCTGTCGCCACCACCGCCCGCCCCTCGGCCACCACCGGCAGCACCGGCGCCACCAGCGCCCAGGGCAGCGCCACCAACACCGGCGCCACCGGAAACGCCAGCTCGTCCGCTTCCTCCAGCCCCACGGCCACCAGCGGCCGCTCCGGGAACACACCCGCCAGCGGGGCGGCCACCTCCAACCGGACCGCCACCAACAGGGGGATCCTGGGCTCGGCCAACTCCGTCTCCGGCTCGACCACCACCGGTAACTCCGCCAACTCGGGCACCACCGGCCCCGCCACCTCGTTGGGCCGGGCCTCCTCGACGGCCAACACCGGCGCCAACGCCGAGGTCATCTCCCGGTCGGGAGACACGGGCGACGCCGACAACCTCGTTACCGCCCCCGGGACGGCGGGCGATGGGGGCGACGGGGGCCCCGCCAACGTCTTCGCCGCCGACGGCGGGCCGGCCACCGCCACGGTCGGCGCCGGCGCCGGCACCTTGGGCGCCGTCTTGGTCCGGGGCGGGTCGAGCGTGGCCCTCGCCTCCAGCCGGGGCGGTAACGGCGGCGGTGTGACCACCACAGGCAGCCCCAGCGCTACCTCCGGCGGCAGCGGCGCCAGCACGGGCCAGGCCAGCGCCACCAACTCGGGGGCCACCGGCCACGCCAACAGCACTTCCACCGGCAGTCCTCAGGCCACCTCGGGCAGCTCGGGCAACGTCGCCGGGCGGGTGGGCAACTCCGGGAACACCGGAGCGGCCACGGCCCTCGGCGAGGCGACCTCCACGGCGAACTCGGGGGCCAACGCCCGAAGCGACAGCACGTCGGGCGACACCGGTGACGCAGCCAACGACGTCACCCTCGAGGGCACCGCCGGTTCCGGCGGCGACGGCGGGGCGGCCAGCGCGAGCTCGGGTGCCGGCGGCGCAGCGACGGGTACGGTCACGGGTGGAACCGGGGCGGTGTCGGTCATCGGCGGCTCCAGCGTGGCCATCGCCAACGCCAACGGAGGCTCGGGCGGCGGCGTGAACCTCACCAGCAGCCCCTCGGCCCGTTCCGGCTCCTCGGGGGCGGCGAAGTCGCAGGCCAGCGCGACCAACACCGGCGACACCGGCGACGCCCGCTCCACGGCCACGTCCAGCCCCGTCGCCACCTCGGGCAACTCAGGTACGACCGGTTCCTCGGGCAACACCGGGAACACGGGGAACACGGGTGACGCCACGGCGGCCGGCGCCGCGTCCTCCACGGCCAACACCGGCGCCAACGCCGACGGTGACGCCCAGTCGGGCGACAGCGGCTCGGCCACCAACGACGTCGACTTCGACGGCGACGGCGCGGCCGGCGGCGCGGGCGGGACCGCCACGGCCCTGGCCGGCGCAGGCGGCGCGGCTACGGGCACGGTTACCGGCGGCACCGGGGCGACTCTCATCCAGGGCGGCTCGAGCGTCGCCCTGGCCAGCGCCAACGGCGGCAGCGGCGGGTCGGTCGCCCTGTCCTCCAGCCCGTCGGCCACCTCGGGCAACACCGGCCCGGCCACTTCTCAGTCCAGCGCCACCAACACCGGCGACACCGGGCACGCCACCTCCTCGGCCACGTCGAGCCCCCGAGCCACCTCCGGGAACTCCGGCAACAGCGGCAGCACGGGCAACTCCACCTCGACCATCACCGCCACCAACGACGCTCCGCTCGGCCTGGCCTTCGTCCTCGGCTCCGGCAACGCGGTCAACAACGGGGAGCTGGGGTCGGCCATCGTCATCGGCTCGGGCAACGCCACCAACACCGCCCCGCTGGGATCGGCGTGCGCCGCCACCACGTGCCCCGTCCCCTTCCCTGTCATCCCGCCGGGCGCCAGCGCCACCCTGTCCACGACGACCGGCAATACCGGCAACACGGGCAACACGGGCGCCGCCTTCGCCTCGGGCGAGGCCGAGTCCTCGGCCAACTCCGGCGCCAACGCCGAGGGCCGGGCCAACTCCGGCAACAGCGGCGACGCCGACAACGAAATCGACCTGGCCGCCACCGGCGGTGCCGCCGGCGCACGGGGAGCGGGCACCGCGACCGCCGCTCCCGGTGGCGCCGCGACCGGCACTGCGGGCACCGTCGTGGGCGGCTCGGGCATCGCCATCGTGGACAACGACGGCGGCTCGGGCGCAGGCTCGTCCCTCACGGCCAACCCCTCGGCCACCTCGGGCACCACCGGCGCCGCCACGGCTCAGACCAGCGCCACCAACGAAGGCGACACGGGCGACGCCACCTCCACGGCCACCTCCAACCCGGCGGCCACCTCGGGCAACTCGGGCAACAGCGGATCCACGGGCAACATCACCGCCACCCGGACGGCGACCAACACCGCCATTCTCGGAACGGCCCTGGTCAACCCGGTCGGCGGGGCCTTCCTGACCACGATCACGGTCCGGACGGGCAACTCCGGCAATACCGGCGACACCGGCCCGGCCATCGCCCTGGGCGACGCCGACTCCAACGCCAACACCGGCGCCGAGGCCACGTCCGACGCCGACTCGGGCGACAGCGGCAGCGCCTCGAACGACATCGACGCCATCGGCGGCGGTGGGGACGACGACGAGGACGGCACCGGCGGTGGGGCCAGCGTGACTGCCAACCCGACGGCCACCTCGGGCAACACCGGCCCCGTGACCTCCCAGTCCAGCGCCACCAACACCGGCGACACGGGCGACGCCTGGTCGACTTCCACCTCCCGCCCGCAGGCCACCTCGGGCAACTCCGGTCCCACCGGTGCGACCGGTGCCGCGACGTCGAGCCCCAATGCCATCAACACCGCCATCCTCGGTTCTGCCATCGCCGACAGCGGCCCGGTTGCTTCCGCCGCCTCCGGACCATCGGGCACCACGGGCATCGCCCGTAGTGGCGCCGACGTCGACTCCGTTGCCAACTCTGGTGCCGACGGGTTCGCCGAGGCCTTCTCGGGCGAGACGGGCGACGCCTCGAACCTGTCCACCCCCACCGCCACCGGCGGGCTCGGTGGCGACGGCGGTGCCACGGCCACAGCAACGGCGGCGGCGGGCGGCGCCGCGGTG
>JBHENM010000405.1:0-1757 GCA_046262035.1 Acidimicrobiales bacterium | reverse complement strand
GACAAGATCAAGAGCACCAAGAGCAACGACGAGTTCCTGGCCGAGATCGCCAAGGCCCCCGTCCCCGCCATCTGAGGTCCGGCGGGCCAAACGCTAGAATCGAGACACGATGAAAACCGGAATCCACCCCAACTATGGCGGCGCGACCGTCCGCTGCTCGTGCGGCAACACGTTCAGCACGGGCTCGATCAAGAGCGAGCTGCGCGTCGAGCTCTGCAACGAGTGTCACCCGTTCTTCACCGGCAAGCAGAAGCTGGTGGACACCGGTGGACGGGTGGAGCGGTTCGAGCGCCGTTACGGCCGGCGGGGCAAGAAGTAGAGGGCGCCCGGCGGGGGACAGCCATGGTCCCCACGCCCTGACCGCCCCACCCCCGCACGTCCCATGATCGACCGGCTCGCCCAGCTCCAAGAGGAGTACGAGGCCGTCGTTACCCGCCTCTCGAGCCCCGACATCCTCAGCGACCAGAAGGCGCGCGTCGACCTGTCGCGGCGGGCCAAGGAGCTGGAGCCGATCGTCGACGCCTACCGCCGCTTCTCCGCCGCCCTTGGTGACCTGGAGGCAGCCAAGGAGATGGTCACCGAGTCGACCGGGGACGACCGCCAGTTCCTCCGCGATCAGATCGACCACACCGAGGCCCTCATCGGCGACATCGAGGAGGAGCTGCGGATCCTCCTCCTGCCCGCCGACCCCAACGCCGACCGCAACGTCATCCTCGAGATCCGGGGCGCCGAGGGCGGGGAGGAGGCCAACCTCTTCGCCAAGGACCTCTTCGACATGTACACCCGCTACGCCGAGCGGCAGGGCTGGAAGCTTGAGATCCTGTCCGCCGATGCCTCCGACATGGGCGGCTTCAACGAGGTGACCTTCCTGCTCAAGGGCGACGGCGTGTGGTCCCGCATGAAGCACGAGGCCGGTCCCCACCGGGTCCAGCGGGTTCCCGTCACTGAGTCTCAGGGCCGGGTGCACACCAGCGCGGCCACGGTGAGCGTGCTGCCCGAGGCCCAGGCGGTTGACGTCCACATCGAGGAGAACGACCTAAAGGTCGACGTCTACCGCTCCACCGGCCCCGGCGGGCAGTCGGTGAACACCACCGACTCCGCCGTCCGCGTCACCCACCTCCCCACGGGCACGGTCGTGGCCATGCAGGACGAGAAGAGCCAGATCCAGAACCGGGCCAAGGCCATGCAGGTCCTACGGGCCCGGCTGCTCAAGCTGGAGCAGGACCGTCAGGCGGCCGAGCTGTCGGAGACCCGCAGGGGCCAGATCGGAGGCGGGGGCCGGTCCGAGAAGATCCGCACGTACAACTACAAGGAGAACCGGATCACCGACCACCGCATCGGGCTCACGCTGTACAAGCTCGACAAGGTGCTGATGGGGGAGCTCGACGATCTCGTGGACGCCCTCCTGGCCGACCAGCGGACGCGCCAGCTCGCGGGTTGACGGCCGCTGCATGCCCGAGCCGCGGGTCCACACGTGGAGGACCCTGTGGGCTGAGGCCCAGGCGGCTTTGGGCTCGAGCCTCGACGGACGGCGGATCGTCGAGCGGGCCTCGGGCTACGACGGGGCCGAGCTCCTCCTCCATCTCGACGAGCCGGCCCCGGCCCGCACCGTCGACTTCGCCGAGGAGATGGTCGACCGCCGGGCTAAAGGCGAGCCCCTCCAGTACGTGGTGGGCCGGTGGGGTTTCCGCCAGCTCGACCTCCTGGTCGACCGGCGGGTGTTGATCCCTCGCCCGGAGACGGAAGTGGTTGTGGAC
>JBHENM010000404.1:0-1601 GCA_046262035.1 Acidimicrobiales bacterium | reverse complement strand
TCCCAGGAGGGACGTGGGCGCTCGACGTCGTGGCGGCGGAGGAAGGCGAGCGCGTCCAGCACCGCCTTCCCGGCCTTGCTGCCGCCGAAGGCCACGTCTTGGAGGAGCAGGGGCAGGAACCGTCGGATCGTGCCGTAGCGGGCGAGGAGGGCAGCGTGGCGGTCGCCTTCGGAGGACTCGACCACGCTGGTGACGGTTTCGAGCGCGGCGTCGAGCTCTGGCTCCGACAGCTTGTCCAGCAGGAGCCGGCGCAGGTCAACCTCCGGCTCGGCCACTGCCTGGCGGAGCCGCACGAACGTGTCGCGCAGGACCAGGGCGGCCGCGTCGAGGTCGCCGAGGGTCCGCAGCCGCTCCCGCTCCGCCCGCCGGGCCGCCCGTCCCACCAGCTCGCCGACCACGAGGTCGAACGTGTCGAGGACGTCGTCGAGGGCGGTCGCCTCGAGCGTCGCCGCGAAGGCGACGAGGTGGGCCAGCTGCCGCTCCGGGGCCATGCGCTCGAGCGCCTGGGCCCGGGCCTTGGCGGTGAAACGGGCGAGTGCTTCGAGGCGCCCCTGGGGGACGCCGGCAAGGTCGAGGCCGCTGAGGCCGAGCGCTCGCACCTCCTCCAGGCGGTGGAGCGCCGCCGTGACTCCGGCGGCAGACGGCGCCCTCGGTCCCTGGCGGAGCCGGTCGAAGCCGCTTCGGCGGGCTCCGGGCGGCACGACCAAAAGCCCCTCGAGGGCCCGGCGAGCCGCCGGCATCGGCGCCGAGGCCAGGGCCGACCACAGACGGCCGTCGGCCTGGTCGTGGACCGAGGCGACGAAGCGCTCGAGCACGCTCGGGCCCGGCAGGAGGACCTTGTGCTCGAGCAGCCACGCGACGGCGAGGTCGAACAGCACGCCCGGGCGCTCGCCCATGGTCCACGCCCGTGCCTCCAGCCACTCACGGAGCCAGCGGTGGACCGCCTCGTCGCCGAAGTCCCGGTAGCCGTACGTCCGGCGGATCTCCGCGGCGTGGTCCCAGCGCGTCTCGCCGTCGCCGTAGCCCTTGAGCACCGAGAGGTCGGCGATGTCCAGCTGCCGGGCCACGTAGTCGATGACCACCCGCGGGACGTCGGTGGGATCGGCCAGGAACGTCCCCAGGAACCGCACCGTGCCGAGCTGCAAGGCGAAACCAAGCCGCGCCCGCTCCCTCCCGCGGCGCTCGACCACGGCTCGGTCGGCGTCGTCGAGGTGGAAGTAGCGGGCGAGCTGCTCGGCCGTCGGGTCGTCGCTGAATCGCCCGAGGCGCTCCCGCCGCTCCCGGGACAAGAACTCGACCGGCATGCTTCCCCTCCGTCAGATATCGAAGTGGGGGAAGCGAATCCGACAGTAGTGGGCCTCCTCGCGTCGAGAGGTGGACCCTGCAGAGGCGTCAAACCCGGTTTTCTGTTCCGTTGCTACTCACGGGCCAACCAGCCCGAGCGCTCATTCCCCACCGATCGCCGCCCGGCACAAGGTGTCGCTCGACGAGGGCCCTGCCCGAAGTCGGTCCGCCACGACCGGCGTGTCGTGCCGTGGCATTAGAACCGGCCCCGCTGATCGTCGGCACATCTGACCTAGCGTGAGGTGCGGACGCGTTGG
>JBHENM010000403.1:0-3208 GCA_046262035.1 Acidimicrobiales bacterium | reverse complement strand
GCCCGTCACCCCGCTCAGAGGGCCGCTCGGGCCCGTCACCCCGCTCAGAGGGCCGCTCGGGCCCGTCACCCCGCTCAGAGGGCCGCTCGGGCCCGTCACCCCGCTCAGAGGGCCGCTCGGGCCCACGGCGCGTAGCGGGGGCGTTCGTCGTCCTCCTCGACGGGCTTCCCTCCCTGTACCTGGAGCGCGGCGGACGAGGGCTGCTGGCCCTACGCCCCCTGGACGGCACCTGGGAGGAGCAGGCCGTCGCCGCCCTCGGGGCGCTCGTCGACCGGGGCCGGCTGCGCCGGCTGGCGGTGGAGCGCTACGACCCGGAGCTGGAGCCCGCCCTGCGCGCCGCCGGCTTCGTCCCGTCGCCCAAGGGCCTGGTGCGCTATGCCTGACGCCCTCCCGCCTCGTCCGTCGTCGCGTGCCTGAGGGCGACACCCTCTTCCGCACCGCCGCCACCCTGAATCGCTGGCTGGCCGGGCGTGAGGTCACCTGGGCCACGACCACGGTCGAAGGCCTGCCCGCCGGGCGGCTGGTGGGACAGACGGTGGACGTGGTCGAGGCCCGGGGCAAGCACCTGCTGATACGGCTCGATTCCGGGCAGGTGCTGCACAGCCACCTCCGCATGACCGGCTCCTGGCACGTCTACCGCAAGGACGAGGACTGGCGGCGCCCCCGTACCCAGGCGCGCCTGGCCCTGGCCTGCGGCGATCACGTGGCCGTGTGCTTCAACGCGCCGGTGGTCGAGCTTCTCGCCCCCCGGGTCGAAGCCGTCCACCCCGGGCTCATCAACCTGGGCCCCGACATCCTCGTCGACCCCCTCGACCTCGACGAGATCCGCCATCGAGCCCGCGCCTGTCCTCCGGACCTTCCCCTCGGCGAGCTGCTTCTCGACCAGCACGTGGTGGCCGGCATCGGCAACATCTACCGCTGCGAGGCGCTGTTTCTCGAGGGCCACGGTCCGTGGACGCCCCGGTCGTCCCTCACCGACGGCGACTTCGACCGCCTGGTCACCACCGCCAGCCAGCTCATGAAGGCGCAATTATCCGCTCAGGCGGCCGCTCGGGCCCAGCGCTGGGTGTACGGGCGTGCCGGGCGACCGTGTCGCCGCTGCGGCACCCGTATCCAGGCCCGCAGGCAGGGCGAGCAGGCGCGGGTCGCCTACTGGTGCCTCCGCTGCCAGCGATGAGCGAACGCCGCCGCCCCGTTCGGCTGTTTGTCGACATCTCGCCCCTTCGGGAGTCGCGGGACTACCGGCTGCTCTTCAGCGGCCAGGCCATCGCCTACCTGGGCAGCCAGCTCACGGTGGTGGCCATCCCCTTCCAGGTGTTCCTGCTCACCCGGTCGTCCCTGGCCGTGGGGATGATCGGACTGGTGTCCCTGCTGCCGTTGATCACCATGTCCCTCATCGGAGGAGCCGTGGCCGACTCCGTCGACCGCCGCAAGCTCCTGCTGGTCACCCAGCTCCTCCTCGGCCTCACCAGCGTTGCCCTCGCCGTCAACGCCGGTAGGGGCCGGCCCGCCGTGTGGCCCGCCTTCGCCTGCGCCGCCCTCGCCGCCGGCCTCCACGGCGTCGACCTGCCCACCCGCAGCGGCCTTGCACAGGAACCCGGCGTAGGACGGTAGTCGTTGTGCAAGCGCCGATCCTGCACGAAATCCGGTCTGGCTTGTGGCAAACTTCCGCCCATCGGGCGGACGGTGGCGGTGGTCGAGAACAAGGACGTGGTGCAAGCGGTCCTCGGCGCGACCTCGGCGCTGGCGGGTCTGGTGCTTGTCTTTCTCGGGATACTCGTGAACACGCTTCAGTCTTACCCGGCGGACACGCCAGCGGTCGTGACTCGCGGCTACCGGATCGTGGCGAACGTCGTAGGAGCCGCCTTCACCCTCGGCGTGGCCTCATTGGCGCTCTGCGTGTGGTGGCTGGCGGTTTCGCAGGATTCGCTGGCACGGCTACTGGCTCTGGCTACTTTCGTCGCTCAACTCGCGCTGCTCGTCGCCTCGGCGGTCTGGGTGCTGTCCAAGATCGTCTGGAAGGACGACTAGCCCATGGCATTGAACGCGTTGCAGGAACAACGCTGCCAATCAATCGGGCTGGACAACTTCTTCGAGCACAACCGCGCCAAGTACAAAGCCATGGCGGCGGAGGCGTTCACCTTCACCGCGACGACGCTGTCGCGCTCAAACCAGATCGTGCGACAGGACGACGTGAGCGGCCACCTGGAAGCCGCGATCGAACTCGACGAGCCCTTGAAGGTGCATCTGTTCACGAAGAAGAAGTCTCAGCAGTACTGGACGAGGTACTTCACGTTCCTAATCTTGGACCGACTCTGGGAGGAGTTAAGGCATGGCAACTAACCCGGCTGAGGACGAGGCCCGTCGCTACCTGGAACGCGTCAGGCGTCAGGCCGAAGGGTCGCCGTCAGGCGAGCAGTACGAACGGGCACTCCGCAAGGCGACCGCCTCATTTGATCAGCTACAGCAAGCAGTTCGGCTGTCCGAGGCGCGGCGGGGGTCAGCTAGCTGATCGCTCTCTAGCCGGGGCCGCGAATCGCGGCTCGATCCCGAGTTCGTGGATCGCTGCGATGACGCAGCACAGGTTGTGGGCGAGCACCTTCGCCAAGACCTCGTTCACCTGCCCGGTGTCGGACTTAGACAACAGCGCGTCACCGAACTTGGTCTTTATCATGCTGAACGTCGTCTCCACGTTGGAGCGGCGGTGGTAGTGCGTCAGGAAGTCCTCACGGTGCAGGGCGAACGTGTGGTACATCCTCGCCCACGCGCTGTCCTCGTCAGCGGAGACGGGCCTGGTGTTCGACTTAAACGCGATGAACGGAGTCGCGCCCACCTTCTCGACGGCCGTGGCGTTGGCGTGCGACAGGTACCCCTTGTCGGCGCTGACCTCGGCCACGGCGAAGTTCGCAGCGGTCGTGTCCAGCAGCGGGCGGAAGTGGTTCGTGTCTGCGGCGGTCCAGCCGGTGACCTCCGCCGCGGTCACGACGTTGGTCAGCGTGCCCGTCATGGCGTGGAGCTTGATCCACTCCCGGTTGTCCGTCGAGGTTGTCCCGGTCGTCGTAGAAGTTTGGTGAGTAGCGGGAGGGAACCTCCCCCTCCCGCTCTCTCAGGACCGGACGTGACGGTCTCCCGTCATCCGGCCCCCACAGGCCGGCCGCCGGTGCGCGATAACAGGTGCCAGTGAGCGAAGAGCGTTGGCTCCCGCCTT
>JBHENM010000402.1:0-9401 GCA_046262035.1 Acidimicrobiales bacterium | reverse complement strand
ACGGGCAGCTCCACCCTCGGTGGAGGCTCGGGCGGCTCGTCGTCGCCCACGGCCTCCGGCGGGGCGGTGGCCGACTCCACGTCGGTCGCCTCCGGTGACGCCCGGGCCACCAACAACTCCACGGCCTCGGGATCCTCCCGGGCCAGCAACAACTCAACCGCTTCCGGCAACGCCGTGGCCGACAACGGCTCCGTCGCCTCCGGTTGCTCCATCGCCCACAACCACTCCACCGCCTCCGGTGCCGACTGTGATGACAAGCACGACCGCAAGCACCGCCCGGACCACAAGGACAAGGGCGACAAGGACAAGGACAAGGGTGACGGCAAGGGTGACCACGACAAGTCCGGTAAGGGCGGGGCGAGCGACCGCCGCCTGGCCTTCACCGGTAGCGAGGTCGACGGGATAGCGGCGGCGGCCGCTGCATCGACCGCCCTCGGTGCCGGGCTCCTGCGCCTCGGTCGCCGGCGGCGGCCGAAGGCGGAGAACCGCAAGGTCGAGGACGGCGCCGACTGAGGCCGGGCAGGGAAGAAGGTTCCATCAACCGCCACGGCGACCGCCGTGGTTCGCAAACCAGAACAACCAGCGTTTCCGAACTGACGAAGAGGAGAAGCAAGGGCGATGACTAGGGACACGAGACGAGCAGGAGCATTCCTGGTGGCAGTGGGAGGCGTGGTCGCCATGCTGGCGCTGCTGGCCGGCCCCGCGGCCGCCCAGACCAGCGGCGACGCTTGGGCAGCCGATGGTTCCGTGGCGTCCGGCTCAGCCGACGCGCGGAACAACTCGACCGCCTCGGGCGACGCCACAGCGCGGAACAACTCGACCGCTTCGGGCGACGCCACGGCCGTCAACGGCTCGACGGCATCCGGCTGCTCCACGGCCATCAACACCTCGACGGCCTCGGGTGACGACTGCGACGACCACAAGAAGCGGGACCACAAGGACAAGGACGACGGCAAGGACCACGACGGCAAGGGCCACCGCCCCGCCGGCATCGGTGGCGCCACGCCGGCCCGGGCCACCACGGCCAGCCTCGCCCTGACGGGATCCTGGACCGCTCCGATGGCTGCGCTTGCCGCCCTCGCCGTGGCCCTGGGCACCGTGCTGCTGCTCTCGACGTCGGACCGGCGTCGGGCAGCCACTTCAGCCTGAGCTGACCCCTGGCTTCTCCGAAGCGACAGGCTCGCCGGCCGCATGGCGGTCGGCGAGCCGCTTCGCGCCCATGGTCATGCGCGGCGCCGAAGGTGGCCGCTTGATGCACGACGTCAGCAACACCAGCCACATGCGTTGACCTGAGAAACATCCGGCCGCTAGCCTTCGGCCGACGCGAGTAGAAGGGCGGGCAATGACGAAGCACACCACACGAGCGGGAATGTTCCCGGCGGCTCTGGGAGGCGTGGTCGCCGTGCTGGCGCTGCTGGCCGGCCCCGCGTCCGCCCAGACCAGCGGCGACGCCTATGCCGAGAATGGCTCCGTGGCCTCCGGCTCGGCCGACGCCCGGAACAACTCGACCGCTTCGGGCGACGCCACGGCCGTCAACGGCTCGACGGCATCCGGCTGCTCCACGGCCATCAACACGTCTACGGCCTCGGGCGACGACTGTGACGCCGACAAGAAGCGGGACCACAAGGACGACGGTAAGGACCACGACGGCAAGGACCACGACGGCAAGGGCCACCGCCCCGCCGGCATCGGTGGCGCCACGCCGGCCCGGGCCACGACGGCCAGCCTCGCCCTGACGGGCTCCTGGACCGCCCCGCTGGCCGTCACCGCGGCCGTGGCCACCGGCCTGGGCCTCCTGCTGCTCATCTCGACGTCCGACCGGCGTCGGGCTTCCGCCGTCCGCTAGTACCGGAGGGGGCATGCCCGCCGCCCCGTGCGTCCACGTGGTCGAGGTGCGCGACGACTGGCCTGGTGCTACGCCAGGTCAGAGCGACTGGCGGATCACCTCGGTGGCGAGCTCCCCGGCCCGCTGACGCAGGGGACGTTGCTTCCACGTCCCGAGGTCGATCTCGGTCGACTCCTCCAGGTCCTCGAGGAAGTGGTCGGTCAGCTCCCGGACGAGATCCGGATCCATCACCGCCACGTTGATCTCCAGGTCGAGGTCGAGCGAGCGGCTATCGAAGTTGCCCGAGCCGACATTGCCCCACCGACCGTCGACGAGCACGACCTTGGCGTGCAGCATGGTCTGCTCGTACTCGAACATCCTCACCCCGGCTTCGAGGAGCTTGCCGTAGGACCGCTGCCCGGCCTGACGGGCGACCTCCTTGTCCACCTTCTGCCCATTGACCAGGACCCGGACGTCGACCCCGCGGCCGGCGGCGGCGCACAGGGCGTCCTCGAACGTGCGGTCGGGGGCGAAGTAAGCGGTGGTGATCCACAGCCGCTCCCGGGCTCCGACGATGGCGGTGTAGAAGAGCTCGGTGGCGGCCGTGGAGCCGCCGGTGGGGGTGCTCCTCGTCACCTGGAGGGCGACACCGTCGTGGGTGTCGCCGCCCCCGCCGTCGTCGTCAAAGGTCTCGGGCCCGGCGATGTGGGCACCGGCCAGGAGCTCGCCCGTGGCCTCGGTCCAGTTCTCGAGGAAGGCCCCGAAGAGGTCGACCACCGCCGGGCCCTCGATGCGCAGGTGGGTTTCCCGCCAGTGCTCGGGGCCCTGGGCGTCGCCGGTCCACACGTCGGCGATCCCCACACCTCCGGCGAAGGCCAGGCTCCCGTCGACCACCAGGATCCGCCGGTGCATGCGGTTGTTCAGCTTCTTGAGGTTGTACCAGCGCAGGGGATGGAAGATGGTGACGTTCACTCCTGAGCGCTGGAGCCGGTCCAGGTGGTCACCGTCGAGCTTGGCCGAGCCGTAGCCGTCGAAGATCAGGTTGACCTCCACGCCCGCCTGAGCCCGCTCGATGAAGACCTCCGTGAACCGGTCGGCGGTAGCGCCGGGCCAGTAGATGTAGGACGAGCAGTCGACCGTCTTCTTGGCTTGGGAGATGGCCTCCAACATGGTGTCGAGGGTGACGCCGTTGCGCATGACGTCCACGCGGTTGCCGAGGCGCACCGGGGCGCCGGTCATGGCCGTGACGAGCTGCGAATACTCGTCGGTGCCCGGCGCCGGCCCTTCGGGCATGTCGAAACGCCGGCGCGTCCGGCGCTTGTACCGGGCCGACTGGTAGGCCACCAGGCCCGCCGCGGCCAGGCTTGCGCCTGCCGCCGCTCGGCGCGCATGAGACGTCATGGGCATGACGGTAGTCACCGTGGGCGGTGGGTCGGTCCGGGGGCCAGGACGCGTTGACTTCCCCGAAGCTCGATGTCATCATCGGCCCATTCCCCCAATGGTGGGTGGCGTATCGGCGATGATCTCGTTTTGCGGTGAATGACTGACGTCTCACCGCCCCCCATGCCCGCCGAAGAGGGCAGCGGCCATGACGGTGGCCCGGCGACTCCGCCCGGTGAACGGCGCCGAAAGTGGCGGCTCGGAGGCAAGGCCGTCGTGCCCATCCTCATCGGCCTGGTATCTGTCACCAGCGCCCTCGTGACGTGGCGGGCGGTGCTGCTCGGAAGCGATGCCACCGAGAGCGACCGCCGTTCGGTGCGTGAGACAGCTGTGGAAGAGCAGATCCGCATCATCGTGGAGGCCCGGCTTCAGAGTGACCTCCGCACCTACGCCGCCATCCTGGAGAAGATCGAGAGCTCGAAGAGCCTGACAAGCCGAGCGGCAGCGCTGGCCGCCGAAGGAAGGTCCGTAGAGGCGAGCACGGCCGAGAACGATGCGAAACGGCTGCGATCGGAGGCCATCGAGCTGCAGCGGCTGCAGTTCCTCGACTTCAGCGCCGCGGTCAGCGGCGGGGGCGTCGATGACCTCGAGTTCGATGCGGAGCGGCGCCGTGAGGAGCTGACGTTGGCGGAGCAGACGTTCGTCGCCGACCGGGTCAACCCCGATGAGGCGGCGGACGAGGCCGACGCCCTCCGCCGTAGATCGGAGCTGCTCGTTCTCCTGCTCACGACCATGGTCACGGCCATCTTGTTCCTGACTGGCGCCCAAGTCACCAACCAGCGGCGGCTGAGCACGCCCTTGGCCGGAATCGGGACGGCCATATGGCTCTCCGCCAGCATCCTCGCCCTGGGCGTATCGACATGACGGCGAACGGACCCCCTCGTGCTTGACGTCGGCCCCGATGTCCCGGACCTCGACAAGTTCGACACCGACCCCGACGAGTGGCGGGATCCGTTCAAGCGGCGTACGGCCATGCTCATGGTCGGGGTCACGTTGTTCGGCAGCCTCGTCGCCTACGCCGAGGCCCGGAGCAGCAATCGTGAGAGCCGGGCGGCGCGGGAGGTCCAGCGCCAAGCGGTCCGCGTCCTCGGAGAGCGGTCGCAGATGGATAACACCTTCCTCTTCGAGTACGACGTCTACACGAGGATCAAGCTTCTCGATCGCCAGCGCGTCGAGGCTCAACGGAGCCGACGTTCCGACGAGGCCCAACGTCTGGCCGACGTGAAGGCGGCCCTCGGCGACCTCAGCCCCCTGGTGACCGACCAACGCTACGCAGACGATCGCCGGCGCGGTTTCTCCGGGTTGCGGGAGGCCGATCTGTTCATGAACGCGGACCGGGCCGAACTGACCCGAGCGGCGCGAGCGGAGACCCAGGACGACTGGTCGCACAAGGCCAACGCCTACATCGCCATCCTCACCGTGCTCGCCGTCTCCCTGTTCCTCTTCGGGCTCTCGTTGAGCAGCCCGCCGCGCGTCCGGATGGCCCTGGTCGTACCAGGCGTAGGGCTCGCGCTCGCGTGCCTGGTGTGGTCGTTGACGGTCCTCTGGCGGCCGGTCGACGAGTTCTCCTTCCGCGCCGTCAACGCCGCCGCCGAAGGCGACCGCCTGATCTACCGGGCGCCCTTCCAACCGGATGAGAAGACGGCGCGGGACGACGTGCGGAAGGCCATCGACGCCTACAGCCAAGCCATCCGCTGGGAACCCCGTTACGCCCAGGCCTACGCCCGTCGGGCGGAAGCGCGCGTCATGGAGGGTTCGTCACAGAGCCCGCTGGAGACGTTCGGCGGGTTCAGCACGACCGCTCCGGCCAGTCTCAGGGCCGCCATCAGCGACGCTCGCCAGGCGTTCCAGCTCGGGGGTGACGACGACATCGAAGTGGTGGGGAGCCTGGCCACCAAGTACTTCCTCGACGGCCGTCATGCCGAGGCCGTGGACTTGAACCGCCGGGCAGCAGAGCTGAACGACTCGGTCAGCTGGCCCTGGTTCAACGTCGCCGCCAATCAGGTCGCCACCGGCAACGAAGAAGAGGCGGAAGGGGCGTTCCGGGAAGCCTTCGAGAGGCTTGGCGCGTACTCCCATGTGTTCTTCTCCGTGAGCCGGACCGACCTCGAGGTCATAGCCAAGGAACAGCCGGAGCGGACGCCGATGGTGGAGCGCTTCCAAGGGCTTCTGGCTGAGGAGCAGCTCCGGGAGGCAGCGAGCGGGTTCCCCGAGACCAACCGGGCTGAGTCGCTCCGGCTGTTGGACAGCCCGCCCCCGGACGGGTCACTGGAGATCGGTGAGATGCAGGTGCACGGGCCGGACGTGGTGGCCGATTTCACCTACCGGAACATCCCCACGCACGCGCCTGTCCTGGCCGTAGTGGCCTCCCGGCCGGATGCCACCAAGCCGTGGGCCTACAGCCCCGAGGCCGGTACCCTCGGCACGTTCCAGGGCAACGGACAAGGCAGCGGCTACGCCCGCGTGCGGGTGAGCGACTGTCCGAAGCCCGGCGAGTACCGGATTGACCTCTACAGCGGCAACCGGCTCCTGGATCGCGAGATCAGGAGCTTCGAGCCCGGTGGTTCGGAGACACTGATCCCGCACAGCGACGCGGTGGTGGGCGCCACGATGTGCCGGCCCGAGGGCTGGGCGCTGACCCGAACTGAGGACGGGATGACGCTCGAGGCGCCCGGCGGAGCCTCCGTCTTCTCGCTGCAGACCTTCTTTCTCGACGTCCCCGCCGTGCCCGACCGTCGCGCTGTCGAAGACGAGATGATCGACGCCACCGCGGGCGGCCGTGAGCTCTATGGACGGGCCGACTTCTACTTTGGCGGCGTGAACGGGCGCATCGGCTACTTCGACCTCCCGGACGGGACTTTCGCGGTCACGGCGTTCCTCGGCCGCGACAACGTCCTGAGGATCCAGATCGCAGGTTCTTCGTCGCGGGACTTCGCTCAGACGAACCCGCTCCTATTCACCCTTCGGTTCACCAACCTTCCGCTCGATGACGATCGCGTCATCAACCTGGGGCCCCAGGTGTTCTCCCAGTAGGTGCTCGTCGTTTCGGGAACGCGGTCGAGGTGACCGAGTAGCCACCGTGGGTGGTGGGAAACTGAACCCATGCGCCGCCCGGCGGCTTTTGCACTCGCCGCCTCCATCCTGCTCGCCGCCTGCTCCTCCGCCGGAGGAGACGGCGTCCTGTTCGAGGTCTCGCGGGACCAGCCCGCCCGGCCCCCGACGCCGGCGGCGGGCCCAGCGTCGGCCCCGGCGGCCCCGGCGGGCCCGGCGGCGGCCGAGCCCCCTCCGGTGGCCGTGCCCACCCTTCCCCTCAACGGTTGCCCGCCTCCACCGCCCCGTCCCGGGCCGGGCGGCACTACCACCGCGCCGCCCTTCGTCCCGCCCCGGCTGGTGCCCGAAGCGGAGCTGCCCGAGCCGCTGGCCCCGGGCCAGTGGTCGCCCCACCTAGCCCCCCTGGAGGGCAAGGGCATGTGGCTGTGGAAGTACTTCCAGTCCGAGGGCGGCAACCCCGACGCCATCGTGGCCAAGGCGGCCGACGCCGGCCTCCGCCAGCTGTGGGTCCGGATCGGCGACTCCAAGGATGGGTTCTACGCCAAGAGCGTGCTCGACGCCCTGGTGCCGCGGGCCCACCGCCGCGGCATCGCCGTCATCGGATGGGGGTTCCCCTTCCTTCACGACCCCGTGGGCGACGCTCAGTGGACGGCCGAGGCCCTGGCCTGGCGCAGCCCGGCGGGCGACACCCTCGACGGCTTCAGCCCCGACATCGAGCTGGCCACTGAGGGGGTGGCCCTCAGCGCCCGGAGGGCTCAGGTCTACCTGGGCCTGGTGCGGAAGGCGGCCGGCAGCCGCCTGGTGGTCGCCACCGTTTACCGGCCCAGCGACAGGCTATGGCCGGCGAGCTACCCCTACGGGGCCATCGCCCCCTACGTCGACGCCTTCGCGCCGATGGTCTACTGGGCGTGCCTGGAGCCCGGGCAGACGGCGGTGCAGGCCGTCGAGCGGCTGCGCACCCTGCGCCCGGTCCACGTGATCGGCCAGGGGTGGGACATGAGCTTCGACGGGGGCCGGGGCGCCGCCCCCGACGCCCTCGAAACCAGCCGTTTCCTCGACGCCTCGCGCCGCCAGGGCGCGCTGGGCGGCTCCTTCTGGGTGTGGCACCTGATGGGCGGGGAGCAGTGGTCAGCGCTGGCCGCCTTCCCCTGGCCGGCGGCCGCCACCGGTAGCTGATCTCGACAACCGCCCGCTAACATCGCCCGAGCGCCCTGGCTTCCGGCTCTGGGTCGTCCAGGCCGAGACCGTGCCGGTGAAGATCCGATGTCCAGAGAAGCCCTGCTCGCCCGGACGTTGGTCGAGCTGGCCGACACTCTGGTCGACGATTTTCGACGTGGTCGAGCTCCTGACCCCTGCTCACGGACCGGTGCGTAGAGGTCCTCGACGCCGCCGCCGCCGGCCTGATGCTCGCCTAGTCCGGCGGCGACCTGCGAGTGATGGCCTCCTCCGGCGACGCCATGCGTCTGCTGGAGCTGTTCGAGCTCCAGTCCGAGGAGGGTCCGTGCCCGGACTGCTACCGGACGGGCGAGCCCATCGTCAACCACCACCTCGGCTCCTCCGGCGGCCCCTGGCCCCGATTCGAGCCCCGCGCCCTGGCTGCCGGCTTCAAGTCGGTGCACGCCCTCCCTATGCGGATTCGCGACGTGACCATTGGCGCCCTCAACCTGATCCGCACCGACCAGGGCGCCCTCAACGAGGCCGACGTGCTCGCCGCTCAGGCGCTCACCGATGTCGCCACCATCGCTGTTCTCCACCATCACGCCGCAGGTGACATCCAGCTCGTGACCGAGCAGCTCCACCACGCCCTGAACATCCGGGTCGTCATCGAGCAGGCCAAGGGGATGCTGGCCGAGCGGGCCGGAATCGACATTGACCAAGCGTTCTCGGCGCTGCGCAACCACGCCCGGGCCCACGATCTCCGGCTCGTGGACATTGCCCAGGACGTGATCGCAGGATCCCTGGACGTAAACGCTCTGGACACGGCCACCCCGTTGCCGCGCTGGAAGTCTGGCGTCGAAGCCAGTGCATCTCTGGCGGACGGCGACCGCCTGGTCGTCCTCACCGACGGCCTTCTCGAGCGGAACGACGCTGCGGCCCAGATCGACGTTGCCGCGGCCTTGAAGGAGACGGCCGGCCTGCACCCCCGCGAGGTGGTGCACGCCTTCAAGGCGGCCGTGCTGGCGGCGACCAACGCCGAGCTGGACGACGATGCCGCCGTCCTGTGCATCGACTGGCACGGCACCGGCCCGTCCGCTCGTCGCCGCCCGCCGGTGGGTGCCCGCCAGCCCTAGTCGGAGATGCTCTCCCGCTTCTCGAGGCCCACCGAGGCTCGCAGCTGTTCGATCTGATCCGAATCGGGATCGTCGGTTTCCATGATGTGGGCCATCGCTTCGGCCAGGGCGTTGAGCTTGCGCTGGGTCGCCTTGGCGTTGCGCCACTGCTCGTTCTCCAGCAGGGCCACCAGCAGCAGGGTGATGATGGTGCCCACCACCTGCAGGGCATCGACCCAGCGGTGGGAGAAGTCGGCCAGCGGGCCCAGCGCCAACCAGACCAGCCCGGCGGCGACAAGGGCGACGAAGAACCCTGACTTGGCCGCGACCGTCGACGACCGATCGGCGAGGGCGTCGAATCGCCCCCGCTCGCCGCTCACGTCGCTAGGCCTCGTGGGTTGCCCGTCTGTCATTCTTTCCTCCTCGGTCGGGGGGCGGCCAGGGACCGCTACGCTCCGCCCATGAACGCAACCGTCCTGTGGGTCATCGCTGTCATCCTGGCTGTCATCGGAGTCGTGCAGCTGCTCCAGGGACAGATCATCTTCGGCATTCTCCTCCTCGTCGCGGCCGCGGCCGTGGGACCCGGCGGCTGGTCGGTCTTCAAGTCCCGCCGCTAATCGGTGGGCTGAGGGCCGGCAGCACGACGACTAAACGACCGGCGGGCCCCTCCCGGGCTCGTCGGGCGCCAGCCACCGCCATCGGCCCGGGCTGCCCTCCAGGCGGTAGCCGCAGTAGGTCTTGAGGTGGTGGTGCCAGTGGCAGAGGCGGGCCAGGCGGTCGAGGGTGGTGGTGCGGGTGACGGCCCACCCGTCGAC
>JBHENM010000401.1:0-3992 GCA_046262035.1 Acidimicrobiales bacterium | reverse complement strand
CTGGGGGCTCGGGCCCGACCCAGGGGTCCAGCGGCGGACACACGATGACCGAGGGCGGGATGATGCCCGCCGACTCGGAGATGAACGAGGGCCAGACCGAGAACCGCTCGAGCAAGGAGATCACCCGCCCCGCGGGTCAGTACCTCGACTGGCGGGAGAACCCCCTCGACCCCATGGCCCCCATCGGCATCCGCTCCCGGGCCGTGGAGCCCGACCAGTCCAAGCTGCGCCTGGGCCCGCTCGAGAAGGTGTACCTGATCTGGATGGTGGGGGCCTCCTGTGACGGGTGCAGCGTGGCCGCCACCGGCGCCACCCACCCTCGGGTGGAGCACCTGCTGGCCGGCATCATCCCCGGCCTGCCCCGGGTGGAGCTCATCCACACCGTGGTCTCCGTCGAGGTCGGCGCCGAGTGGGTCCACAACCTGTTCATGGCCGAGCGGGGCGAGCTCGACGCCCCCTACGTCGTCTGCTGGGAGGGCTCGGTGATGGACGAGTCCATCGCCGGCGACGGCTACTGGATGGGCCTGGGCGAGGACCCGGCCACGGGGCGCCAGATCACCTCCCTCGAGTGGCTCGACCGCCTCTCCCCCGGCGCCGCCGCCGTGGTGGCCGTGGGCACCTGCGCCTCCTGGGGCGGGATCCCCTCGGCCAAGGGCAACCCCACCAACGCCATGGGCGTCATGGACTACCTGGGCAAGGACTTCCGCAGCTCCTTCGGGGTGCCGGTGGTCAACATCCCCGGCTGCAGCCCCGTGGGCGACAACATCATCGAGACGGCGGCGGCCGTGCTGCTGTTCCTCAACGGCCTCGCCCCCCTGCCCGAGTTCGACGAGCTGGGCCGCCCGGCGTGGCTGTTCGGCGAGACCGTCCACCGCCACTGCCCCCGGGCCGGGTACTACGAGGAGGGCGTGTTCGCCAAGGAGTACGGCGACAAGGAGTGCCTGGTGGAGCTGGGGTGCTGGGGCCCCGTGGTCCAGTGCAACATCTCCGAGCGGGGCAACGTCGACGGCCACGGCGGGTGCATGAACATGGGCGGCATCTGCATCGGCTGCACCATGCCCGGCTTCCCCGACAAGTTCAGCCCCATGTACGAGATCGCCCCCGGATCCCTGCTCTCCTCCACCACCTCCAAGATGGTGGGAGGGTTCATCCGGCGCATGCGCTACCTGTCCAAGAACGACAAGAACCGCACCGCCCGCTGGGACCGCGACGGCACCAACGGCCCGTCCGGGTTCGCCCGCTCCAAGATCGCCCCCGGCGGCGCCCAGAAGACGATCCACAAGTTCTATTCCAAGTACCAGCACGCGTCCGAAGGCGGGCACAAGGGAAGGCGCACCTACGGCGAATCGCAGGACGAACTAGGCCGCTATCGCTTCGAAGCCGGCCACTAGACGAGGGGGGACCGCCAGCCATGTGTTTCAAGAACCTTCCCATCGAGTTCGACAACTCGGGCAAGGCCCACCTTCGTGCGGGCCTCTCCAATCCCTGGGCAGTACAACAGGTTGCTCGCAAGGGCTATGTCCGGCGGCGCCCCGGCCCCGGCGCCCAAGTAGCGGCCCCGCCCCGCCTGCGGGAGTGGTC
Organism: Acidimicrobiales bacterium; assembly: GCA_046262035.1. Lineage (GTDB taxonomy): Bacteria > Actinomycetota > Acidimicrobiia > Acidimicrobiales > AC-14 > JBHENM01. The sequence goes on along the minus strand of JBHENM010000401.1, from coordinate 2,411 downwards.
CATCGACCCCATGACCCGGGTGGCGGGCGCCCTCGCCATCCACACCGTTCTCGACCTCGAGAACCGCAAGGCCGTGGAGTGTCACTCCCGGGCCATGCTCTTCCGGGGCTACGAGATCATCCTCCAAGGCCGTGATCCCCGCGACGCCATCGACATCTCGTCGCGGGCGTGCGGTGTGTGCGGTGGCGTCCACGCCACCGTGTCCGCGCTGGGACTCGAGCAGCTGTTCGGCGTCCAGCCCCCGCCTCTGGGTGTCGAGGTCCGCAACCTGGGCGAATGCGGGGAGATGTACTACGACAACCCGCTGCACCTCGGGCTTTTGGCCGGTCCCGACTACTCCACCGCCCTGGTCTCGGTGACCAACCCGGAGTTGGTCACCAAGGCCGAGAAGACGTTGTCGCCCAATGGCGACATTCACGGCTACACCACCATCAAGGACATCATGGACGCGATGAACCCCTTGACGGGGAAGATCTACCTCGAGGCCCTCGAGTGGACCCGTGTCGGGCGGATCATGTGTCAGCTCATGTACGGCAAGTACCCACACCCCTCGACGCTGGTACCCGGCGGAGTCTCCACCACCATCACCACCTCGAGCTTCAACGAGTTCTACTCGCAGCTGGGCAAGATCATCGATTTCTCGAAGGTCCTGCCCCGCATCTGGGACGACCTGACGGACTTCTTCTTGGAGGCCAACCCCGACTACGAGCAGGTCGGCGCCCGCCAGACCACCATCGCCCAGACCGGAATCTGGGACAACTCCGAGGTCTACGACGCCACCTACGCCAACTGCAACCAGTGGGGCAACGCCCGCTGGTCCACACCGGGGATCATCGTTGACGGCAAGCTCGTCACCACCAACCTCACGGACATCAACATGGGCACCGAGGAGTTCGTCGAGCACAGCTTCTACGAGGACTGGACCCAGACCGGCACCCAGAAGTACCGCACCGACCCCCTGGGCAACCCGATCTCGCCCTACCACCCGTGGAACAAGACCACCATCCCCAAGCCCACGGCCACCAACTTCCGGGAGCGCTACACCTGGGACACCTCACTCCGGTGGGACCGCAAGGTGGTCGAGACGGGCGTCTACGGGCGCATGTGGACTACGGCCATGGCTCAGAAACACGCCGAGAACCCCTTCTATGAGGCGACGGTCTACGGATGGTCCTGCCCCGCCACGCCCTGCCCGAGACCGAGCTGTTCTGGGCCATCCCCCGCACCCTCAACGCCCTGGAGCGCAACCGGGCCCGGGCCTACGCCGTGGCCTTCCAAGCCTGCATCGGCATGAACTGCCTGCTCAAGGCGTTCGAGTACTGGCGCAGAGGGGAGACCAAGGTCCACGCGCCGTTCAAGATCCCGCGGGACCACCGGATCGCCGTGGGGTTCTGGGAGGCCGGCCGAGGCTGGCTCGTGCACCACAGCGAGATCGACAAGGGCAAGATCGTCAACTACCAGATCACCACGCCTTCGACCATGAACGCGTCGCCCACCGACCCCTTCGGAGGCCTCGGGCCCTACGAGGAGGCCGTGGTCGGGACGCCGCTTCTGGAGTCGGTCCCCGAGGACCAGATCAAGGGCCTCGACGTTCTGAGGGCCGTGCGCAGCTTCGACCCGTGCATGCCCTGCACCACCCACATGGACACGGGCCGGGGTGTCATGGTGCGGGAGGTCAACTCCTGCGGCTGCACCCTCGAGTAGTCCAGGTCCCCTCCTGGGCGAACTGCGTCTCCGGGCCCCGCAAGGGGCCCGGATGCGCGTCGGATCACGGATGCGGCCCCGTCAAGGCACCTAGCTGCTGGATCCCCTCGATGCAGTAGGCGAGGAGAAGGGCGGCGCCGTTGTGCTCCACGCCGAATTGGCGACCGGCATCGAATCGGTTGAGCGGTCGGAAGGTCTCCAACATGGCCTGCCGGATGTGAGGATCGACCGGGGTCCCGTCGAGGTCGTAGGGGCTCTCGAGCTGGGTGTCGAGCCACTCGAAGATCGTGCCGTCGTCGACGCGCTTCCGGGCGATATCCATGCTCAACACGCGACCGCGGTCCAGCATCGCGTTCAGTTCGAATGCCAAGTAGGTAAACGGGATGATCGGGTCAAGCGTCATTGCCGTGCACCCCCGTCCGAGAGCGTTGGTACGGCACGGGTTCTGCGACCCGAACTTCACGCCTGACGGTGACGCGCGGACCCGCCAACTCGTGGCCGCCCTTCGATCGGCACGACGACCGTCTCGCGGGACGGTCGGGCTGCGTCTGACCGGGCGGGTCACGCGGCTTCCGGCCGGTCGCGGGAGGCCAACCCATCCCGACACGGAGACCCTACCCACGCCAAGAGCGTCTGACACCGTGGCTTTCCTTCTGATCAGCCGCCGGCCGCAGCATCGCGTAGCTGAAGCGTGCAGACCGGAAGTC
>JBHENM010000400.1:0-19506 GCA_046262035.1 Acidimicrobiales bacterium | reverse complement strand
GACCCATCGACCAGGAAAGCGGCGACCAGGCCGATGGCCAGGAGCAGCGCAGGGACGGCCAGGACGGCCTTGCGCCGGCGGGCGCGAGCCAGCTTTTCCGGCTGCGGATCCTCATTGTCGTCCTCGGGCACGCGGCCTCCTCTCCCCCATTTCTACACGCCGCCGTCGGGCGATCGCTCGACTCCGGCGCGGACCTGAGCCCGGTCGAACAGCTTCTGGAGCTCCGACAGGAGGGTCTCGTTGGCCTCGCGTAGGGCCCGTCGCGACGGGCGCCGGCCCTCCACCAGGGGCGGCGGTGGCAGCGGCGGTCCCACCAGGACGTGCACTTTCACCGGTCGGGGAAGCAGCTTTCCCTTCTGCAGGGCGCGCTCAGAGCCGCCGATGGCCGCGGGCACCAGGGGAACCTGGGTCCGGCTGGCGATGTAGACGGCCCCTTCGAAGATCTCCTCGACCACGGGCCCGGTGCGCCGAGTCCCCTCGGGGAACAGCACGAGGGGCTCCCCCGCCTCGATGATGGCGATGCACCGGCGCATGGCCTCTCTGTCGGCCGAGCCCCGATTGACGGGGAAGGCGCCCAGGGCGGAGATGAAGCGCCCCAACAGGCGGGACTTCCAGAGCGAGTCTTTGCCCATGTAGCGGATCCGGCGGCGAGCGACTCCGGAGATGATGGCGAAGTCGATGTTCGACCGGTGGACACAGGCGATGACGAACGGTCCTCCGGCGGGGATGTGCTCCAGACCCTCGTACGTGGTCCGCCAGAAGAGCTTGCTGAAACCCACGAGCGTGTCCCGCACGAACCGGTAGAGCAGGCGGCCGCGCCATCCCGGAGGCCCCACGGCCGGGTCGGCTGGGCTCTCAGTACGGGCCTGCGAGTCGGAAAGAGCCGGTTCGCTCGTCACAGGTGGCTCACGATCACGTCCACGACCTCCTCCACGCTGAGGCCGGTGCTGTCGATCACCAGCGCATGCTCCGCTGCGCTGAGAGGTGACACCTCCCGGGTGGAGTCCAGGTGATCCCGGCGGGCCAGGCCGGCGGCATCCTCGTCTCCTCCCCGCCGCCGCGCCCGTTCCTCCTCGTCGGCCGTAAGGAACACCTTCAGCTCGGCGTCGGGGAACACGATGGTGCCGATGTCCCTGCCCTCGACCACTCCCCCGCCGTGCTCCTCGGCCCACTCCCGTTGACGCTGCACCAGCTCAGCCCTGACCTGGCGCGTGGCGGACACCGCGCTCACAGCCTGGTTGACCTCGGGATTCCGCAGCTCGTCGGTCACGTCCTCGCCGCCGACCCGCACCCGCTCGCCTTCGACTGTCACTTCGGCGGCGAGGGCGGCCAGCGCCTCCGCCGTGGCCGGGCCCGGTTCGATACCCCGGCGGAGGGCGGCCACGGCCACCGCTCGGTACATGGAGCCCGTCCCCAGGACGGCCAGCCCGAGCCGGGCGCCGACGGCTTGGGCGATGGTCGACTTGCCCGAGCCCACCGGCCCGTCGATGGCGATTACCCGAGGCATGACCGGAGATCGTCCTCGAAACGGGGGTAGCTGGTCGAGACCGCCTCCCAACCATCGACAATCGTCTCCCCGCTGGCGCCCAGGGCGGCCACGGCCAAGGCCATGGCCATGCGGTGGTCTCCGCCGGCGTCGACGTAGGCCCCGTGTAGGCGCCCGCCGGATCCGTGCACCACCAGGCGGTGGGTATCGGATTCGACCCGCGCCCCCAGCGCGCTGAGCTGGGCTTCGATGGCGGCCACGCGGTCGCTCTCCTTCACCCGTAGCTCCTCGATCCCCGAGAACGTGGTGGTTCCTTCGGCCAGGGCGGCGGCTACGGCCAGCACCGGGACCTCGTCGATGAGCCCCGGCATCTCCTCGGGGCCGACGTCGGTCGCGTGGAGGAGGCCGTGGTAGTGGGCCCGGAGGTCGGCCCCACGCACCCGCTCCACGCTCGCTCCCATGCGGGCGAGAACGTCGAGGAAGCCACCCCGGGCCGGACCGAGGTAGACGTTCTCGACGACCACGTCGCTCCCGGACACCAGGCACCCGGCCACCAGCCAGAAGGCGGCTTGGGAGGGATCGCCGGGGACGTCCAGCTCGAAGCGGTGTAGCGGACCCCGACGCAGGCTGACGGCCCGCCCGCCGTCCGACACCCTGATGTCGGCCCCGGCCAGGGCCAGCAGCTCCTCGGTGTGGGCCCGGGTCCGCACCCGCTCTCGAACCACGGTCTCGCCCTCGGCCGACAAGCCGGCCAGCAGGACGGCCGCCTTGACCTGGGCCGATGCCACCGGGAGGTCGTACTCGATGGCCTTCAGGTCGCCCCCCCGCACCACGAGGGGTGGAAGGCTGCCGCCTTGACGTCCGTCGACCCCGGCCCCCATCCGCCGCAGCGGCTCGGCGACGCGGGCCATGGGCCGGGAACGGATGGACGCATCACCGGTGAGGACGGTGAGCCAGTCGAACCCAGCCGCCAGTCCGGACAGGAGGCGGATGGTGGTCCCCGAATTGCCGACGTCGATCACGCCGTCCGGCTCCCGCAGAAGCCCCCGGCCTCCGCGGATCCGCACCCCGTTGACCACCGCGCCCAGAGCCTGGATGGCGGCGGCGGTACGGGCCACGTCGTCACCGTCGGACAGCCCCCGGACGACCGACGTCCCCTCCGCCACCGCGGCCAGGAGGAGCGCTCGGTGGGAGATGGACTTGTCTCCCGGGACGCGCAAGCGCCCGTGGAGAGGGCGGCCCCCGGTGACGGTGAGGCGGCTCACGGCTCCAGCCGCCGCGCCGATGGACGGAACCCGCGGTCGTGCAGGGTTTCCCGGACGAGGTCTACGGCGGCCAGGTCCACGATGACCAGGAGGACCCCCCGGGGGCCCTCGGTCGAGTGGGCGATCTCGATGTCGACGATGTTCACGCCCTGCTCCCCTAGGAGGGTGGTGACCTCGGCCAGCACTCCGGGACGGTCGGGGACGGGGACGCGCACCTCGGCCATCTCCTCGGGACGGTTGACCCTCCCCGGCAGGGTGGTGCGGGCGTGCCGGGCTCGCTCCAGGGCTTCCAGGAGACCGGCCCGGTCGCCCATCACCACCAACTCGCGCATGCCGGCGAGGACGCCGGCCAGCTGGTCGAGGGCGCCCACGATGGCCTCCCGGTTCTCGGCACAGATGTCGGGCCAGATTCCCGGGTGCCCGGCGGCGACTCGCGTCATGTCCCGGAAGCCTCCTGCGGCCAGCCGCAGCATGGCCGCGTGCTCCTCGGCGCCCTCAGCGGCGAGCATCATGAGGCTGGCGGCCGTGAGGTGGGGAACGTGGGACACCATGGCCACCAGCTCGTCGTGGCGCTCCGGCGGCAGAGCGATGACCTCCGCCCCCAGGGCCGAGATCACCGAGCGCACTTGGGTGTAGGCGTCCCCGTCGGTGTCCAGCCTCGGGGTGAGGACCCAGGTCGCCCCGTCGAACAGATCGGCGGTGGCGCCCTCCACCCCCTCCTGCTCCGAACCGGCCATGGGATGGCCGCCCACAAAGCGCGAGTCGTTCACTCCCGCCACCACCGGGCCCTTGACGCTGCCGACATCGGTCACCACCCCGCCGTCACTCAGCGCTCGGAGAGCTTCCTCGACGATGACGGACACGGGAGTGGCCACGAAGGTGACGTCGGCGTCGGGGTCGTGCCCGACGAAGTCCAGAGCGCCCAGCTCCAGAGCCCGCCTGGCCCGGTCGGGGTCGGCGTCCCGGCCCGTGACCTTCCAGCCCCGCTCCCGTAGGGCCAGGCCGATGGAACCGCCGATGAGACCGGTGCCGACGATCACGGCCCGCCCTGTGGCGGCTCCCGCCTCACCCTGGGAGGTCATCGCGCAGGCCCTTGGCTCCCTCGAGGTAGATGTGGCGGAGCTCCGACGGCGAGCGGTCGGTCGTGAGGTGCATCAGCACTCGAATGCAGCGGGGAGTGCCGCCTCCGACGGCGAGCTCGCGGGCGCAGAGGAGAGGGACATCGCCGAGACCGGCCTCCCGGGCGGCCGTCGCCGGAAAGGCGGAGGTCAGGTCGTCGGTGGCCGTGAAGATGATGCTGATGAGATCGTCCTTCTCGATGCCGTTGCGGGCCAGCATCTCGCGGACGAGGGCCTGGACGCGCTCGGTTATCTGCGCCGAGGTGTCGCGGTCGACGGTGGTTGCTCCCCGCAGGGCGCGCACGGCAAGGGCCACGCCGGGAATCTACTGACTTCCCCCCGGAGGCCGGGCGGCCCACTTAGCCACCGATTCCTCCAGGACCCGAACCTCCTCGGAAGTGATGGCCCGCCACTCCCCCGGCTTCAGACTCCGATCGGCCAAGGGGCCGATACGGGTGCGCACCAGCCTCACGACGGGATGACCCACGGCGGCACACATCCGGCGTACCTGGCGGTTCCGGCCTTCGTGGATGGTGAGCCGGATCCCGCGGGGCGGCACCAGGCTGGCCCTGGCAGGAGCGGTGGGGCCGTCGTCGAGGATCAGGCCCGTGCGGAGCCGCCGCAACTCCCCCGGGCTCGGGAGCCCGTCCACTTCGGCCAGGTACTCCTTCTCCACGCCGAACGAGGGATGGGTCAGGCGGTGCGCCAGGTCCCCGTCGTTGGTGAGGATGAGCAGGCCCTCGCTGTCGGCGTCGAGCCGGCCCACGGGGAACACCCGGGGCTCGTCGGGCACGAGGCCGAGCACCGTGGGGCGGCCCTGAGGGTCCGAAGCGGTGGTCACCACGCCCGCCGGCTTGTTCAGCAGGTAATACACGAGTCCCGGCCGCACGGAGAGGGGGACGCCGTCCACCTCCACCTTCGCCTCGGCCGTGTTCACCCGCCGGCCGAGGACGGCGACCTCGCCGTCGACCGTCACCCGGCCCTCGGCGATGAGCTCCTCGCACACCCGCCGGCTGCCGAACCCCACGGCGGCCAGCACCTTCTGGAGCCGCTCGCCGTCATACCGTTCGGGCACGGAGCCAGTGTGCCGTTCGGGCTCGTTCACTCCCAGGCGGAAGGGCCGCCACCCTCGGAGACGCCCAACCCCCGTTCGAGGGCTTCCACCACCTCGGTGCCGGGCATGAACTCGGCCAGCGGTGGCAGGGCCGACACCGAATCCAGCCCGAGCTTCTCGAGGAACAGGGCGGTGGTGCCGTAGAGGATGGCCTGGCCCGGCCCCGGGTCGCGGCCGACCTCCTGGACGTAGCCCCGCTGCTGAAGGGTGCGGACGACGGCGTCGGCGTTGACCCCGCGCACGGCGGCGATCTGTGCCCTCGACACCGGCTGGCGGTAGGCGACGATGGCGAGGGTCTCGAGGGCCGGACCCGAGAGCTTGGCCTGCTGGCCGTCGAGGACGAACCGCTCGACGTAGGGCGCCAGGTCGGGCGAGCTCTGGAACCGGTACCCCCCGGCCACCCGCACCAGAACGAAGCCCCGCTCCTCGCGCTCGTAGGACTCGGCCAGCGCCCGGCACAGGTCCTCCACCCGACCGGGGCTGAGCTCGAGCAGCTGCCCCAGCAGCTGCGGGTCGACCGGCACCTCGGCCACCATCAGGACGGCCTCGATGGCCCGGGCCGCTTCCGAACGGGAGCTATCCATGGTGGGCCAGCTCTGTGTCATCGGTGACGGTCGGCAGACCGTCTGTGTCGTCGGTGACGGTCGGCAGACCGTCACTGTCTGTATCGCTGGTCACGGTCAGGGGGCCACGGGTGTCGTCGTGGCCCATCCACGTGATGACCAGCTCGCCGAAGGTCGCCGCCTGGTCGACTTCTACCCAACCCTGCTTGTAGAGCTCCAGCACGGCCAGGAAGCGGACGATGATCTCCAGCCGGTCGTCGAGGCCGAGAGTCAGGTGGCGGAAGGTGATCCGCCCGAGATCGGGCAGGGCGCCCGTCAGCTGCGAAACCGCGTCCTGCACGCTGGCCCGAATCGGGGCTACGTGGTCCAGGTCGACCCTGAGCACGGGCTTGGGCTGCACGGCACGGAGGAAGGCCTGGCGGACGTCCTCCGGGGTCACGCCGGCCAGGAGGTCGGGCATGAGAGCCACGAACCGCTCCTCGAGCCCGGCCGTGCGCGGCCGGGACAGGCTGGCCGAATCGCTCAGGTGGGCCAGGGCCAGGCCTGCGTCCCGGAACGTCTTGCACTCGAGCAGCCGGGCCAGCAAGAGGTCGCGTTCCTCCAGGAGGGCGAGCTCCTCGTCGGCCTCGGGGTCCTCGACTCCGGGTAGGAGCCGCCGCGTCTTCAGCTCGACCAGGGTGGCCGCGATGACCAGGAAATCGGTCGCCGTCTCCAGGTCGAAGGCGTAGGCGCCTCCGGTCAGGGGTCCGCTCTGGCGCATGCGGTCCATCTCCGCCAGGTAGGCGTCGACGATCCCGCTCAGCGACACCTGGTACAGATCGACCTGGTCGCGCACGATGAGATGGAGAAGGAGGTCGAACGGGCCCTCGTAAACCGGAGTCCGCACCTCGAAGGGCATCCCTCCAGCGTACCGGCGCGCCCGGCCCGAACCGGGTATGTCGACCGGGGAGGGGGCCGGAGGCCGCCTACGATCCCCTCCCATGGCACGAGTGCTCTCGGGCATCCAACCGACCGGAGACATACACCTGGGCAACTACCTGGGCGCAGTCCGCCAGTGGGTGGCCGACCAGCAGGAGTACGACTGCTACTTCTGCGTGGTCGACCTCCACGCCCTCACCGTTCCCAGAGAGTCGGGCGAGCTGCGGGCCAAGACCCTCGAGACATCCCTGGTGCTGGTGGCCGCCGGCCTCGATCCCGAGATCTGCACCCTCTTCGTGCAGAGCCACGTCCCCGAGCACACCCAACTCACCTGGCTGCTCGAGTGCCTGGCGGGCATGGGCGAGTTGCGGCGCATGGTCCAGTTCAAGGACAAGGCCCGAGGCAACGAGGAGTCGGCCAGGGTCGGACTCTTCACCTATCCCGTCCTCCAGGCGGCCGACATCCTCCTGTACAACGCCGACCGCGTCCCCGTGGGCGACGAGCAACGCCAGCACCTGGAGCTGTGCCGGGACCTGGCCCTGCGCTTCAACCACCGCTTCGGGGAGACGTTCGTCGTTCCCGAGGCCGCGGTTCCGAAGGTGGGGGCGCGGATCATGGACCTCCAGGACCCGACGTCCAAGATGTCCAAGTCCGCGGAGTCCCCCCGAGGGGTCGTGCTGGTCCTCGACGACCCCGACGTGATCGACCGCAAGATCCGGCGCGCCGTCACCGACCCCGGCGCCCAGATCCGCTTCGACCCCCTCCACAAGCCGGGGGTGTCCAACCTCCTCTCCATCCTGGGGGCGGTGACCGACGGCGATCCCGAGAAGCTGGCCGAGGGGTTCTCCGACTACGCCTCGCTGAAGTCGGCGACCGCGGAGGCCGTCATCGAGCTGCTGCGGCCCGTCCGCGAGCGGTACCTCGAGCTGGTGACCGATCCTCGGGGGGCGCAGGACATCGTGGCCCGGGGCGCATCCAAGGCCCAACAGGAGGCATCCGCGACCCTGGCCCGGGCCCAGGAAGCAGTCGGCCTGCTGAGCAGGGTCTGACGTGGCGACCGCGGTCTCGGGTGCCAGGCGGAGGGCCAGCACCGCCCTCCTCGTCATCGGCTACCCCCTGTCGGTCGTCGCCGGCAGGCGCATCCTCCGCGTGCTGCGCGAGCGGGACGCGCCCCGGTTCCTCGCCATGGAGGCGGGGATCGCGTGTGTGACGGCCGGCCTGGTCCTGCGGCGCCGGTGGCTGTCGGCCGCGGCGAACGGCCTCAGCCTGGTGGGCGCGGGCTTGGCCTGGGTGGTCTCCGGCCGCTGGCTGCGGTGAAAGGTTCCAACCAGATCGACCGGAGATCACGGCCCGGCGTGGGGTTGGGGCCCCACGCTGGGGAGGAGGCGGGGATGGGGGCCCCCGCCGGGAAGTGAGCATCGTCCGCTTCCTGGCCCTGGCCTTGCTGTCGCTCGCGCCTGTCACAGCTGTCGCCTGCGGAGGCGACGACTCCCCCGCCGCTCCCGTGGGACCGCCACCGGCGCCCGGCTTCTCCCGGGTGACGGGCAACGGCTTCACCATCGACATGCCCAGCGGCTGGCAGCAGCCGGCCCTGGACCCGGAGGCATTCGCCCGGACGGCGGCAGCGCTCCGGGAGAGGAACCCCCAGCTGGCCAAGGCCCTGGAGGAAGCCCGAGCCGAGGTCGGGACGGGGTCCCGCGTCTTCGCCATCGATCCCGACGACGGTTCCAGCGTCAACCTGATCGTCACCACCACCGGTGGGCGTTCGCTGGACGATTTCGTGGGCCAGGCCATCCGGGAGCTCCAGCAGGTGGGCGTGTCCGACCTGCGCCGCGACGAGACCAGCATCGGGGGCCGGCCAGCCACCCGTCTCGCCTTCGGCCTCGCCGTGACGGGGGAATCGGGAACGGTGGCTGTCCCCGAGGAGCAGTACTACGTGGCCCGTTCCGACACTCTGTTCATCGTCACCCTCTTCGGTGACAGCCCGGGGCTGGCCATCATCGCCGAAAGCCTGCGCTTCGGCTGACGCTCAGAGCGCGCCCGCGCCCGCGGACTGGTCCATGGCCGCTCCGGCCTGGGCCTGGCTGACGGCGAGGTCTTCGACGCCGGTGACCTTGATCCCAGAGGCCCCGTAGCGTCGACGCTGGCGCGCTTCCAGCCGCGTGGCCACGACGCTGAGGGTGGAGTTCACGGCGATGTAGATGAGGGCCACCAAGGCGACCGAGTGGACGGGGTTCTGGAAGAACTCAGCGCTGATACGGGCTCGCCGTAGCAGTTCCTCGTAGAAGATCAGCACGCCCAGAGATGTGTCCTTGAGGAGAGTCACCAGCTGGCTCACGATGGCGGGCACCATGCGGCGCACGGCCTGGGGGACGATCACGAACGTCATCGACTGCCAGTAGCCCAGTCCGACGGCGTAGGCGGCCTCGCCCTGGCCGCGGTCGAGCGAAAGGATCCCGGCCCGGAAGATCTCGGCGAGGATCGCGCTGTTGTAGACCGACAACCCCATGACCAGGTACCAGAACGTATCCAGCCGCAACCCCAGCCGGGGCAAGCCCAGCCAGCAGAAGAGGATCAGGAGGTAGAGGGGAAGGCCACGGAAGAACTCGACGTAGAACGTGGCCAACCACCGCTGGGGGCGGTTCCGGGCCAGGCGGGCGAGGGCCATCACTCCCCCGACGGCCATGGCGATGACCATGGCCGTGCCCGCCGCCTTGGCCGTGTTGGCCAGGCCCCCGAGATAGAACTTGAGGACGGACCACTGGGTGAGGGGCCGCCACTTGTCCGAGTCGAGCTGCCCATTGTCGGCCAGACGGTTCACAGCGAGGGCAATCAAGCCGAGGATCAGCACGCCCGCCGCCAGCGAAGCGAACAGCACCCGGCGACGGGCGCGAGGCCCCAGGGCATCGGTGAGAACGGAGGTCGTCATCGCTTGATCGCCAGCCGGTGCTCGATCCGGCTCAGGACGAAACCGGACGGGATGGTCAGGATCAGATAGGCGACGGCGGTGCCGATGAAGATCGGGATGGGCTGAGCGGTGTCGGTGATCAGTTGTTCGGCGGTGTCCGCCAGGTCGCGCACGGAGATGAGGGCGGCGAGCGCCGAGTTCTTGATGAGGGCGATGAAGATGCTGCCCAGAGGGGCGATCACGGTACGGAGGGCCTGGGGCAGGATCACGATGCGCAGCACCTGAGGGAAGGTGAGCCCGAGGGCGCGGGCGGCCTCGCCTTGGCCCCGTGAGACGGCATTGACCCCGGACCGCACGGTCTCGGCGATGAAGGCACCGGTGTACGCCGAGAGCACGATCACGGCCGACGTGAACGAGGCGTAGATGATGCCGACATCCGGCAGGGCGAAGAAGAAGAGCACCATGAGCACGGCCAGCGGCGTGTTCCGAACGGTGGCCACGTAGAACGTCCCCACCGCCCGAAGCGGCGGGATGGGTCCGACTCGGAAGGCAGCCACCACGATGCCGATCACGAAGGCCGCCATATAGGACAGCACCGTGAGCGACACCGTGGTGCGCATACCCTCGAGAAAGAGGTCGAGGTTGTCAAAGACGACGTCCACGGCCCCTTCTTCCCCCTAGCCGGTGGTCGACGTGGTGGCACCCGCCGTGGTCGATGTGGTGGCGCCCGCCGTAGTGGTCGTCGCCGCTGCGGTGGTGGCGGGGCCGGTACTGCCGTACCTGTCGACCGCCGGGGGCTGCGGCGTCGGGAGGCCGAGTCGGCCGAGTGTCCGCTCGTAGGCCGCCTTCCACTCGCCGCTCTGGTAGATCTGCTCGAGGCGCGTGTTGAGGAATTCCCGGAAGGCGTCGTCACCCTTCTTGAGGCCGATGCCCAGCGGCTCGTCGCTCACGTTCACGCCCACCAGCTTGAACTGCCGATCGCTCTGGTCGACGAGGCCAAGAAGGATTCCGCGGTCGGTGACCACCGCGTCCACCCGCCCCTGACGGAGACCCTCACCGCACTCGGGGTAGGTCTCGAAGAGAACCAGCTCAGACGGAGTGATGGAGCGGCGTTGCAGGTTGTCGGGAGTGGTGGAACCTCGCCCGGTGCAGACCCTCTTGCCGTTGAGGTCGGTCAGGGTCTTGATGGCGGTGTCGTCGCTCTTGATCATGATGTCCTGGCCGTCGATCACGTACGGGCCGGCAAAGTCGACCTGCTGCTTCCGGCGGTCGTTGATAGTGTAGGTGGCGACCACGATGTCCACCTCGTCGCTCTGAATGACCGCTTCACGCACCGCGGTCACGGCTTCCTTGAATTCGATTTTGCTGTCGATGTTCTCTACCGTGCCGCCGAACAGCCCCACGGCGACGAGCTTGCCGATCTCGATGTCGAAGCCCTCGAGCCTGCCGTTGGTGGGGTTCTTGAGCCCGGAACCGAGCTGGTTGAACTTGGTCCCGATCTCGATCTTCCCTTCGGACTGAATCCTGGCCATGGTGGACCCCGCAGGGAATGTTGGCCCCTGGGCGGAGGTGTCCGTGCTCCCGGCCTCCTCGTCATCGTCGTCACCGCAGCCGGCGGCGATCAGGGACAGGGCGAGCAGCACCGGTAGTACTGCCCATCGACGTGTTCGCATGTGGGTTTCTCTCTCCTCTTCTCAGTGAGCCAGGATCTTGGACAGGAAGTCACGCGCCCGGTCGGACTCGGGATGGGCGAAGAACTTCTCGGGGGGGGCCACTTCCACGATGCGGCCGTCGTCCATGAAAGCCACCCGGCGGGCGGCGGACCGGGCGAAGCCCATCTCATGGCTGACGACGACCATGGTGGTGCCCTCCCGGGCGAGCTCCACCATCACATCGAGCACCTCCTTGATCATCTCCGGGTCGAGAGCCGACGTGGGCTCGTCGAACAGCATGAGCTTGGGCTCCATGGCCAGGGCACGTGCGATCGCCGCCCGCTGCTGCTGCCCACCCGACAGCTCGGCCGGATAGCGATCGGCTTTCTCGGCGATACCGACCCGCTCCAGCAGCTTCATGGCCCTCTGCCGGGCCTGGTCCTTGGACAGCTTCCGCACCTTGACCGGGCCGAGGGTGACGTTCTGGAGGATGGTCTTGTGGGCGAACAGGTTGAACGACTGGAAGACCATGCCCACGTCGGCCCTGAGTTGGGCCAGAGCCTTGCCCTCCTCGGGAAGGAGAGCTCCGTCGACGGTGATGGTCCCCTTGTCGATCGGCTCCAGACGGTTGATGGCCCGGCACAGCGTGGATTTCCCGGAACCGGAGGGCCCCACCACGACCAGAACCTCGCCGCGCTCGATGGTGAGGTCGATGTCCCGGAGGACGTGCAGGTCGCCGAACCACTTGTTGACCTTGTCCAGGACGACGAGAGCTTGGCCGCCTGGTTGACCGATTGCTTCCTGACCGTCGTCCTCCAACATTCCCTCGCTAGAAAGGCTAACGCACAGGCTGGGGTAATCCCCGGTCGGTGGGCAGACTCCATTCGACCTTCTGCCCCATCAGCCCGATCAGCCCGACCATCACGAGCACCGCGCCCGCAGCCACTGCGACTCCCAGCCTGCGCCGGACGGCGTCATGGCAGGCGCTGTTCCTGGCCGCCTCGTACAGGCTCGCCCCGTCGTCCCTGGTCCCGAGGTTGACGAGGGGCGACCCGCAGACCGCCGTCGTGTCGGGGGGCGACAGCTCGGGGTCGAGCTGACGGAGCCGCAGAAGGGGATCGTCCCCGAAGCGGGTGCCCACGGGGACGAGGGCGAACACGATGGTGATGAACACGCCCACGGCGATGACGAGCAGCCAGAGCTTGCGGGGCAGGACAACGGGCACGCTCCTAGCGGGCCTGGAGCTCGCCGATGATCTCGGGACGGCGGGTGATGGAGCGCGCCTCCTCCAAGCGGGAGGCAAGGTCGTTGTGCCCGAAGCCGAACGCGCCCGAGGGGATCAAGATCCGATCCTTGGCCGAGGTCACAGCCACCGCCCGCTCCTCCACCTCGATTGTGTCCACCCATTCCCACCGGATCAGGGTGCGCTGGTCGCCGGGGCCGAAGGTGGAAACGCCGTGGAGATCCACCCTGAACAGCACCTTTGGACCGAAGCGGCGCGACCGGATCACGTACTCGGCCACGCGCTGCGCCATGCCCGGCACTCTACAGGGGGGCCACTCCTCCCTCCCGGCTACGCAGGCGGCCAGCCGGCGAGCAGGGCCTCGGCGGTGGCGAAGGCATCGGCGAGGGCGTCGGGGGGAGGCACGCCGGAGGCCGAGCGCTCGCTGACGAACTTCCCCGCCAGGTAGGCGGCCAGCGGCGCGTAGCGGCGCTCGCTGCCGTGGGCGACGACACGAGCCAGGTCCAGAACCCGCTCCACCTCCTCGTCGGTCAGGCTCAGCACCGCTTCCGCGGTCCGCTCCAGGGCCTGCCCGTAGAGCTGCGGCCATTCTGCGGTCACCGGCCGGGCACGGGAACCGAAGGCCGCCCTCGCTGGTCAAGCAGGCTCGCGGCCCGCTCGAGGTCGGCCCGGAAGTTGACGTTCAGGGTGGCGGTGGCACCGAGGTCGACGGTGACGACCGACTGGGGTAGGAGCCTCCGGGCCGGCGCACCCGGGCTCAGTTCCCCCACCGCCGCCCGCAGGTGCGGCGCCCGGTAGGCCGCGAGCAGAGGGTTCGGCCGCCCGGCGTGGTCCGCAGCCGCCGCAGCCTGAAGGCCGGGATCGCCGGCCAGGGCCGCAAGCAGGCGCACGAGGTCGGTGGTGGCGACCAGCGGTAGGTCGCCGGCCAGGAGGAGGACGACTTCGGCTCCGCGCAGTTGTTCGAGACCGGCGAGCACGGCGGGAACCGGTCCGCCTCCGGGCTGCGCCTCATGCACGAAGCGCACGCTGCGCACGGTGGTGGGTCGCCGGGGACCGACGACGACGAGGGGATCGGCCACCGGCTTCGCCGCGCCAAGGACCCGGTCGAGGATGGTCACCCCCCCCAACTCGAACCCGAGCTTGTCGATGCCCCCCATCCTCCGGGCCGCTCCTCCTGCGAGTACGAGACCCCCACGCCTCGCGCTCACGCGGCACCTACCTCGGGATCGAGCCGGTACCCACGTCCGGACACCGCTTCGATCGCCGCGCCCCATGGTCCGAGACGGCGCCGGAGGCGCCCGATGGTGACCTCGATGACATGGGGATCGGCCTCGGCTGAGCCCCACACTTCGGCCAGCAGGGTCTCCCTCGGGACGACGGCTCCGGGCACCGCGGCCAGCAGCTCGAACACCGCCCGCTCGCGCGACGTGAGGGTGCCCGAGGATTCTCCGACATGGAAGGCCGACCCCTGAACGACGAGCTCGGTGCCGGCCAGGCTCAGCGTGCGACGTCGGCTCCCGAAGTGCTCGCTCAGGGCGCGCACTAGGAGCCCCAGCCTCCCGACGGCCGGCACCAAGGGCTCCTCGATGCCCTCCTTACGGGCGCCGCCGGCGCAGACCGGGCCCACGCAGGCCGCCGTGACATCGCGGTTGAACGCGTCCCGCAGGTCGGAGGCCACGCCGAGACGCCCGGCGATGGCGAAGAGGTTGTGGACTGCGGGGGCGCTGGTGAACGTCACCGCATCCACTCTTCCCTGGCACGCCGCCTCCACCAGGCGCTCGGCGGCGCTGGAGTCCTCGGGAAGCCTCCAGCGGTACACCGTCACCTCAACCACATCTGCTCCGGCCTCTCCCAGCAGCGCGGTCAGCTCGGGGTTCTCCATGCCGTACTCCTGGATGGCCACGCGCCGTCCGTCCAGAACCTCGGCCAAGAGTACGGCGGTCACGTCGTCCATCCGCTCCGTGGACGACCGCTGCCAGACCGTCAGCCCGCCGGCCTGGATCGCCCCCGCCGCCTTCGGACCCCGGGCGACGATCTTCGTCCCCACCAGGGCGTCGACCAGACGGTCGCCCAGCCCCCAGGCGGCAGCCGTCTCCAGCCAGGCCCGGATGCCGATGCCCGTGGTCGCCACGAGGTAGTCGGGAGGGCTGTCGATCACCGACAGCGTGGCGCGCCGGAGATCCTCGTCTGACGCGAGGTACGCGGTCGTCATGGTGGGGCCGTGCACGATCGTGGCCCCCCGCCGTTCGAGGAGCTCGGCCTGCTCCTGCCAGCGGCGGTCCGCAGTCACACCGACCACGAAGCCTTCGAGCGGTCGCATGAGTGGGCTCATCCTCCCTGTCTCCTGTGAACTATCCGTTTGGCTCCTGTGCCAGCTCGGAGAACGCAGGCTGAACCCCGGCTGACGTTCCCCTCACCGGACGCCAGGAGTTCGTTCAGGCACCTCACAGGCGGCCGGGCGCAGGCGTGCGGGCTTCGACTTCGTTCGTTCACGGGGCGGCAACGTGCGGAACACGGCAGTCCGCTTGGCTGAAGGTCATGGCGACCAAAGGGTTCCGCAGCGCTGGGCACTCCCCCAGTCTGTTCGCTGCTCTGCTCCATTTCGACATCTCGTTCATGGTCTGGGTCCTGCTGGGAGCCCTCGGTGCCTACGTGGCCGCCGACCTCGACCTGACCTCCGCCCAGAAGGGCCTGATGGTGGCGGTCCCCGCTCTCGGAGGAGCGTGCTTCCGCCTGCTCATCGGGTCCCTGGCCGATCGCGTCGGGATCAAGCGTACCGGCCTCGTCACCCTCGGCCTCACCCTGGTGCCCCTGGCCTGGGCCGCGACCGCCGGTGGCAGCTATGCCCAAGTGTTGGGCATCGGCCTGCTGCTGGGGATCGCCGGGGCGAGCTTCGCCGTGGCTCTGCCCCTCGCCGGGTACTGGTACCCGCCGGAGCACCAGGGCCTCGCCCTCGGCATCGCCGGCGCCGGCAACTCGGGCACCCTGATCGCCGCCCTGGCCGCTCCCCGGATCGCCGAGCACGTGGGGTGGCACGCCACCTTCGGGCTGGCGGCCATCCCTGTCACCCTGGCCTGGATCGGCTTCGCCCTGCTGGCCAAGGAGCCTCCTCGGCCGGCAGGAGCTCCGGCGACCCGAGCGTCGAGCAGCCTCCGCCTCCTCGAGGAGGTCGACGCCCGGTGGCTTTCGACCTTCTACCTCGTGACCTTCGGTGGCTTCGTCGGACTCGCCGGTTATCTGCCCATCTTCTTCGTGGACCGCTTCGGCCTGGCCAAGGTCACGGCCGCCGGGTACGCGGCGCTGTGTGCCGCAGCCGGATCGTTCCTCCGCCCCCTGGGCGGGGCACTGTCCGATCACTTCGGCGGCACGCGCGTGCTCTCTGCCGCCCTCCTCGCGGTCGGCGTGGTTGTTGCCGGACTGGCGTCCCTGCCCGCTCTCGGCGCCACCGTCCTCCTTCTCTTCCTGGCTCTCGCCGGTCTGGGGATCGGCAACGGCGCCGTCTTCCAGATCGTCCCCCGGCGCTTCCCCACCAGGATCGGGACCGTCACCGGCCTCGTCGGGGCGGCCGGGGGCGTGGGGGGCTTCGTGCTGCCCTTCGCCTTCGGGGCGCTCGAGGGTAGGACCGGCAGCTTCGCCACGGGCTTCCTGCTCTTCGCCCTGGCTACCGGCGGCGCTTCCTTCGCCGTGGCCCAACGGCACCGATCGTGGAAGCCCGCCCCCGAGCTGGAGGTGGCCGTAGCATGACGGACTTCGAATTCGGCGAAAGCGGCCGGCGGACCCTGGTGGTCGTCGGCAACGGCATGGTCGGCCACAAGCTCCTGGAGATCCTGGTGGAGCGGGGGGCGACCGCCGAGTGGGACATCGTCACGTTTTGCGAGGAAGGCCGCCTGGCCTACGACCGGGTCGGGCTCAGCTCGTTCTTCTCGGGCACCACGGCCGACGAGCTGTCCCTGGTCGCTCCCGGCTTCTTCGACCAGGTGGGCCTCACCGTGCACGTCGGCGACGCCGCCGCCTCCATCGACCGGGAGGCGGCCGAGGTGATCTCGGTCAAGGGCGTGCGTGTCCCCTACGACGCCCTCGTGCTGGCGACCGGCTCCTACCCCTTCGTGCCGCCTGTCCCCGGCCGAGAAGCCCCGGGCTGTTTCGTCTACCGCACCCTCGACGACCTGGAGGCCATCCGGGCATACGCCGCCGACTGCAAGGTGGGAGCGGTGGTCGGAGGCGGGCTTCTCGGGCTGGAAGCGGCCAACGCCCTCCGCAATCTGGGCCTCGAGACCCACGTGGTCGAGTTCTGTCCGCGCCTCATGCCCGTGCAGGTGGACGAGGGTGGCGGCGCCGTCCTCCGTCGCCGCATCGAAGAGCTGGGTGTCGTCGTGCACACGGAGATGCGCACCAGCGAGATCCTGGCCGGCGAGGACGGCCGCGTCACCGGCATGCGGTTCGCCGGCGGCGCCGATGGTGCAGAGGCTCCGGAGGACCTGCTGGCCGACATCGTGGTCTTCTCGGCCGGTATCCGCCCGCGGGATGAGCTGGCCAGAGCGGCGGGGCTGGAAATGGGCGAACGCGGCGCCGTGGTCGTGGACGACACGTGCCGGACGTCGGATCCCGGCATCTTCGCCATCGGCGAGTGCGCCCTGTCGGGCGGGAAGGTCTACGGCCTGGTTTCGCCCGGCTACCAGATGGCGCGGGTCGTGGCCGACCAGATCCTCGGCGGCGAGGAGACGTTCACCGGCGCCGACATGTCCACCAAGCTCAAGCTGATGGGCATCGACGTGGCCAGCTTCGGGGACTCCTTCGCCACCACACCGGGCGCCGAGTCCATCACCTTCGCCGACCCCGTGGCCAACGTCTACAAGCGTCTCGTACTAGGGCCGCCAGCGGCACCTGTGGCGACCTCCAAGCGGGGGGCCAAGGCGACCCGTCCAGTTCTGGGCGGGATCCTCGTGGGCGACGCGTCCATGTACCAGACACTCCTGCAGATGGCCAGGGGCGATATGCCGACACCCGAGCACCCCGAGGAGCTGATCTTCCCGGTTCGCAACGGCGCCGGTGGGACGCCGGTGGGCGTGGGCGCCCTGGGCGACACGGCCACGGTGTGCTCGTGCAACAACGTCACTAAGGGCGACATTTGCACGGCCATCGCCGCCGACGGCCTCACCGAAGTAGGGACCATCAAGGCGTGCACCAAGGCGGGCACTGGCTGTGGAGGCTGCATCCCGCTGGTCACGGAGCTGCTCAAGGATGAGCTGCGCAAAGCCGGCGTGGAGGTTTCGAACCGGCTCTGCGAGCACTTCGAATACAGCCGCCAGGAGCTGTTCGACATAGTGCGGGTGCACCGCATCACCTCGTTCTCCGAGGTCCTCACCAGCCACGGGACCGGGCGCGGGTGCGAGATCTGCAAGCCGGCGGTGGCTTCCGTGCTGGCCTCGCTCAGCAACGGCTACATCCTCGAAGGCGAACAGGCCGCCCTCCAGGACACCAACGACCACTTCCTGGCCAACCTTCAGCGGGACGGCACCTACTCCGTCATCCCGAGGGTACCCGGGGGCGAGATCACTCCCGATCAGCTCATCACCATCGGGGAAGTGGCCAAGGAGTTCGGGCTCTACGCCAAGATCACCGGAGGCCAGCGCATCGACCTCCTCGGAGCCCGGGTGGACCAGCTCCCGCAGATCTGGCAGCGGCTGGTCGACGTGGGCATGGAGTCGGGTCACGCCTACGGCAAGGCCCTGCGGACGGTGAAGTCCTGCGTCGGCACCACGTGGTGCCGGTTCGGGGTCCAGGACTCCACCAGCCTGGCCATCGCTCTCGAGCTGAGGTACCGCGGCCTGCGGGCTCCGCACAAGCTCAAGGCCGCGGTTTCCGGCTGCACCCGCGAGTGCGCCGAGGCCCAGAGCAAGGACTTCGGGGTCATCGCCACCGAGCAGGGCTGGAACGTCTACGTGTGCGGCAACGGCGGCGCCCGCCCCCAGCACGCCGTGCTGCTCGCCGCCGACCTCGACGCCGACACGGTCATCCGCTACCTCGACCGCTTCCTCATGTTCTACATCCGCACCGCCGACCGCCTGCAGCGGACAGCCGTCTGGTTCAACAATCTGGAAGGCGGGATCGACCACCTCCGGCGTGTGGTCATCGACGACTCCCTGGGCATCTGCGCCGAGCTCGAAGCAGACATGGCGCGCCACGTCGAGACCTATGCCTGCGAGTGGAAGGCGACGATCGAGAGCCCCGAGCGGATGCAGAGGTTCCGCACGTTCGTCAACTCCGACGAGCCCGACCCGAACGTGGTGTTCATCAGCGAGCGGGGACAGCCCCGCCCGGCCTATCTGCACGAAAAGCCCGACCCCGCCCTACTGGCGGCTCCCATGGGAGTTGAACGCTGATGACTGTGATCGATGCCAACACGACCACCTGGGTGGATGTCTGCCCGCTGGCGCTGATCATCCCGTGCCGGGGCGTTTGCGCCATGGTCGGCGGCCGTCAGGTGGCCATCTTCCGCGGCGCCGACGACGAGCTGTTCGCCCTGTCCAACTACGACCCGTTCAGCAAAGCCTTCGTCCTCTCGCGAGGCATCGTCGGCTCCAAGGGCGACAGCCTCAAGGTCGCTTCGCCCGTCTACAAGCAGAGCTTCGACCTCCAGACGGGCGAGTGCCTGGACGACCCATCGGTTTCCATTCCCACGTACGCGGTGCGGGTGGTCGACGGTTGGGTTCAGGTGGCGCACCCTTGACCGTGCTTTCCCCTGCGGGGACCGCGCCGGCCCGGGAGGTCGAGTCGGTCCCCGTCCTCTTCACGCCCCGACGCCCGAAGCCGGGGATCTCCGGGCGCGGGCCCGACCTGCTGCCCTTGGAACCGGGAGAGCAGTACCGGTTCACGTTCGCCATGGACTCCTGTGTCGGGTGCCACTCGTGCGAGGTGGCCTGTGCCGAGCAGAACGACACCCCCGTCGACGAGGCGTGGCGGCGGGTGGGAGAGCTGGAGGGCGGGGCGTTCCCCGACACCAAGCGATTCAGCCTGTCGATGGCCTGCAACCACTGTGTGGATCCCACGTGCCTGTCGGGTTGCCCCACCAACGCCTACGTCAAGCTGGACAACGGAATCGTCGCCCACCACGCCGACGAGTGCGTCGGCTGCCAGTACTGCATGTGGAACTGCCCCTACGAGGTTCCCGTCTTCAACAAGGCCCGCAAGATCGTCTCCAAGTGCGACATGTGCCGTCCCCGTCTGGAACAGGGCGAA
>JBHENM010000399.1:0-6963 GCA_046262035.1 Acidimicrobiales bacterium | reverse complement strand
ACTCACAGGGGGGACTGATGACGGAGAAGTCAGGGCGTCGTTTTCTGGCGCTGGCCGTGGCGTGCGTAGTGGTCTCGCAGGGCGCAGCGCTGGCCGCGGATCCGCCGCAGCTGACGAGGCCGGTCAACGCCACAAAGGACGACCTGAGCCCGGATCGCACCTACTCGGCGGCCAATCTGCTCGTCGATCCGACCGACGATATGAACGTCGTGGGCTCCTATGTCGACTTCCGGAGCCGCCGCTGCGGCCTGATGCGCTCCACCAACGGAGGACAGACGTGGAAGCGCCTCGAGAACACTCCGGCGCTTCCCAGCTACCCCTTCTGCCTGGTGAACAACTCGAACGTATTCCACGGGCCCATCGCCTTCGGGCGCAACGGCACCCTGTACTACGCCCTCTCCGGATGGGACGTGGAGGATCGAGAGGTGTCGAAGTTGTCACCGCCACCTTCCGCCGTCGGCAACAGGCTGGGGAACTTCAGCGTACTGCTGGGGCGGTCGACCAACCTCGGCGACTCCTGGCAGACGACGCTCGTGAGGAACGCCCGCGGCACCCAGGGTGAGGTCATCGAAGACAACCGGCCTGTGATGGGCGTCGCCGTCGACACGAGGAGCGGCAGTGACGACACGGTGTACGTGACCTTCCAGACAAGCTACCCGGCCAACGTGGCGCCGAACCTCCTGCCCAACCTGCCCCGGGTGGCGGTTTCCAGGGACGGGGGGCGGACATTCGGCGCTCCGGTCAACCTGGCCGCGGATGCCTACCAGGCTTCGGAGGTCCGGGCCGAGGGTCTGCGGGTTGCCCCGAGCGTCACCACCATTCCTCCTGCGAACGTCAGCACCACGACTACCACCGCGCCGGCGCAAGGATCCCGGGCGGCCGAGCCGAACCGGCTGGAGAACTGGGGCGGTCGCAACCCGCACATGACCGTCGACGGCGAGGGGAACGCCTACGTCATCTGGCATTCGTCCACCGCCAACATCACACCCATGCCTCCAACCGCCTACTTCCTGTCCAAGTCGACCGACAAGGGAAAGACCTGGCAGACGACACAGATAGGGCCGTTCGATCTCAAGAACGGGCCCGGCAGTCGCATCACCTGGGGCGCGGAGGGCGGCGACCTGGGCACCCTGCACTGGGTGCACCAGGGGGCGGACGACCCCGATGTGGGGGCGTACTCGACGGTCTACTACCGCCAGTCGACTGACGGCGGAAAGACGTGGTCGCCCCGACGGGCCCTTCCCGATGACGCCGATCCCAAGTTCGAACGGGGCAAGTACATCCCCAACATCTCCGTCGCGCCCAATGGCCGGATCGATGCGACCTGGTGGGACACGCGGGACGACCCCGGGACCCGCTCGAACGACGTGTACTACACGTACTCGGAGGACAACGGGAAGACCTGGGCGAAGAACCTCCGGGTCACCGACCAGTCGGTCAACCGCCAGTACGGGGTCTGGGGCGTCAACTTCGACCAGAGCTCACCAGTGGGTCTGGCATCGGCAAACGCCCACGCCGTCTTCTCGTGGGACGACACCCGCAATACGGACCTGAGCGTCGGCGACAGCAGCGCCATCGGCGGGGGCACGAGTGACATCTTCTTTGCCAACGCCCAGTTCGAGGCGTTGGGAGGAGGGGTCTCTACGACGGCCAAGGTAATACTGGCCGGCGTGGTCGGGCTCTTGGCCGTGGGGCTCATCCTGCTGGTCATCGCCATGGCCTCCGGCCGGCGTTCGGGAGGACCTCCCCCCCTGACGAGGGCGGCCAAGAAGGCGAAGGCTCCGGCTCCTCCGGCCAAGGTCACGTAGCTTGCGCTCGTTTCCGGCCTCCGGCGGGCGTGCCCCCACCCGGAGGCGGAGCGCCGCGCCGCGGTCAGCGCCAGGAGACACGGCACACGCCGAACCCTGATACGAAGGAGAGCGCTTCCCGATGGCCATGAGCCCCCGCCGACGTCCTCCCAAGGTCGACCGTCCTCCCCGCAAGCGCAGGGGGGAGGACAAGCCGCCCTCGCCTGAGGGGGGAGACCGCTCGAAGGAGATGCGCAAGCGGGGGCTGTTCTTCTGCATCCTCGCCCTGCCCGTGCTGATCGCCTTCTACGCCACCCTGCTGTGGTGGTCGAGCCCCCGCACCGACGGCCGGGAGCTGCGCATCGACCAGTACATCACCCTGCTGCGCCAGGGACGGGTCCAGACCGCGGTGATCCTGGAGTCCGACAACCGGATCAGGGGCAACTACGACCGCGGGAAGTACTGGCTGGCGGTGGCGGCCGGGCGGGAGACCATTTTCAGCCGGGTGACTTCGGCCCTCGAGGACGCGGGCGTGGCCTACAAGGTGGAGCAGCAGCCCCTCAAGAACCTCATCGTCCCCGCCTCGCTCATCCTTCCCGCCCTCATCGTGGTCGACGGCCTGTTCATCCTGTTCCTGCTCTTCGGCCGGGGAGGGATGGGTGACGCCTTCGCCTTCGGGAAATCGAGGGGACGGCGGCTGGCCACGGGGGAGTCAAAGATCACCTTCGCCGACGTGGCCGGGGTGGACGAGGCCATCGAGGAGCTGGCCGAGGTGCGGGACTACCTGGGCTCGCCGGACAAGTTCCTGGCCATGGGGGCCTCGGTTCCCAAGGGCATCCTGCTCACCGGCCCGCCGGGGTGTGGGAAGACCCTGCTGGCCCGGGCCTTGGCCGGAGAGTCCAACGTCCCGTTCTTCTCCATCTCGGGGTCGGACTTCGTGGAGATCTTCGTAGGCGTCGGCGCGGCCCGCATCCGGGACTTCTTTGCCGTGGCCAAAGAGGCCGCCCCCTGCATCTGCTTCATCGACGAGCTGGACGCCGTGGGGCGGGGCCGCACGGCCATGGCCGTCGGCGGACAGGACGAGCGGGAGGCCACCCTCAACCAGTTGCTGGTGGAGATGGACGGCTTCGAGTCGGGCTCGGGCGTGGTCGTGCTGGCCGCCACCAACCGTCCCGACATCCTGGACTCGGCCCTCCTGCGCCCCGGGCGCTTCGACCGCCGGGTGGGCATCGACCGCCCGGACGTACGGGGCCGCGAGGGCGTGCTCAAGATCCACGCCCGAGGCAAGCCCCTCGCCCCCGACGTCGACCTGTCCCAGGTGGCCAAGCGCACCGTCGGCTTCAGCGGCGCCGACCTGGCCAACGTGGTCAACGAGGGCGCCCTCCTGGCCGCCCGGCGGGGAGCGGCCCAGATCGAGCCCCGCCACCTGTTCGAGGCCATCGAGCGGGTTGTGGCCGGTCCCGAGCGCCGCAGCCGCATCCTGTCGCCCCAGGACCGTCACCGCATCGCCTACCACGAGGCGGGGCACGCCATCTGCTCCACCGCCCTGGCCGGTGCGGACAAGGTGGGCAAGCTCTCCATCGTGGCCCGGGGTCACGCCGGAGGTTTCACGTGGCTGGTGCCCGAAGGCGATCAGGCCGCCGTCACCCGTACCCAGCTGCTCGACCGCCTGGCCGCCATGCTGGGAGGGCGGGCCTGCGAGGAGCTGGTCACGGGCGAGGTGTCGTCGGGAGCCCAGGCCGACCTCGAGCACGCCGTCACCCTGGCCCGGCGCATGGTGTCCGACTTCGGCATGAGCGACCGCTTGGGCGCCTACATCGTCAAGCCCTTCACCAACGGGTACGGGGGCGAGTGGGGCATGGGCTACTCCGAGCGCATCGCCTCCGAGATCGACGCCGAGGTCCAGGCCATCCTGGGGCGGGCGTCGGAGCGGGCCACGGCCGCCCTGGTCGCCAACCGTCGCCTCCTCGACCAGGTCGCGTCCCAGCTCATGGAGGTGGAGAGCCTTGAGGGCGATGCCCTCGACCAGCTCCTCCTCAACGTCCAGTCCATCCCTACGGGCGACGGCACGGCCGACGCCTCTACCGGCGCGGGGGCCGGGGTGGGCATCTCAGCCGGCTCCTAGCCAGACGGGCCACATCACCGGACGGAGGTCCGACCCATGCTCTCTGCTCCGGCAACGTCCTGCACCGTCCATCGCAAGCGGGAGCGGGTGGCGACCTGCGGGATCTGCGGCAACGCCCTGTGCGTCGACTGCGTGGTCCACACCGCCGTGGGCATCAAGTGCCGCAAGTGCACGGGAGGAGCGGCGGCCACCCCTCCCACGGCCACTCCGGAGGCCAAGGTCGCCGAGGGGGACGAGGGTGCCGGCCACGATCGCCGGCGCTGGCCCGTGCCCGTGGCTCTCCTGGGTGTGCTGGCCGTGCTCGTGGCCGGCTTCGCCCTGCTGAAGGGAGGAGACGACGGTTCGACCACAGCCGCCAGCGGCGGGTCGGAGGAAAACGCCGCCGCCGTCACCGACCGGCTGGCCGACTTCCAGGGGGCGGGCGGGCTCAAGCTGGGCGCCACCCTCACCATACCCAAGGGCGTGGGGGCCACCAAAGCGCCCGGAGTGGTCATCGTCCCCGGCGGTGCCACCGTCGACCGGAACATGCTCACCACCCCGACGCGCCAGAACGACCCCCTCTACGAGGACCTGACCAAGTCACTGGCCGAGGCGGGCATCGTCAGCCTTCGCTACGACATGCGGGGGACGGGGGCCAGCAAGCTCGCCACGGGCGAGGGCAAGTCGTTCGAGGACCTGGTGGTCGACGCCCGCGCCGGTCTCGACTTCCTGGCCCAGCGCCGGGAGACGCAGGGAGCACCCCTCGGACTGGTGGCCTACGACGCGGGCGGGTTCGTGGCCATGAGCCTGGCTGCCGCCGATCCCCGGGTGAAGGGCGTGGTGCTCCTCTCGACGCCGGGGCGCCCCCTGGTCGACGTGCTGGCCGAGGACTTCATCCGGGCCGCGCCGGACGCGGCCCAGGGCCAGGCCCTGGCCGAAGCCGTGCGAGGGGCGGCGGCCGAGGTGGTGGCCACGGGGCAGGTGCCGAGGGAGGAGGCCCTGCCTCCGTCGCTGCGGAGCGTCTTCCCCGCCACCGAAGCCGCCTACCTGAGGGGCCTCTTCTCCTTCGACCCCGTGGGCGAGGCCCGGCGGGTGCAGGTGCCCACGCTGGTGGTGCGGGGCGGGTACGACACCAGCATCACCGACGTCGATCTGATCAACCTGACGTCCAACCTGGCCCGTGGAGACCAGATGCTGGTGCCTCTGGGGACGAACACCCTGACCCTGCCCCCCGGGGAGGAGGGTGCGCTGCACGATCCCAGCCGGCACGGGATGGTTCGGAACCCGGACGCTCTGGCTGACATCAACGAGTGGATCAAGACCCGCCTTCGGGCGTGAAACCCCAGGCCATCAACGATGCGATCAAGCTAGATACAACTAGCATCTAGGTGTTGTCTGGCTGGATACACACCATCCCTATTGCGCCCACTTTTGGGCAGCGCGAGACTTATGGGGCAGTGCGTGAGTCCCTGGCGCCGCATGGTGCCGGGTCAGAGAGCAAAGGTGGGCTCCAAAGCATGAACCTACGTAAGAAGGTTGCGGTCGGATTCGCCTCCGCAGCCACCATAGTCATCGCCGCTTCGGCGGCCTTCGCGTGCACCAACCTGGCCACCCTGAACCTGTCGAGTTCGTCGGGTGGGCCGGGCGACGCCGTGACGGTCACCGGCTCCTCGTTCCGGGTCAACGCCAAGGACGTGGCTGCGTCCGACCCCGTCGTCCTTCACTGGAACGGCGTTGACGGCGCGACGCTCGCCGAGGTCCGTCCGGACAAGGCCGGCAACCTTTCGGCCACGTTCACCGTGCCCGAGGGCCAGCCCGGCTACTACGTCATCGTGGCCACCCAGAAGGACGCCAAGGGCGTTGACGCCTACGGCACTCCCGCTCGGGCCAGCTACCAGATCCTCGGCCCCAACGGCCAGTCGGTCGTGCAGCCCGTGGGCAGCAGCACCGGCACCGTCGGTACTGAGAGCAGCTCCTCGGGCATCATCGCCCTCACCGCCGGCCTCGGTGCCCTCGGTCTGGCCCTGTTCGGCGCCGGCTTCATCGCCTTCGTCCGCCAGGCCCGCAAGGCCCCGGCCGCCGCTACGGTCCGCCGCGACTGATCCGTCCGGCTCACGCAATAACTCGAGCTTGACCAGGAGGCCGGGCATCCCTCGGGTGCCCGGCCTCTTCCATGTCCGGATGGAAACCTCCATGTCCGATCGAACGCAGGAGAGGCAATGCGGAAGCTCACGCTCGTGCTCATGACCGGCCTCGTGCTGATGGCGTGCGGCGGGGACTCCGAGGACGAGGCCGCGAACGACGACATTCCCGCCCCGGCAGCCTCGACTCCGACCAGTCAGGGGGCGGCCCCGATGGACGCCGTCGCCGGCGGTAACGAGCACGCCGACCACGGCGGCCAGCCCACCTCCTCCTGCTCACCGGCGGGCACGGCCCTGATCCTGACCGCCAGCGGTACCAAGTTCGACAAGAACTGCCTGGCCGCCCCGGCCGGCCAGGCCTTCACCATCAACTACGACAACCGCGACGACGACACCCACAACATCGCCATCCTCGAGAGCCACATGGCCACCGAGGTCCTCTACCGGGCCGAGATCTTCCAGGGCCCCAAGGTGGAGAGGCTCAGCGTCGGCGCCCTGAAGGCGGGCAACTACGCCTTCCACTGCGAGGTTCATCCCGACAAGATGTCGGGCACCTTCATCGTCCAGTAGCGGCATCGTTCAGTAGCGGGTCGGCGGGCCCGGTTCCTGTGCCTGTTCTCAGGCGGCCGCCTGGGGGCGGAGGTCCAGCCTCCGCAACAGCTGGGCGTTGAGGGCCACCACCACCGTCGACGCGCTCATCAGCACCGCGCCGATCGCCGGCGCCAGGCTGATCCCGGCCCAGGCGAGGACACCTCCGGCCAGGGGGATTGCGACCACGTTGTAGCCGGCGGCCCACGTCAGGTTCTGCAGCATCTTCCGGTACCCGGCCCGGGAGAGCCGGATCACGCCGAGGACACCCCGGGGATCGGAGGACGCCAGGACGACTCCGGCCGACTCCATGGCCACGTCGGTGCCCGCGCCGATGGCGATG
>JBHENM010000398.1:0-1655 GCA_046262035.1 Acidimicrobiales bacterium | reverse complement strand
GAGCCTCGGGGGCGGGCTCTGCCTTGGCGACGGGGCGAGCGTCGGTGCGCCTTCGGCCCGGGCGGGCGACCTTCGGCCGGTCGCCGGGTCGGATGGGGATTGCCTTGGCGGCATCGGCATAGCCCCAGCTCAGGGCCCGTTCGAAGAACTTGATGAGCAGCCCGAGACGGTGGTCGACGGTGCTGGGCGAGACCGTGGTGCCCCACTCGTGGCCGGGCCGGGCCCGCAGCCAGGCGAGGTAGTCCTCGACGTGGCGCCGGCGTATCGCCGCCACCGACCGACAGCGGGGATCAGCCTGGGTCACCCGCCCGGCGAACTGGCGCAGCGCCACCTCCGCCACCTTGACGCTGGTCGGCTTCAGGAACCCGCCGAGGTCGGCGAGGTAGCGGCCCATGGTGGCGACCATCTCGGGCGCCGTGGTCTGGATCTCCTCCCAGGTCGGCTCCGGGCGCGACCAGCGCACTGGTGTAGGCCGGAGGTTCTTCGCCGCCACGGCGCTCATCGCGCCGCTCCCACCGACGCCTGGGCCTCGATGGCCTCGGCGGCTCGGTGGTACTCCTGCGCCAGCCAGTCCGCGGCCAGGTGAAGGTAGATGCGAGTCGACGCGATCGAGCGGTGCCCGGCCTGGGCCTGCAGCGCCTCGATGGCCATCCCCGCCTCCCGCAGTCGGGTGAAGCAGCTGTGGCGCAGCTCGTGACAGGTGCCGTGCGCCAGCCCGGCCCGTCCCCGGGCCCCGGTGAGGATCTCGTCCAGGCCCTCCGCCGACAGCGGACGGCCCCGTCGCTGGCCCTTGAGCACGACGAAGACGCGGTCGGTGCCAGCGTCGGGTGGCCGCTCCTGGTTGAGATAGGCGGCGACGGTGGTGAAGAACGTGCGCGACACCGGGATGAGCCGTTGGTGGCCGCCCTTGCCCTCGGCCACGAACACTCGCCACTCGCCCAGGCGCAGGTCCTCGAGGCGCAGCCCGAGCACCTCGCAGCGCCGCAGCCCGCCGAGCAGCATGGCCTGGACCATGGCCCGGTCGCGTTGCGTGCGCAGCGCGCCCATGAGTGCCTCGACCTCGGCGGGGTCGAGGATCCGGGGCAGCCGGCGGGTCCCGCGCACCAGCGGCACCCCGCGCAGCTCCCGGCGGGAACGACGTGTGGGCAGGCCACGGGGCACCGGGTTGACCTCGACACCACCACCCCGGGTGACCAGGTAGCCATAGAGGCTCGACACCGCCGCCAGCCGGCGCTTGATGGTCGTCTCCGACAGGCCGCCGGCCGCATCGGAGATGCGCACGACGTTCTCGGCGCCGGCGCGAGGTCGCCGTTGCGCGGACACGAACGCCAACACGTCGGCGGGCACCACGTCGGCCGGTTCCTTGCCCACGACTTCGAAGAAGACCTTCAGGTCATGGGCATAGGCCCGCACCGTGTTGGGCCGGGCCCGCGCGGCCACGAACTCCAGGAACTCATCGATGACGGGGTGACCGACCTGATAGAGGTCGCCATCACCGCCGGGACGGGCGATGCATCGGAACGACGGGGACCACACCACGGGACCCTCCTTGGGTTGGGGAAGCCCAGAGAGGTTCCCTGGGCCATCAGCCCAAGTGGTGGATCACCCGTATAAGTGCTGCGATGAAGGAGCGGGTTGCCGCTCTCGCGCGACGG
>JBHENM010000397.1:0-15187 GCA_046262035.1 Acidimicrobiales bacterium | reverse complement strand
GCCGGGGTCTCGGCCACGGGGGCGGGCTCGGCCGGGGTCTCGGCCACGGGGGCGGGCTCGGCCGGGGTCTCGGCCACGGGGGCGGGCTCGGCCGGGGTCTCGGCCACGGGGGCCGGCTCGGGCTCGGGCGTAGCCTCGGGTACTCCGCCCTGCTTCTCGATGAGGGCGGCCAGGCCGTAGGCGAAGTTGCGGGGGACGGCGGCCAGGAGGCCGGCGAACTGGCGGAGCGGGGCGGCCAGGAGACCGGCGAACTGGGCCAGCAGCACCTCGCGTGACGCCACATCGGCCAGAGCGGCGGCGTCGCCTGCGGTCAGGACCGACGTGCCCAGGACCCCGCCCTTGATGGTGAGGTTGGGGTTGGTCTTGGCGAAGTCCCGCAGGGACTTGGCCACCAGCACGGCGTCGCCCTCGACGAAGGCGATAGCGGTGGGGCCGACGAGCAGGGCGTCCAGCTCGGTCAGACCCATGTCGGCCACCGCCAGTCGCACCAGCGTGTTCTTGTAGATCTTGTAGTCCCCGCCGGCAGCGCGCACGGCGATGCGCAGCTGGGCCAGTTCGTCAACCTTGAGGCCCCGGTATTCGGTCAGGAGGGCGGCGTTGGACGATGAGAGGCGCGTTCGCACCTCGTCGACCACTGCGACCTTCTCCGGCCGGGGTTTCTCCGCAGCCATGTTCCTCCTCACCAGCCCGGTGCGTGCGCGCGCGACGCCTCGGTGAGGAGGTCGTCACCTGGTCAGGCGGGCTGCGATTGCAGCCACTTCTGCGCGCCGGCGCACCGGATGTCTTTGGCGACTGTTGTTCGGTTGAGACTTGAGCTTAGTAGCCCCCGAGCGGGGCCGTCCTACGAGCGGCCTGCGCCAGCCCCCACCTCGGCTCCGGTCAGCTCGTCCTCCAGGGCTCGGAGCGGGTTGGGCTCGACCTTGACCCCGGGGCCCATGGTCGACGCGACGGTGATGCCCCGCATGTACCGGCCCTTGGCCGTGGCCGGCTTGGCCCTCTGCAGCTCCTCGATCACGGCCTGCATGTTCTGGAGCAGCGAGCGGCGGTCGAAGCTGACCTTGCCGATGGGCACGTGGATGTTCCCGTAGCGGTCGGTCCGGTACTCGACCCGGCCCCCCTTGAACTCCGTGACCGCCCGGCCCACATCGTCGGTGACGGTCCCGGTCTTGGGGTTGGGCATGAGCCCTCGGGGGCCGAGGATCCGGCCCAGCTTGGCCACCTGCGAGCGCATGAGGTCGGGGGTGGCGATGGCGATGTCGAAGTCCAAGAACCCACCCTGGACCCGCTCGGCCAGGTCGTCGGCCCCGACGATGTCGGCTCCGGCGTCCCGAGCCTGGGCGGCAGCGTCGCCGGCGGCGAACACCGCGACCCGCACCGCCTTGCCCGTTCCGGCCGGCAGTCCCACGGTGCCCCGGACGATCTGGTCGGCCTTGCGGGGGTCCACCCCGAGGCGTACCGCCAGTTCGACGGTCTCGTCGAACTTCACCGCGGCCAGGCTCTTCACCAGGTCCACGGCGGCGCCCGGAGCGTGGATGTCGCTCGGGTCGAACCGGCGGACGGCGTCCTGGTAGCGCTTGCTGTCTCGGTTGTTGTTTCCCATCAGGCCACCGAGATCCCCATCGAGCGGGCGGTGCCTGCCACCTGGCGGGTGGCCGCTTCCAGGTCGTTGGCGTTCAGGTCAGGCATCTTGGTACGGGCGATCTCGACCAGCTGGTCCCTGGTGATCGATCCTCCGGCCTCCCGGCCGGGCGTGGGCGAGCCCTTGGGGACCCCCGCGGCTGCCCGCAGCAGCACCGGCGTGGGCGGGGTCTTGGTGACGAAGGAGAACGACCGGTCTTCGAAGACGGTGATCTCCGCAGGGATGACCGTTCCCTTCTGCGACTCGGTGGCTGCGTTGTACTGCTTGCAGAACTCCATGATGTTGACGCCGTGGGGGCCGAGCGCAGTTCCGACCGGAGGCGCGGGTGTAGCCGCACCGGCCGGAATCTGAATCTTCACCACCGCGGCGACGCGCCGCTTGGCCATCTTGTTCCTTCCTTAGGGCCAGCGCCTGCTTACAGCTTGGCGACCTGGCTGAACTCGAGCTCGACCGGTGTCTCCCGCCCGAAGATGTTGACCAGCACTTTCAACTTCAGCTGGTCCTCGTTGATTTCGGCGATCTGGCCGGAGAAGTCGGCGAACGGGCCCTCCCGGACGCGAACGCTCTCGCCCACCTCGAACATCGGGCGCCGAGCCGGCTTCCTCGTGGCCTCGGCCCCCTCGACCTGTACCTGCAGGATGCTTTCGACCTCTTTGCGGGACAGCGGGGTGGGCTTGGCGCCCAGACCCACGAAGCCGGTGACGCCGGGCGTGTTGCGAACCACGCGCCACGAGTCGTCGTCGAGCAGGCAGCGGACCAGCAGGTAGCCGGGGAAGACCTTCTTCTGGACGACAACCCGCTTGCCACCCTTGAACTCGATGACGTCCTCCATGGGGATGACGCACTCGTAGATCCGGTCCTCCATGTTCATGGAGGCGATCCGGCTCTCGAGGTTGGACTTCACCTTGTTCTCGTATCCGGCGTACGTGTGGACGACGTACCAGGAGCCCGGCCTGTCGTAAGGGCTCTCGACGACGGGCGCCTCTTCCAGCTCCTCTTCGTCGAAGCCCTCGGCCAGCAGCTCGTCTTCGGTCATGACGCTCACGGGAGCATCGGCCGGCGTGTCGTCGGCGGGTGCGGCGATGGGGTCGGTGGTGGGATCGCTCATGCTTCGAACAACCAGATGACACCTTTTCCGAAGGCGAAGTCGAGCAGGAAGATCAGCCCCGTGAGGAGCACGAGGGCGATGAGCACGATCGTCGAGTAGTGGATGACCTCTTTGCGGGTGGGCCAGGCCACCTTCCGGAGCTCGGCCTTGACCTGACGAAGGTATTCGCCCGCCTTGACCCGCTTGTCCGCCGGACGGGGAGCGGTACGGGTGGGGGGATCCTTGCGCATGGGCGCGCCGTCCCGATCCATCTGCCCCTGACGTTGCATCAGGCGCTTTGTCTGTCTGTTCACGGCCACCTCGGCGCAGGCTGTTTCAGGGCTGTTCTGTGGATGCGAGCAGGGCAGGAGGGACTCGAACCCCCAACCGCCGGTTTTGGAGACCGGAGCTCTTCCAATTGAGCTACTGCCCTTCGGGGGGTCACTCCCAGTTGGATTGCGCTCCGAGGATAGCCGTACCCGCAGGGTCAGGTTCCACGGACCCCGATGGGGCCGCCCCGATCAGCTCGCCAGGCGGAGGCGGCGGTGCCGGGCTCGGGTGGCCAGAACGATGGCCCCTGCGGCCCCAGCGGCCGTGGCCGCGGCGATTCCGCCGACGTAGGCGGCACGGCGGCCGGTGAGCAGGAAGCGCATGGCTCGACGCTCTCCGGCAGCTTCGAGGGAGGCGAGAATGTCGGGAACCAGCCCGGGAGCGGGCTCCAGCACCTCGGTCCGCAGCTGGTGCAGGGCACGGAGCAGCTTCCGGTACTGGGCCACTTCGGCCTGACAGCGAAGGCAGGTATCCACGTGGTGCCGGAGCTCGTGGTCGGCGACGGCCAACCCATCGACGATGCCGGGCAGAGCCTCGGCCACCGACGAGCAGGTGACCCCGGCCCCATTCTGCGGGCGGCTAGACGGCACGGGCCTTCTCCTCTCCAGGCATCGGGAACAGACGCTCCCGGAGCTTGTGGCGGGCCCGGTGCAAGCGCACCTTGGCCGCCGACTCGGTAATGCCGAGCTCGCTGGCGATGGCCTCGTGGGGGAGGTCGTAGATATCGCGAAGGACGACAACGGCCCGGAGCTTCGGAGGAAGCTCGGCGAGGGCGTCGCTGACCTGGTGCCTGAGGGCTCCCGCCTCAGCCATCACTTCGGGGTCGACCTCAGGCCGGGGATCGGCGATCGGCTCCTCGTTGGACAGCTCTTCGTGACGGCTCTTCGACCGTTTGGCCATGTGAGTCGCCGCGCAGTTGGCGGTGATCCGGTACATCCAGGTGGAGAACCGCGCATCACCGCGAAAGCGCTTGATGCTGCGGAAGGCCCGGAAGTAGGCGTCTTGCACCACGTCTCGGGCGTCCTCCTCGTCGCCCGTCAGGCGATAAGCCAGCGTGTAGATGTCAGCACTGGTGGCGCGGACCAGCTCCTCGAACGCCGACCGGTCGCCGGCTTTCGCCGCTTCGACCAGTGCAGCCTCTTGGTCTGGACCACCCACTAGCTGTCTGACCCCGCTTCCTGCTGGACGGTTACGAATACCCGCTTTTAGCGGGTTTCCCGGTGGAGGGTGTGGGTCCGGTCCCAGCGGCAGTACTTCTTGATCTCCAGCCGCTCGCGGTCGTTCTGCTTGTTCTTGGACGTGATGTAGTTCCGTCGCTTGCACTGCTCGCAAGCAAGCGTGATCTTCACCCGCTTCTCACCCTTTGCCACTGTCGCTCCTGTTTCGTCGTCTGGTAGCGGCGGGCGGACTCGAACCGCCGACCACTCGATTATGAGCCGAGCGCTCTGCCAACTGAGCTACGCCGCCAGGTCGTTTGTCCGGTGGATCTGGCGAGCCCCCTGTCGGAATCGAACCGACGACACCAGCCTTACCATGGCTGTGCTCTGCCGACTGAGCTAAGGGGGCCGAAGACGCCTCCCGGCGCTACGGGAGGTCGGCCGTGCCCATGATACCCGCCGCCCACGCCGGCCAGTCCTCTGCCGAGGGCCCTAGGGTCGTCGGCCGTGGACGTCCGCCTGGCCCGCTTGGACGACGCCGAGGCGATCCGGACCATCTACAACGTCGAGGTCACGGAGTCCACGTTCACCTTCGACCTCGTGCCCCGGTCGCTCGAGGACCAGGAACGGTGGCTCCGAGAGCACGCCGGAGCCCACCCCGCGGTGGTGGCAACCGACGACGCGGGCACAGTCCTGGGTTTCGGTTCCCTCGGCCCCTACCGGAGCAGGCCCGCCTACGCCACATCGGTGGAGGACTCCGTCTACGTGCGCCGTGATGTCCATCGCCGAGGCGTCGGACGGGCGATCCTGAGCGAGCTCGTCGAACTGGGGACGTCCCACGGCTTCCACGCCATGATCGGCCGCATCGTCGGCGGCCACGAAGCGTCGGTCGGCCTTCACCGTGCGTGCGGTTTCGAGTTGGTGGGCGTCGAAAGGGAGGTGGGCCGCAAGTTCGGCCGGTGGCTCGACGTCGTGGTGATGGAGCGGCTCCTGTAACTCGGCCCATACTTGGCCCTGTCTGGGGACACGCGCTCATTAGTCGAACCCACCCAGGAGACATCACTTTGCCCGTCATCGAGATCAGGGGCCTCACCAAGCGGTTCGGCCCGATCCTGGCCGTCGACGACCTCAGCCTCGCCCTCGAACCCGGGCGGGTGACCGCCTTTCTGGGCCCCAACGGGGCGGGCAAGACCACAACCCTGCGGATCCTGCTGGGTCTGGTGGAGGCCACGTCGGGGACGGCCACCATCCACGGTCGGCCGTACCGCGAGCTCACCGACCCGATCCACCGCGTCGGGGCCGTGCTCGAGTCGGCCGGCTTCCATCCGGGCCGGCGGGCCGCCGACCACCTCAGGATCCTGGTAACGGCGGCAGGCCTGCCCTCCGACCGGGTGGCGACGGTGCTGGCCCAGGTCGGGCTGGCGGAAGCGGGCGACCGGCGGGTGGGAGGGTTCTCGCTCGGCATGCGCCAGCGCCTAGGCCTGGCCGCCGCCCTCGTGGGGCAGCCCGAGATCCTCATCCTCGACGAGCCGGCCAACGGGCTCGATCCCGAGGGGGTGCACTGGCTCCGTGGGTTCCTGCGGTGGTTCGTGGACAGGGGAGGGACGGTGATGGTGTCGAGTCACGTCCTGTCCGAGGTCGCCCAGCTGGCCGACGACGTCGTCATCGTGGCCCGCGGACGGTTGGTGACCCACGGACCCCTGAGCCACCTGACCGAGCGGGCGGGCGAGGTGGTCCGGGTCCGCACACCCCAGGCCGAGGAGTTGCGGTCCCTCCTCGGGACGAAGGGCCTGGTGGCCAGGCTGACCGCGCCGGACGTGATGGTCGTCGAGTCAACCACCAGCGAGGTCGTCGGGCGGGCCGCGGCCGAGGGCGGGATCGTGCTGTACGAGCTCACGTCCGAGCGTTCGAACCTGGAAGACGTGTTCCTCGAACTGACCGCAGCCCAGGGGGTGCCCCAGTGACCGCTTTGGTTCGAGCCGAGCTGCTCAAGCTGCGGACCACCCGGACGATCTATGCCCTGCTGGCCGCCACCGTCGGTCTCACCGTGCTCGGCGTCTGCATCACCATCCTCACCGCCGGAGACGCCGAGGGCACCTTCCCGCTCGACACTCCGGAGGGGATCCGGAACGTCCTCGCCGCCGGATGGCCGGTCTCGACCTTCGTGATGATCCTGGGCATCCTCTCCGTCGCCAACGAGTTCCGGCACGGCAGCGTCACGCCCACGTTCCTGGTCACGCCCCACCGCAGCCGGGTCATCGCCGCCAAGATGATCGCCCTCACGCTCGTCGGCCTCGTCTTCGCCGGCATCGCCGCCCTGGTCACCCTGGTCGTCGCCCTTCCCTGGCTCGCAGCCAAGGACCTGGGTGTTTCGCTGTTCGACGCCGACGTGATCCGGGTGCCGTTCTCCATCATGCTCGGCACCACCCTCTACGGGCTGCTCGGAGTAGGGGTCGGGGCCCTCATCCGCAATCAGGTGGCTGCCGTGACCATCGCCCTGGTGTGGTCCTTCGTCCTCGAGGGGATCCTCGTCAGCTTCCTGCCCGAGGTGGGCAAGTGGCTGCCGGGCGGGGCGGGCACGGCCCTGTCGGGGGGCGCCACACCCGAGGGCGACCTGCTGCCAGTCTGGGGTGCGGCCCTGATCCTCGCCCTCTACGCCGTCGCCATGGCCGGAATCGGCAGCCGGTTCGTCGTCCGCCGCGACATCACCTGAGCCGACGCGTTCCCAGGCCGGAATCCGTCATGTGTCGGCGCGGACGTCGACCCGCTCGGCGCCGTCGTCTGGGGCCAGCGCCTCTGCGGCCGCCCGGGCCACGCCCAGCGCCGCGCCGTAGGTCAGGAACCGGCCCCACACGGCGATGCCGGGAGCGCCGACGTCCCCGAGCGAGCCCTGCGCCCGCAAGAAGCGGCGGAACGCCAGCCAGCGGGCCCGGCGCCGGACTCCCTCGTCGGTGATGGTGACACGGCTGAGGAATGGGATAGACAGGATCACGCCGGCGATGGTGCCGACAGGCAGCAGCAACACCAGGCTCTGGTCGAGCCACAAGGCCAGCTGCACCCGACGAATATCGCCGCGTAGGCCCCGAAGAGGGAGGGCTTGTAGACCCGCTCGACGAGTCCCGCCCCACGGGCCTCGCCCACCACGGCCCGCCGGTAGGCGGTCCAGAACCTCTTGCCGCCACCCCGCCACAGCGGCGGACCCTGTAGCTCGCTCGGCCCGGGCCCTGCGGCGTCGGCCAGCGCATCGAGCACCACCCCCTCGGGGGCGCTCACCGCCGGACGGGGCGAGCGGAGGCGTAGGACGAAGGCCTCGGAGGTGATGCCGTCGAGCTCGATGGCGCCGCGTTCCACCAATCCGAGGACGGTGCCGGCCACCGCGTCGCGGTCGACCCGCTCCCCCTTCGCCGCCAGCAGGGTCACGACAGCCGGCGACTCGGATCCGGGCGGCTCGCGCAGCTCGTCGGGCACGTCGTCGGCGAGGCGGGCTCGGCGGCGGCGCTCGGCGAGCCTGACCCGCTGCGTGGTCATGACGGCAAAGCCCAGCACGACGACCGTGACTCCCAGGAAGATCGGCTTCACCAGCGCGGCCGTCGCCTCCTGGCCCTCCAGCGTCTCCTCCAGCGATGCTGTAGCTGCATCGAGCTGCACCTGCTGAGCCTCGAAGGCGGGCCGGTGAGGGACGTCGTGCGCCATCAGGACGGCATCTGCGGGAGCCAACTGGACCAAGCCGGGCGCGAAGCCGATGGCCACCTCGGAACCCGCCCACGCCGGGACCTTTCCTCGCAGTTCGACCACGTGGCCGGCCACGGTCACCACGCGATCGAGCGACGTGTGCCAGTGAGCCAGCACGTCACCGGCCGCCGCCGCCTCGGGGAGCGTGATCGTGGCCCGGAACCCGACGAGCGGATCCTGGCGCGAGGCGTCGGAGGCGCGAGCATGGAGGGCGAACCGTGCGACCGTGAGGTCGCTCCACGTCTCGACGGCCCGGTTCAGCGTGAAGGCCACGGTGGCGGAACGGGCGAACGCCCGGATTTCGGTAACCCCGGACTCCAGAGACACGGGCTGCCCGTCGACGCTGATCTCGGCGAGCTCCGTCAACCCCGACCTCACGGGCAGGGCGATCAGGCCGCCGCCGTCGTCGACGAACGTCAGCCGCTGCACCACTCGCACCGTCCCGTCTGCGCCGACGGTGGCGGTGAGGTCAACCCGCTCGATCCGGCTCTGGCGCGGCACGGCCGCCGGGTCGCGGCAACTCGACGAGCCGCCCGCCAAGGCCAACGCCACCAACGCCCCCGCCGCCCAACCCCGCCCCACGCCAGCAGCCTCGCGCGCCCGACGGGTTCCGACTGAGAAACCCGCTCGCGGTACCTCTTTGGTGGGCCGGGGAGGATTCGAACCTTCGTACGCTGTGCCGGCTGATGTACGGTCCCCCGAAGAAACTCTCAGGGATCGGCTGGCGTCCGGGGTTGTTAGAGACGCCACCCAGGGAGTCCGTGAGATGGACGCCACGTCCATCCTGCGCCGGAATCCCCCCACCGCCTGCTCGCCCTCATCAACAAGAGGCCTGAGCCCCCCCACTTCTCCCAAGGCGCCACAGGGGTGCCTCCACCAGGTTGGAGTGGTCGCACCCCTGCAGCCCGGAGCGGGGGCTCAGCCTGGTCGTCCGCGGCGAGCTGGCCGGTGGTTTGCCGTGGGAGGGGATGGCCCCAGGCGCACCACGGAGGGAGCCCAGCCCCTCGTACCCGAGGCTGCGGTGTCAACCATCCTCGGACGAGGGTGAGGCCTTCGGGGGGTGGCACTGCCAGCCAGCCTTTCGGGGGCGTCCCGGGACTACCTCAGTCCATGAGGACGGTGGCCAGAGCCTGGCCCTGGTCGGCGCTCCGGGTGACGGCGACAGCCAGGATGTAGACCCCCGCCTTCCACGTCTCGGTGTTGATGGGAACGAGGTCGATTAAGTAGAAGCCGGGGAGGCGGCCGGCGACCACCCGAGTGATGTTCACCAGGGCGCCGCCGGGTCCGACAATCATCGGGTCGACCTTGAAGTTCGGAGCGGTCAGGCCCCCCACGGGGGTGCCGTTGGCGTCGGTGACCGACACGATGACGTAATTCGGCTGCCGGTTACCCGGAGCCGCGATGGTGTCCTCGGAAAAGGCACTGACTACCAACCTGGCCATCGCCGTCCTCCCGTCGTCGTCGCCCCTTGCAGCGATGGGCGTGACGCTACTCCGGGGCCGTCGTCGTGCGTGCCCCTGTGAGGGACGTGGCGTGGGTCAGGCTGGCGGTGCGAGCAGGAGCCGACGGCGCGCCCTCCGGCGGCGCACCGCCGTCACCACCGAGACCACCACGGCGGCGGCGAAGGCGACGAAGAGGATGAGTCCTGAGAGGAAGAGCTGAGCGAGAGGCCCCCGGAGGCTGGTTCCGACCGCGATCTGGGCGAAGCCGGGGGATATCGAGGCGTCGGAGGACAGCTTGTAGTCTCCCGGCGCATCGATGTGGAAGGTGCCCACAGCCCGCCCCTCGTGACCACCGACGGTGTAGGTCACCGAGCCGCCGTACGCCTTGATGGGAACCGGGTCGCCGCCTCCCGCCGGCTCGAGGAGCACCTGTACCGCGGGAAGGGCATCGTTCGATGTCGCGTCGCTCGTGCCTGGGGCTTCGAAGTAGAGCGTGAAGTCACCGGCCGTGTCGAAGGTCAGGCCGGCCGCGCCCGGCACTTCCACCCGCTCGAACTCATCGACGCGATCGGAAAGGGCGCCGAAGCCCCGGACGAGCCCGATGCCGCCGAGCAGGAGCCCGATTACTGCGATGAGGCCGGCGACGAAGTAGCCCCGACGCGAAGGCTCGGCCATTGGAGGGGGCGGCGGGATCGGCGCGGGCGGGCTCTCGCCGGGCGAAGGTGGGTAGGCGGTGCTGAAGGAGTTCACGTCTTCCATCCTCAGGTCGAACGGCTGAGACGTGAGCTAACGCTTCTTTGCCTCCGGCGACAAGGGTGCTGCCACCCCTCTCAAAAGGTGGTGTAAACCGCCGAACGCTTCGGGGACCGGCCCCGAGCGAACGGCGGTGGTCACGGGTGACGACGACGGCAGGGTGACCGCCACCGCTACACGCAGATCAAGACAGACCCGCTGACCTGCACCTTCTCCGTTGGTGGGCCGGGGAGGATTCGAACCTCCGTAGGCTGTGCCGGCTGATTTACAGTCAGCTCCCTTTGGCCGCTCGGGCACCGACCCATGCTGTGCCGGGGGGAGGTTACCGTTTCGCCATGCCCTCCTTCGACGTCGTTTCCGAGCTCGACCTGCAAGAGGTCCGCAACGCGGTCGACCAGGCGCAGCGCGAGGTGGCCACCCGGTACGACTTCAAGAACACGGGATCGGGCGTGGAATTGGGCGACGACGAGATCCGCCTCCGGTCGGCCAGCGAGGACCGGCTCCGGGCCGTGGCCCAGGTGGTCGAGGAGAAGCTCGTCCGGCGGCAGGTCTCGCTGAAGGCACTCTCCTACGGCAAGGTCGAGGAGGGCTCCAAGGGCGCGGTTCGCCAGACGGTGGCCCTGGTCGCAGGGATCAACGACGAGAAGGCTCGGGAGATCAACCGGTTCGTCAAGGAGAAGGCGGCCAAGGGGGTCTCGTCCCAGACCCAGGGCAACCAGCTACGGGTGACGGCCAAGAAGCGGGACGATCTCCAAGCTGTGATCGCCGCCCTGAAGGAGCAGGATTTCGGCCTACCCCTCCAGTTCAAGAACTTCCGGGACTGAAGCTCTCGGCCGGCTAGCCGCCGGTGACGTCATTGAGCACGCTCGGCGTCAGGGGGCCGAGGACGCCGCGGGCCAGTTGGTTCGCTCGCCTGATGTCCTCGGCCCGAGCCGCGGCGCCTCGGACCCGTGGATCCCAGGCCGCCTGCTCGCCCTCTCCCTCGACGTCAGCCAGCCGGATTCCGCCGTTCTCCCGGCGGAGGTTGGTGGCCCACAGCTGAGGCCCGTCGGAGGAAACCGGCGCCCCAAGGGATCCCGTGTCCATGCGGCGCAGCATCCCTGCCGCGGTGAGGGCGCGGGATTGGCTGCCCTGGAAGGTACTGATCACGGTGGGGACGGCGTCGATGGCTTCCTGCAGCCAGCGATCCAGTATGGGCTTGGGGTTCACCGCCCCCCCTCCTCCGGGGTGGACCTCGAAGTGAACGTGGGGAGAACCTCCTACGGCGTTCCCGCTGTCACCCACGAAGCCCACGATCTCCCCTTGCTTCACCCGAGAGCCCCTGCCTGCGGCGGTCAGGCTGTCGAGGTGGGCCATGTAGTAGTAGGTGCCGTCGGCGATTCTGAGGTTGACGGCCAGCCCGCCCGCGCCACCGCTGCCATCTTCCGTGAAGCCATCTGCCGGGGCTCGGACCGGAGTTCCCCTGGCGGCAAAGATGTCGGTTCCCTGGTGGAAGTGGAACTCGGGTGTGAACCGGGCCTCGTACCAGTCGTCGCTCCACCAGGCCTCGCCCGCCACCGGGAACTGGCCGAAGCCCTCGATCGCCCCTTCCTCGGCCGTCAGGCCCTGGTTGCCGAGCCGGGCCAGAGCCTCAAGGAGGGGGAGGGTGTTTTTGCTCCCCGTCCTGAGCACGGAGTTGATGATCGCCTGCGCCTCGGGAGGGATCGTGCGTTCCGTCGTTTCGTCGGCATCCGACCCGTCCGGGCCCGGCGAGGG
Organism: Acidimicrobiales bacterium; assembly: GCA_046262035.1. GTDB lineage: Bacteria > Actinomycetota > Acidimicrobiia > Acidimicrobiales > AC-14 > JBHENM01. The sequence goes on along the minus strand of JBHENM010000397.1, from coordinate 3,292 downwards.
GGCCGCGTCAGGAGCCGGTTCCGACTGAGGCGCCGCCGGGGAACCGGGCTGCGCTGGGACGGTGGTTGTGGTGCCGAGCAGACCACCCAGGAGGCCCTGGAGGAAGTTGGTGGTCGGAGTGTTCTGCTGAGGGCCGAGAGGCGGCGGAGCAGGCTGGGCGCGTGCCTGCCACACCCCGCCAAACATCAGCACTGCCAGGGTGGGCACGAGGGCGAGCGTCGAACGGGCCCGTCTCGACACGATCCCCCTCCATTCGACGCGAAACGCTCCGTTTCCTGCCGACCGGGACGCTTAACCCGGTCGGCGGGAGACGGAGCGTAGCGCTAAGAGGCCTGCCGCGCCTGCGTCAGCCCCGCCAGTTTCCGGCGCGAAGCCGGGCGATGCGGTCCTCCATCGGGGGGTGGGTGGTGAACAGGTTGGCGAACTGCACCTTCCGCCCGGTGAGGGGGTTCACGATGTACTTGCCGGCCTGAACCGGGTCCACGTTCATGGGAACCGCTCGGGCACCGGTCTCGAGCTTGGCGAGGGCCCGGGCGAGAGACTCCCCGTCCCCGAGCAGGCGGGCACCGCTGCGGTCGGCCTCGTACTCGCGGCTGCGGCTGAGGGCCATCTGGAGGAGCATGGCCGCGATGGGCGCGAGGATGACCATGGCGAGCAGGGCGATGGGGTTGGGACCGTCGTCGTCGCTGCCGCCACCGCCGAACATGGCGCCCCACATGAATATCCGGGCCACGAAGGTGATGCCCATGGCCACCGCGGCGGCCACCGACCCGATGAGGATGTCCCGGTTGCCGACGTGGCTGATCTCATGGGCGAGCACCCCCTTCAGCTCGTCTCCCCACCCCAGGAGCCTCACGATGCCCTCGGTAACGGCCACCGCGGCGTGGTTCGGGTTCCGTCCCGTGGCGAAGGCGTTGGGCTGCGGATCGGGGGTCATGTACAGCTTGGGCATGGGCATGCCCGCCCGCTGCGACAGCTCGCGCATCATCCGGTAGTACTCGGGGAACTCGTGCTCGGTGACGGGGACGGCGCGAGCGGACCGTATGGCGAGCTTGTCGGAGAACCAGTAGGAGCCCCCGACGAAGACCAGGCCGATGGCCAGGCCGATGAACGCCCCACTTGTTCCAAATGCGGACCCGATGAGGATAAGCAGGCCACCCAGCCCGGCCAGGAGCGTGTACGTCTTGATGGTGTTCTTGGTCATCTCCCCACTCCAGTGATCTGTCAGCCGTAACAACGCTCCCACAGCCCGGTTCGTTCCTGCTTGCCTCCCGGAGGGGCTATCCCGTGGCCGCGTCCCCCACCGCCTGGCGCGCCGTGGCCTCGTCGACTGACCAGACGGTCCACGATCCGGCGATGACGTCGACCCGCTGCATGGTCACGGAGAGGACGGGGGCCTCGAGGTCGGCCTCGATCTCCATCAGGCCCCGGCGAGACAGGGCCTCGGCCAGCTCGGCGGGAAGATCCTGGTCAGGGCCGTCGTCCGTTCGCACCAGGCAGGTGGCGGGACCCAACCAGAGCGCCGCCGGCCACCACCGGTCGACCAGGAGGATGTCACGGGTCACGCTGAGTGAGGCGTCGTCGGGAGGATCCTCCTGGTTGACGAAGGCCTTCACCACCTCAGCGCGCATGGGGGAGGATGATGCCCTGAATCACTCGGGCGATGGCATCGTCGGGCGGCGGCGCGAGGTCGACGCCTTGCGCGCGTGGCTCACCGCCGCCCGCAACGGGGACGGCCGGCTCGTCCTCTGCGCCGGCGAACCCGGCATCGGCAAGACCCGCCTGGCCCAGGAGCTTGCCGGCGTCGCCCTCGCCGGGGGAACCGCGGTGGCCTGGGGACGCTGCGTCGAGGCCGAGGGGGCGCCCGCGTTCTGGCCGTGGCGCCAGGTGCTCCGATCTATCGGAATCGACCCCGACACGGTGATCGCCGGTGACGCCGAGTCGCCCGAGGACCGGTTCCGGGTCTTCGACGGCGTGGCCGAGGCGGTGCGGGTCGCCGCCGGTGGGAGCGGCCTGGTCGTCATCCTCGACGACATCCACTGGGGAGACGAGCCGTCGCTCCTCGTCCTCCGCCACCTGGCCGATCACGTCGCCGGCGCCCGGCTGCTCGTCTTGGCCACGTTCCGCGATGTCGAGCCGGCAAGCGTGCTCCCCCGCGTCCTCCCCGACCTGATGCGGTCACCGGCCGTCGGCCGCCTCGATCTCCGCGGCTTCGCCCTGGCCGAGGTCCGCGAGCAGCTATCGAGGACCGTGGCCGGGAATTCGGAGGCCGAGGCGCGCGCTGTGTTGGACGTCACCGGCGGCAACCCGTTGTTCGTCCGCGAGGTCGCCCGGGCCATGGCGGAGGGAACGTGGAGTCCGGACCGGCCGCCCCGCACCGTCCTCGACGTCGTCAGGGCACGGCTCGACCGGGTTTCCCCCGACTGCCGCCAGTTGGTGCAGGCGGCGGCCATCGTCGGGCGCGACTTCTCGCTCAGTCTCGTTGCGGGGACGCTCGACGCACCCGTCGCGCAGTGCCTTCCTCTTCTCGACGAGGCCATCGCCCACGGCCTGGTCGACCGGGTCGGCGAGATCGGCGACTATCGGTTCGTCCATGCGCTGACGCGCGAGGCGGTCGAGGCGTCGCTCACGACCGCGGGTCGGGCTGCCCTAAACCGCGCCGTCGCCGAGGCGACCGAACGCCACTTCGCCGGCGACCTCTCCGAGCACCTCACCGACATCGCCCGGCACTGGGCCGAGCTGGCGCCGTACGGCGAGGCCGCCGCGGCACGGAAGTGGACCATCCGCGCCGCCGACGACGCCGTCCGGCGCCTCGCCTACGAAGAGGGGGTCCGGCTGTACCGGGCCGCGCTCAGGCTCGGGGGGACGGCGGTGCCCGACGAAGAGCGTTGCCGGACACTGATCGCCCTCGGCCGGGCGTCGTACTTCGCGGGTGACCTTCACGGCTGCCTGGCTGCCGCAGCCGCGGCGGCAGACTCGGCGGGCGCCGCTCGGAGTCCCGAGCTGATGGCCGAGGCCGCCCTCGTCCTCGAAGCGGCTACCGAACCGGCCGTCAACGCCGTCGCCCGGCAGCTGTGCGAACAGGCCCTCGCCGCCCTCGGCGACACGGGCCGGGAGGCGCTGCGCGCCCGGCTCCTCGCGCAGCAGAGCCACCTGGCGTTCTACGACGGCGAGCAGGACCGCACCGGGCCCCTCAGCGCGACGGCCCTCGACCTGGCGCGACAGTCGGGCGACGACCGCGCCCTCGTCGACGCCCTGCGCGCTCGACAGGAGGCGTGCCCGGGACCGGCCG
>JBHENM010000396.1:0-7276 GCA_046262035.1 Acidimicrobiales bacterium | reverse complement strand
TGGTCCATCACCTCACGCGCCAGCCCCACATACACGCTCGTCGTGGCCAGCGACTCATGGCCGAGGGCCTGCCGTACGACGTCCAGCTTGGTCCCCTTGCGGACGTGATGGGTGGCGAACGTGTGGCGCAGGGCGTGCGGGTGGGTGGGGACAGGCGCCCGCCGGTCGAGGATGCGCCGGACGTCACGGGGAGTGAGCGGTCGCCCCCTGCGGTTGAGGAAAAGCACGTCGGGAGGGGACTCCGGGGTGGCCAGCTCGGCCCGTCCCCCTCGGAGCCACGCCTGCACGGCCTCCACCGACGGCTGGCTCATGGGCATCTGGCGCTGCTTGGCCCCCTTCCCCCACACCAGCAGGCGGCCCGTCCTGACGTCGACGTCGCCCGTCCGGAGGCTGCACAGCTCGGCCACCCGCAGCCCGCTGCCGTAGAGGAGCTCCACGACGGCGCGGTCCCGGAGATCGACCCCATCCGGTCCCTTCGAATCCACCTGCGCCCTGCTCTCGGCCCCCGCAGGCGGCAGATCCCCCAGCAGGATGGCCAGCTCCTGGCCCTTGAGAATGCGGGGGAGCCGGGATTCGCCCTTGGGCGCCGACAGCCGGCGTGCCGGGTCGGTGGCGATGACGCCCCGTCGCCGTAGCCAGTCGAAGTACCGCCGGAGGGCGGCTGCCTTCCGGGCGATGGTGCGGCGCGCGTATCGGCGGGTCGAGAGGTAGGCCAGGTACCGGCGCAGTGTCAACGGCGTGACCCCCGCCGGCTCGGCGATCCCGGTGCGTTCGACCCAGGCGGTGAACTCGACCACGTCGTGACGGTAGGCAGCCACCGTGTTGGGTGAGGCGGAAACGAGGGATCGGACGAAGTCGTCCTGTTTCCAGGGCACGCGCTAACGGTACCGGGTGGAGCGCCCTACGCGGTCAGACGCTGCGGCGCCCACCGGCGTCGGCGACCCGCTCCCACCACCCGGCCCTGCCCGCAACCCACCCGTCGCGCTCCAGATGAGCCAGGGCCAGCCCCACCTCGGCCGGGGAGCCTCCGGTGCTGAGGACCACCTGCTCGAAGCTGGCAGGCTCCCAACCGAGCACGTCGAGCACGGCTGCTTCCGACGGACTGGGAGGCGGCCGGGGATCGGCGCCCGGCCCCCTCGATAAGGCGTCGGGCTCGAGGTTGAGGGCGACGAGTACGTCGAGGGCATCGCGGGCGGGGTGGCAGCCTTCGGCCAGGAGGGCGTTGGGCAGGTCGGAGGCAGGGCTGCGCACGGGCCCGGGAACGGCCAGGACGGGCCGGGAACGGGTTGCCGCCGCCTCCACCGTGTGCCGGGATCCGCCGGTGTGGAAGGACTCGACGACGACCACCACCTCGGCCAGTCCGGCGATGATCCGGTTGCGCACGGGGAACCGCCATGGCTCGGGCGGTGCCCCCAGCGGCGCCTCGGACAGGACCACGCCCGCCTCGGCCACCTCGGCCCACAGCCGCTCGTGGCTTCGCGGGTAGAAGACGTCGAGACCGCTCCCCACCACCGCCACCGGAGGCGCGGCCGAAGCGGCCAGGGCGCCGCGATGGGCAGCCCCGTCGATCCCGAGGGCGAGTCCGGACACCACCCGAACCCCGCTGGCGGCCAAGTCGTGGCCCAGCTCATAGGCCACGTCCCGCCCGTAGCGGGTGCAGCGGCGGGCGCCGACGATGGCCACCCGTCGCCCGTCGAGGCTCGCCAGGTTCCCTCGGGAGAACAGGACCGCAGGCGGCTCAGGGTCGTCGTGCAGCACAGCCGGGTAGCCGGGGCAACCCCACGCCGCGGTGGTCACGCCCTTCGCCGCCTGGGCCTTCCACAGGGCCGCCATGTCGACGGCCGCGGCCGCCCGGCGCCAGGCCTTGGCCACCGGGCCCGCCTGCGGATCGAGCACCCGCCGCGCCGTGCCTGCCAGCACCCGGCTCCACGCCTCCGCCGGCGGCCACGCGGTGAGGAGCGCCGCCAGTCGGGCGGGACCCATGCCCGGTAACCCGGCCAGGGCGGCGGCGAAGGCCTCCGGGGGAGTGTCAACAGTCATGCCGCCGCCTCGTTGGTGCCGACGTCGCCCCGGAGCCCTAGCGCCAGACACACGTGCTCCTCCCCGATGACCAGCCCGGCGCCGGCGAGGTCGGCGAGAGTGCGGGCCACCCGGCGCACCCGGTGGAGGCCCCGGCCGCTGAGCGTGCCGGCGCGCAGTTTGTGCTCGAGCAGGGCGGACGCAGCCGGGCCGAGGGGGGCGACCTCGTCGAGGCGGCTGGCGGGAAGCTCGGCGTTGCAACCGACGCCCCGATCGCGGGCGATGGCCCGGGCCCGGTTCACGCGCTCGGCCACAGCAGCCGTGCTTTCGCTGACCGGCCCACCGAGGAGGGTGGCGGGATCGGGTCGGGATACGACCACGCGGAGGTCGAACCGGTCGAGCAGGGGCCCCGAAAGCCGGCGCTGGTAGCGGGTGCGGGTACCCGGGCGGCACCGGCACTGCCCGCTCGCTCCGCCCGCTCCGCACGGGCACGGATTGGTCGCCGCCACGAGCAGGAACCGGGCGGGAAGGGTGACGCTCCCCCGAGCCCGGGACAGCCGGATGACCCCGTCCTCCAAGGGCTGGCGCAGCGAGTCGAGCACCGACGCCGGGAACTCACCCAGCTCATCCAGGAACAGAACCCCACCGTGGGCCAAGGAGATTTCGCCCGGGCGCATCCAGGCCGACCCGCCACCGATCAGGGCCACGGCTGACGCCCCGTGGTGCGGCGCCCGGAACGGAGGGGACTCGATCAGGCCGGCTCCGGGCAGGGGGAGCCCGGCGGCGGAGTGGATGCGCGTGACGTCGAGGGCGTCGGCCGTGTCGAGCTGCGGGAGTAACCCGTTCAAGCGCCGGGCGAGCATGGTCTTGCCCGACCCCGGCGGCCCCGACAGCAGCAGGTGATGGCCCCCGGCGGCACTCACCTCGAGCGCGGTACGGCCCACGGGCTGGCCCCGGACGTCAGCCAGGTCCGGCGGCGGCGAAGAGGGGGGCGCCGGGGGCGGTGGCGGAGGATCGGGCCACGGCGCATCGCCCCGAAGGCAGGCGACCAGCTCGGCCATCGAGGTAGCGGCCCGGACCCGGTGGCGGCCCAGGATCTCGGCCTCCCGCACGCTGGCGGCGGGAACCACGACCGCGGGCGAAGCCATGGCGCCCACCATGGGGACGACCCCGCGCACGGCCCGCACCGACCCGTCCAGACCGAGCTCGCCCAGGAAGGCCGTGCCCGCCACGGACTCGGGCGGCAGTTCCTCGGCCGCCACCAGCAGTCCGACGGCGATGGGAAGGTCGAGGCCCGGTCCGCCCTTGCGCACGCCGGAAGGGGCGAGGTTGACCGTCACCCGCTTCACCGGCCACGGCAGCCCGCTGGAGAGGAGGGCCGCTCGGACCCGGTCTCGGGACTCCCGGCAGGCAGCGTCGGGCAGGCCGACGACGTTGAAGCCGGGCAGGCCCAGGGACACGTGGACCTCGACGGTCACGGGCTGCCCCTCGACGCCCAGCAGGGTGGCGGACGGGATGGTGGCGATCACGAACGGCCTCCGGGACGGTGGAACGTCACTGAAGGAGGGACCGATCGCCGGTCGCTCGAGGCGCAGCCGATGTTAGATGAGGCTTGCGACAGCTCCGGGCGGGGCCGGCCTCAGAAAGCGCCTTCCAGGATCTCCACCCGACCCGCCATCACCGAGGCCACATCGAAGCGGATGGCCATGGCTGAGAGCGGCGCCGCCTCGGCGAGCCACCGGGCGGCCAGGTGCCGGATGCGGGCCTGCTTGGTGCGGGTGATCGCCTCCACGGGCAGTCCGAAGGCGTCCGACGTACGGGTCTTCACCTCGCAGAAGACGAAGGTCCGGCCGTGGCGGACGATCAGATCCAACTCGCCTTCGCGGCACCGCCAGTTCCGGACCACGACCTCGTACCCCTGCGCCTCGTACCAGGCCGCCGCCGCGTCCTCGCCCGTCCTTCCCAGGTCCCGCCGGGCCTGCGTCATCCGCTCGCCTTCCCTACTCCTGGGGCCGGATCTCCTCCACGTTGACGTCCTTGAACGTCACGATTCGGACCGAGGCGACGAAGCGTGCGGGCCCGGGACGGTAGATGTCCCAAACCCACGCATCCTTGAGTGCCAGCTCCAGGTGGCTGCGCCCGTTGTCCTCCCGGAGCTGCATGTCGACGTGATTGGCCAGATAGAACCGGCGCTCGGTTTCGACCACGTAGGCGAAGAGGGGAAGAACGTCGCGGTACTCCTTGTACAGCTGGAGCTCCATCTCGGTCTCATACCGCTCGAGGTCCTCGCTGCTCATGTGTCCACTCTAGGGCCCGAGCGGCCCTCTGAGCGGACGACACAGGCCCGAGCGGCCCAGGCGGACTACAGGAAGCTGAGCTCGGGCACGGGCCACACCCGCAGCACCACCCGTCCCACGACGGTCGACTGGCGTATGGGCCCGAACACCCGGCTGTCGGCCGACGCGGCCCGGTTGTCCCCCATGACCCAGAGGGTGTCGTCGGGCACGGCGACGGGACCGAAGGGCGCCGTGTCCATCCCATCGGGCAGGTACGGCTCCACCACCTCCTGGTTGTTCACGAAGACCATCCCGCCGCGGCCCTCGACGGTCTCCCCGGGGAGACCGATCACCCGCTTGACGAACTCGTCGGTGGAGGGGGCGGCTACGCCGATGGCCTGGCCCAGCCCTCGAACGACCTTGATGACGAGCGGGTCGGACTCCTTGGGCTGCTCGTTGGGAGCGTCGAAGACGACGATGTCCCCCCGGCGCGGCTCGTGCAGGCGGTAGGAGAGCTTGGAGACCACGATCCGGTCCCCCACCTGGAGCTGCGGCAGCATCGATCCCGAGGGGATGAAGAAGGCCTGAGCCACCAGCGTCTTGACGAGCATGGCGATGACGAGAGCGCTGCCGACCAGGATGACCAGCTCGCGAAGGAACGACGAGCTGCGCCCCTTCACCTCCGTCAGCGAGCGGTGCGCTTCTCTTTGATCTTCGCCGCCCGGCCGACCCGGTCCCGCAGGTAGTACAGCTTCGCCCTGCGGACGGCCCCCTGGGTGACGAGCTCGATGCGGGCGATGATGGGCGAGTGCACCGGGAAGGTGCGCTCGACGCCCACACCGAAGCTCACCTTGCGAACGGTGAAGGTCTCCCGCACGCCCGAGCCCTGACGGCGGATGACGGCGCCCTGGAACACCTGGACGCGCTCGCGGTTCCCCTCGACCACGCGGACGTGGACCTTGAGGGTGTCGCCCGGGGCAAAGCCGGGGAGGTCGGTACGCAGCGAAGCGCGGTCGACGAAATCGGTGGGGTTCATGGCGCGGCAGGCTCCTGCGCTTCGGCGGGGGAACGACCAGGATAGGCCACGTCGGCAGGGAGGGCCACGTCGAGGCCGAACTCGGCCAGGAGTCGCCCCTCCTCGGCGGTGATCCCTCCCCGGGCGGCGATCAGGTCCGGGCGCCGGGACACGGTGCGGGCGAGAGCTTGAGCGGCCCGCCACCGGGCGATCTGACCGTGATCCCCCGACCGCAGGACCTCGGGCACCTCCCACCCCCGGAAGTCGGCGGGGCGGGTGTACTGGGGGTGCTCCAGCAGTCCCCGGCCGAAGGATTCCTCCTCGACCGAGGCGTCATTGCCCACCACGCCCGGCACCAGCCTGGTCACCGCTTCCACCACCACGAAAGCGGCCGCCTCACCCCCGGCGAGAACGAAGTCGCCGATGGACAGCTCCTCGTCGGCCAGGTGGGCCCGCACCCGCTCGTCCACCCCCTCGTAGCGCCCGCACAGCAGGGAGAAGCCGGGCGATCCCGCCAGCTCGGCGGCCAGGGCCTGGTCGAACCGCCGGCCCCCCGGGCTCAACAGGAACAAGGGACGGACGGGCTCCACCGCCTCGACGGCCCGGAAGATGGGCTCGGGGGTGAGTACCATGCCCGCTCCGCCGCCAAATGGGGCGTCGTCCACCGAGCGGTGACGGTCGGTGGTGTACTCCCGCAGGTCGTGCACCCGCACGTCGACCAGCCCTCGCTCACGGGCCTTGCCGAGCAGCCCCCCGGCCAGGGCCGGCTCCAGGATCTGAGGGAGGACGGTGAAGACGTGGATCTCCATGGCGACGGCCAGTGTCACACCCTCGGCCGGATGAGGCTTCAGGCGTCGTCCAGGAGGCCGGGCGGCGGGTCGATGACCACCCGGCCGGCCGTGTGCTCGACAACGAACACCAGGGGGACCAGGCGCTCGCCTCTCAGCACGAGCAGGTCGGAGGCGGGGTTGGCCTCGACCGCCTCCACCACGCCGTGACTCTGGCCGTCGACCCCCACCACCTCCGCTCCCACCAGCTCGTGGACCCACAGCGCGCCCTCCTCGTCGATGGGCTCGGCGAGCAGGACCAGGCCGCGAAGGCCCTCGGCCGCGTCGCGGTCCTCGACGCCGGCGACGGTCACGAGAAAGCGCCCCTGATGGGGACGGGAGGTCAGGATCTCGAACGGGCCACGATCCGACGACAGCACGGCGCCGGCGGCGAAACGGGTCTCGGGACGGTTGGTGATGGGATGCACGACCAGCTCCCCGCGGAGGCCGTGGGGCTTCACGATACGCCCGACCTCCAGCACAGCTGGAAGCGCCTAGTCGACGATGTCGACGATGGCGTCGACGCCCTCCCGGGCGCCTGCCGCCCGCACGACGGTGCGGATAGCCTGGGCCACCCGGCCGCGGCGGCCGATGATGCGCCCCATGTCGCCGGGGGCGACGTGGAGGCGAAGGGTGAGAGCGCGGCGCCCCTCCTCGGCCTCGATCACGACCGACTCGGGGTCGTCGACGATGGAGCGGGCCAGGTACTCGAGTACCGCCCGGGGCAGGGCCCCGACCACGCGGTTGCCGTCGACACCGTCGTCGTCGAGCCCGTCGTCGTCCAGGTCGTCGAGGTCGGGTTCGGCGGCGAGCGAAGGGTCGGTCATGACGCCGGCCCGGCGACGGCGCTCTCGGCTGCTGCCGGCGCCGTGCCCCGGAACTGGTCCCACGCCCCGGAGATCTCGAGCAGGCGGCGCGCCCGTTCCGTCGGCTGGGCACCCTGGCGCAGCCAGGCCACTGCCTTGTCGTTGTCGATCCGAACCATGGACGGTTCGGACCGCGGGTTGTAGATGCCCACGATCTCGATGAACGCACCGTCGCGCGGCGAGCGCGAGTCGGCCGCCACCATGCGGTAGGTGGGCTGCTTCTTCTTCCCCATGCGCATCAGGCGCAGCTTGACCATGGTTCTTCTCCCCTAG
>JBHENM010000395.1:0-2129 GCA_046262035.1 Acidimicrobiales bacterium | reverse complement strand
TTCCACTCCCTGCGCCACGTCTTCGCCACCTGGGCGCTGTCGCGGCCCGGGGCTCGCATCGAGGACGTGTCACGCCTCCTCGGGCACTCCACCGTGCGGGTCACCCAGGACCTGTACATCTCCGCCGACGGCGACCTCTACGAGCGGTTCTTCACGGCGACGGAGTAGAAGGGCTTGAGACGAACGTTGGGGGCATGCACCGGACAGGCCCCGATCACCGGGCCGATCGACCCGACCACTGTTGCGGGACGACCCCGAGCCGTTGCCCTCCTGTAGGGCGGGCACCAGGCCGACTCGCCCCGTCGTCGTTCCCTTACCGGCACGCCATGTCCCCGCCACCCACCGACGACGGCACCCAGGTCGGTCTTGGGGCCTTGCGTCGTAGGGGCAGCGCGACGTCACACTCTGTTCTTAACATCGTGCCGGTGATGCGGAAATGATACGGATGCGGCTCTTCGTGATCTCGTACGGGCCTTTGTTTCTAATGCTGGCGTTCCGCACGATGCCCGCCAGCGACGACTGGCGATTGTGGGCGCAGAGCTCGTGGATGACCGCGTTCCTAGCCCTGGCGGCCGTTTGGTCGTTCGTACTTGGATAGCGGGGTCCACCACCCCGAACGTGTGGTCGTGTAAGAAGGTGGATCTGCCCGCCTGAGCCCCCGCCCGATCGTGCCGATCCCGAGCCTGGTGCGCCGCCGCCGAGCTATGAGGAGCTGGCGGCGTCGGTCGCCGAGCTGCGGGAATCGCTGGCGGCGCGCGACGGCCTGATCGCCGAGCTGCAGCGGCTGCTGGAGGAGGCACGACGTGCCGGCAAGCGCCAGTCGGCGCCGTTCTCCAAGGGGGAGCCTTCCGAGAACCCGGCCCGCCCGGGGCGCAAGAAGGGCAAGGGCCATGGCCGCCACGGCCATCGCATGGCCCCGGCCAACCCCGACCGTGTCCTCGACGTGCCGGCTCCTCTGCGCTGCCCCGGCTGCGGCGAGGCGACCGAGCTGGAGCGCATCGCCGAGCAATGGCAGACCGAGTTGCCCGAGCCCCGCCCGATGACGACGTTGTTCAAGGTGCACGTGCGGCGCTGTCGGTCCTGTGACCGGCGCGTCCAGGGCCGCCACCCAGAGCAGAGCTCCGATGCGCTCGGGGCGGCCGGGGCCCAGGTCGGGCCCCGGGCCATGGCCTGGGGGGCGTGGCTGCACTACGGGCTCGGCCTCAGCTTCGCCAAGTGCTCGAAGGTGCTGGGCGGCCTGGGCATCGACGTCACCGCCGGGGCCATCTGTTCGTCCTCGGCATCGACGGGCGCGGACCTGGTGCCCACCCACAACGCCATCCTCGCCCACGTCGCCAGCGCCCCCGCGGTGACCATGGACGAGACGGGCTGGCGCATCGGCGGGGAGCGGGCCTGGCTGTGGGTGGCGGCCACCGACGACGCCACCGTCTATGACGTGGCCGGCGACCGCAGTTTCGAGTCGGCCATCGGCCTGGTTCCCGCCGACTACGCCGGGGTCATCGTCCGTGACGGCTGGGCCGTGTACAGCCGCTACGACAAGGCGACGCACCAGACGTGTATCGCGCACCTCCTCCGGCGTTGCCACGAGATGATCGAGGAGCAACCGGCCTGGGCCCGGGCCACGCCCCGCCAGGTCCGTGACCTCCTGCTGGAGGCCATCGACGCCCGGGACCTCGACGCCCTTGGCCGGGCCGAGGCGGTGGCAGACATCGGCGAGCGTCTCGACCTGCTCATCGAAGCGGCCCATCCTCACGACGCCAACCGCAAGCTCATCAAGCACCTCCGCCACGAGCGGCACGCCCTCTTCAGTTTCCTCACCATCGACGGCGTCGACGCCACCAACTGGAGAGCCGAGCAGGGCGTCAGGCCAGCCGTCGTCAACCGCAAGGTGTGGGGCGGGAACCGATCCGACCCGGGGGCCGAGACCCAGGGCCGGCTCATGACCTTCCTGCGCACGGCTCACCAGCAGGGCGTCGATGCCATCGCCATGCTCGTCGACCTGGCCCGGGCGCCGGACCCCGGCGTCGTCGCCGGGCTCACGCTGCGCTCCGGCTGAACCTCCGCCAAATCAGCGGTCGCCGGCTGACCATTCACTCAATTCACTCCGGCGCGCCCCGGTATCCAAGTAC
>JBHENM010000394.1:0-1364 GCA_046262035.1 Acidimicrobiales bacterium | reverse complement strand
GCCGAGGCGGCCGCGCCACGCCGGCGGGGTCGTCCATCCCGATGAGCCAGCGCGGAGTCGTCGATCCCGATTGGCCAGACCGAGTCGGGCAACCCGATCGGAATTTGACGAACCATCGCTCGGCATACGGACGCGAAGGAGAGGACGCCGTGGGTCAGGCCGTCCTGACGCTGCCGACCGGACGTGAAGGGCTCCCTCAACGACTGACGATGGGGCGAGCGTCACTTGCCCATGCGAGCGAGAACGCCGGATCCTGCGCAGTGCCGCACGGGCGCAAGGTGAGCGATAACGCGCGGGCGCTCCCTAACGCGCGTCCCAGATAGTTTCGAATGAGCCGCACTCCGTGCGGCCAATTTGCTGGGCAAGCCCCGCCTGAAGGCGGGGCAGGGTCAATGGTGGCTCTCATCATGCCCGGTGCTGTCAAGGGCCTCCGCTCCGCTCCGGTCCTGCGGACGCCCCTGCGGGCCGCCCTTGACTGCTCCTCACCGTGCTGATGATGAGACGCCGGCCTAGCCATGGCGGCTTACTCTCCGACGCCGGTAGACGGGCCGACCGAGCTGGTGCTCGTCCAGGATGGCCAAGTACTGGGCGACCACGTTGGGCGCCATCGCGCATAGGAGCGGGAGCTCCTCGCGCGGGTGCTTGGCCGCCAACAGCCGCACCCGCTCGAACCCCTCGATGTATCGGTCGACGGAGCGCTTGGAGTGGTAGGTGCGGGAGGCGATGTCCGGCGTCATCAGGCCCTCGAGGTAGAGCCGGATGATGGCTGCCTTGTGCGTCGGCCACGCTCCCATATCGGCGACGTAGCCCCGGATGGGCAGGATCTCACCGCTCTTGCGCAGGCGGATCACCGCCGCGGCGACGCCGCCGTCGGTGTAACCGGTGACAAGCGAGAGGTCGAGCTGCGACAGCACGCCGCCCTGGGCAAAGGCCTCGTGGGTCAGGCGGCGGATTCGGATGTCCCGGCGACCGAGCGCCCCGACACTGGCACGGATGGCTTCGATGTCCTCCTCGGCCACCACGGTCAACCGAACGGGCACGAGCCGGGTGTCGGCCATCGTCTTACCCTTGGTGGCGCGCTCGTCGGCGGCCGGGCACAGATAGGTGAGCTGGCCGGGCTCCAACTCGTCGGGGCGCCGGAAGTAGTTCCGCACCACCGCGCAGATGTCGTCGACGATGGCGGCCACCACGACCTCGCCCTTGTCGTAGCCGTACTCGTTGAGGAACTTGTAGCGCAGCAGCGAGGGCAGCGTCCGGCGGGCGAGGCGCCGGCCGTGAAGTTGGGCGCGGGTCGGCGCGCTCACCGCCGGCCCCCCCTTTTCGTCCGTTGGGCTTCGGTGTCGAGGAGATCCTGCAGCCGGGGG
>JBHENM010000393.1:0-5026 GCA_046262035.1 Acidimicrobiales bacterium | reverse complement strand
ACCCAGATCTACACCCATGTGAGCCGGGAGCGTCTCCGCACCGTCCACGCCGCGACCCACCCCCGAGCATGACCAGTCCCGAGCCCCGCAAAGAACCGGCGCCGGACCGCGACAGCGGGGTGGCGGAGCTGTGGGCCAGCTACCAGGTCGACCCGTCCGTGGAGATCCGCAACCGGCTGATCCTCCACTACGCACCTTTGGTGAAGTACGTCGCCGGCCGGGTCTCAGCGGGCTTGCCGCACACCATCGAGCAGGCCGACCTCGTCAGCTACGGCATGTTCGGACTGATCGACGCCATCGACAAGTTCGACCCCGGGCGCGGGTTCAAGTTCGAGACCTACGCCATCTCCCGGATCCGGGGGTCGATCATCGACGAGCTGCGCTCCATAGACTGGATTCCCCGGTCGATGCGAGCCAAGTCCCGGGCCGTCGAGAAGGCCTACACCAAGCTCGAGAACGAGCTGTCGCGCACGCCGACCGAGGCCGAGGTGGCGGGGGAGCTGGGCATGACTGAGTCCGAGCTCCAGAACCTCTTCGGCCAGATCTCGTTCTTCGGCCTCGTAGCGCTGGAGGAGACGCTCTCCGTGGGCGCCGACCGTTCGGAATCGGTGACGGTGGGAGACACGCTTCCGGACAAGGGCTTGGGTCCGGTGGGCGCGTTCGAGGTCGAGGAGACCAAGCAGATGCTGGTCGACGCCATCAACCGGCTTCCCGAGCGGGAGAAGCTGGTGTTGACCCTCTACTACTACGAGGGACTGACTCTGGGGCAGATCGGCACCGTCCTCCACATTACCGAGAGCCGGGTCTGCCAGATCCACACCAAGGCCGTCTTGCAGCTCCGGGCCAAGCTGGCCGAGCCTCAACGCGAACCGGCGTAGGACCAGCCGAACCCCTGGACCTGTCACACCCGGCGCGGTAACCTCAGCGCCGCCGACCCGGCGGACGGCACCTCCCCCCTCCTTCCTCTGCGCTGGCCTGGCCGCGCCTCCGCACTTCCCCCTGCGAGCCCTGCTCCATCCCGGGGGTCCCCGTGCGCCGCCTCGTCGTTCTCCTGGTCGCCAGCATCCTGCTGGCGGCTGCGCCTGCTCTCGCCGACACTGCTGTCGGAGCCGTCTCCTATCACCCTCCGGTCGACGGGCCCATCGTCGACCCCTTCCGACCCCCCGAGGAGCGGTGGGGCTCCGGCAACCGGGGCGTCGACTACGCGCCGGCCGAGGGGACACCCGTTCAGGCCGCGGCCGACGGCGAGGTCGTGTTCGCAGGGCAGGTCGGAGGCGAGCTCCATGTCGTGGTGCTCCACGCCGACGGCATTCGCACCAGCTACTCGTTCCTGCAGTCCCTGGCCGTCCAGCGTGGCGACCAGGTGCGCCAGGGTCAGACCGTCGGCACCAGCGCCGGCCACCTGCACTTCGGGGCGCGGGTCGGCGACACCTACATCGACCCCACCACCCTCTTCGACGGGGGGCCCGTGGAGGTCCACCTCGTTCCCGACGGCGAGCGCCGTCCGGGGTCGGAGCCCGAGGAGCGCGCCGGGCTCATGCGCTTCCTCGGTTCGGTCGGCAGTACAGCAGCGCGTGCAGCCCGCGACGTGGCCGGCCAGAGCGGGAAGGTCGCCCAGGACGCGCTGGATCTGGCCCGGCGGGCGGCGGCGGCCGGGCTCGACGCCGCCACCAAGAAGTTCGCCGACGAGCTCGACGAGGTCCGAGGGCTCATTCACTACGGCCGCCAGACCGCTTGGACGACCCACGCCTTGCGGCTGGGCCGCACAGGGTGGGACTGGTGGCGGCAACGGGGCAACTGCACACCTGCCGACGCGCGACCGCCGCCCATGCCCGAGCGGCGGGTGGCAGTGCTGCTGGCCGGGCTGGGCTCCACCAGCGGGCCCGACGCCATCGACGACCTCGACACCGCCGCCCTCGGCTACCAGCCAGAGGACGTGGTCAGGTTCTCGTATCGAGGCGGCACGACCGCCGAGCAGCCCTACGGCGCCGAGGACACCACCACCGACATCCGCACTTCCGCCCGCCACCTGCGGGCCCTCCTCGAGAGGGTCCACCGGGAGCATCCGGGAGTCCCCGTAGACCTCATCGGGCACGGGCAGGGAGGAATCGTGGGTCGAACCATGCTCGCCTACGACTACGAAGCAGACGATCCCCGCCTGCCCAAGATCACCAACCTGGTCACCCTGGCCAGTCCCCACCACGGGTTCGACATCGCCACCGCCCTCTCCATGGCCAGCCACACCACCAGCGGAGAATTGGTCGAGCGGGGCCTTTCGGAGACCGGCGTAGCTCCCTTCGACCTGAGGGGGACTTCGGTCCGCCAGTTGTCCGAGACGTCCAGGTTTCTGGCCAAGCTCAACCGGCGGGACCCACCCGAGAACGTTCGGGTCACATCCATCGGCGCCCGGGGAGACCTCATGGTCCCTGCCAACCACACCCGGCTGGCGGGCGCCAGCAACGTGGTGGTCTCCCTGCCGGGGGTGCTCACCGACCACGGCCGCCTGCCGGGCTCGGAAGCAGGGCACCGGGAAGTGGCCCTCGCCTTGGCCGGCGTCCCGCCCACGTGCGAGACGCTGTCGGACATGCTGGTCGATACGGCTGTTTCCGACGTCATCTCCACCGCCGAGGACGCCGTCGGCGCCGCCGTCTACACGGGCGGCCGCTGGGTGGACAGCAGGACCAAGACCCTGGTGACCCTCCCGAGGAAGAAGAGCTGATGAACCGCTCCCGATCGCGACCGATCTCCATCCTCCTGGTCCTCATGGCCCTGGCCCTGGGCCTGGCCGCGTGCAGCAACGACGGGAGTCCTGCCTCCACGGAAGGGCCCGGAATCACGAGCGCCTCCGCCGGCGATCCGGGCCCCGTCCTTCGGGAGGAGTGGTTCTGGCCCGCACCGCCGCCAGCTTCGGTGGGGATGCCGGCGGCCGACACCACGGGCGTCGCCTTCACCGCCGGGGCTCACCGTGTCGTCCTGCTCGATCCCTCGGGTGCCGTGCGCTGGCAGGCCGAGCGCGTGGGTGTCCGTGACGTGGCCCCTCTGCTGACGCCCGACCTGGTGGTGGTGGCTGCCGACGATGGCGTCATCGCCTACGAGCGGGCCAACGGCCGCATGCGTTGGGACCGGCCCCTGGGCGAACGGGCCAACACCCCGGTGTTCGCCGGCGGAGCGGCGGCCGTCACCACGTGGGAGGGCTCGCTGGTGTCCCTCGACCTGGCCGACGGTCGCGTCCGCTGGCGAACAGGCCTGGGGGGCGACGCCCTGGGGCCGGCGGCGGGGTCGGGGCCTGTCGTGGTGGCCACGTTCGACACCGGCCGGGCGGCAGGGGCGGTCGCGGTTGACGCCGTCAGCGGCGCTCACCGGTGGAGCGTCCCACTGCCCGCCGGTGGAGTGAGCGCGCCGGCGGTGACGGGCGGGGGAACGGGCGCAGGTGGGGAGGCCGTGGTCGTCGTGGTGGCGGGAGACGTCGCCGCCCACGGCCTGGCTCTCGACGACGGCGCCGAGCGGTGGCGGCAGGACCTGGAGGGGGCGGGCTCGCCCGAGGTTCCGCCCCTGGCTCTGGCCGGCGACACCGTGCTGGTCCCGCACCGCCAGGGCGGCCTTGCCCTGCTCGGGACGGGCGACGGCGCCGTCCGCTGGATCGCGGGCTCCGACGGCGCCTCGGTCCGGGGCGGGCCCGCCGGCCCCGGTCCCGGCGGCTGGTTCGCCCTTCCCCTCGACGACGGACGGCTACTCCTGGCCGGTCCCGACCGGGGCCCCAGCGTCTTCGAGCCGCCCGACGGCTTGACCTCGGGCGTGGCGTCCGGCCCCGGTGGCGTCCTCCTGATCGCCACCGCCCAGGGATCGGCCAACGCCATCTCCGCCGCCTCGGGCTGGTAGCCCTCCGGGAGGGCGCTCAGCCCGGCGTCCTGACCAGGCGGTAGAGTGGCGGTCCCGCGGCTGTCGCGGGAACTGCTCCGGCCTGCGCGCATCCCACGGTCGCCTCTCGAGGGCGCGGCGCCAGGCCAACCCGAACCGATGGGGAGGAAAGCGCGTTGGCTGTCGTCTCGATGAAGCAACTGCTGGAAGCCGGGGTGCACTTCGGCCACCAGACCAGGCGCTGGAACCCGAAGATGAAGCGGTTCATCTTCGGTGAGCGCAACGGCATCTACATCATCGACCTGAATCAGACTCTGCAGCGGATCGAGACGGCGTACACGTTCGTCCGCGACCTGGTGGCGGGTGGGGGATCGGTGCTGTTCGTGGGCACCAAGAAGCAGACGCAGGACGCCATCGCGTCGGCAGCCCAGCGGGTGGGCATGCCCTACGTGAACGAGCGGTGGCTGGGCGGCATGCTCACCAACTTCCAGACCATCAGCGGGCGCGTCAAGAAGATGGCCGAGTACGAGCGCATGAAGGAGAGCGGCGACTTCGAGGCCATGCCCAAGAAGGAAGCGCTCATCCTCGGTCGGGAGCTGGAGAAGCTCCAGCGCAACCTCGGCGGCATCCGCAACCTGGCGCGCCTGCCCGAGGCGGTGTTCGTGATCGACACCAAGAAAGAGCACATCGCCGTCACCGAGGCCAACAAGCTGGGGATGCCGATCGTCGCGGTCGTCGACACCAACTGCGACCCCGACCTCATCCAGTACATCGTTCCCGGCAACGACGACGCCATCCGCGCGGGCAACCTGATGTGTCGGATCATCGCCGACGCGGTGGAAGAGGGCCAGATGATCGCCGCCCGCCGCAATGCCAAGGTGGCGGTGGCTGCGCCGACGCCCGCCGCCGACCCCGAAGCCGAGGCCCGTCGGGTGCAGCAGCAGGCCGAGGCCCGTCGTCAAGCGGCGTTGCAGGCCCAGGAGCGGGAGGCGCGCATGGCTTCCACGCGCCGTCCCCCTTCGACGCCCGAGCCCCTCGCCCCCGAAGCCACAGCCGCCGACGTCACGGCCCCCGAAGCCCAGTCCTCGGAGACCCTGCCTGCCGAGACCCTGCCCGCCGCGGCCCCCTTCCCTGACGTCCCGGCATCCGTGGCCGGCACATCCGAGAC
>JBHENM010000392.1:0-1888 GCA_046262035.1 Acidimicrobiales bacterium | reverse complement strand
GATCAGGACTAGAGCCAGGGCCATGCAGCACCGCCCCCGCTCCGAGCGCAATCGCCTCGTCGGGCGCATCTACGTCCTCCATGGCGACGAAGCGCAGGTACAGCCGGCTGCGCCTGGTCAACAAGACTCTCCGGCCCAATCGGAACCAACGCTCGACGAGTGAGCAAGGACTCGGCTCCCAGCCAGATGGCGGCGTCCAGCCGGATGGCGGCGTCAGGTCGCTCCACTCTCCGGTGCCGGGCCTGGAGCCGAAGCGTCTGAGCGCCGAGGTACATCCCCGCGCGGGATTCCCTGGCGGGACAGCCGACGTAGGTTGCCCAGGTCGAGCGCGAGACTCAGCTCCCCGACGCCTCCTCCGGGGGGACGACCGCATAGGTCCATACGCCCGCGCCAGCGTCCACATCGGGGCCGAGCGGCCGGCCGCTTGCGAACGCCTTCTCAACCTTCCTGCGGGCAGAGTCTTCATCAAAGGCGTGAACGGTCAGCTTGGCCTCGATCTCAACGACGAATGGCCGCTTCTGCTTTGGCATCGCCCAGGTATACATGTCGGGCGCCGATCTGAGCGAGCCGGGTCGTGGTCGTCTTGCCGGCGCCGTTGGGACCCACGAGACCACAGATGTCGCCGGGTGGGACCGAGAACGACAGATCCTCGACCGCGTGACGGTTTTATAGCGGTAGGTCAGCGCCTCGACGTCGAGCACCCGGTCGCCCTCGCGCGTCGGGCGGGCGTCACCGGCCGAGGGCGATGGCCAGCTGCTCCTTGTAGACGGCCACGGTGTGGGCGTCGAGGGAGTCGGCCGGCTCGTCGGCGTCGACCAGCGCGCCGAGTTCCCGCATCGCCCCCTCCACCCCGGCGGGGTTGCCGGCCCGCGCCTCGGCGGTCATCTCGGCACAGACCAGCAGCCGGTGGCCCGGTTCGGCCGACTTCCCTTTGGCGGGCTGCCCAAGCGGCGCCCTCGGGGTCGTCGTCGTCGAGGCAGAGCTTGGCCAACTGCAGGGCCGCCTCGCGGATCCGGCGCTCGATGAGCCCGATGGCCCCGCTCACGTGGCTCCATTGATAACCACTGGGGACGTCGCGGACGCCCTCGAAGGGCACACCCCGAACCAGCTTCAGGCCCTCCCGGAGCTCGCGCTTGGCCTCGGCCCGGTCGACGTCGACGACTGCCCCGGCCCGGGCCACGGCGTCGCACAGGAGCTGGAAGTCGAGGGCAACGTCGAGAAGCCGGTAAGAGTCGCGGCTGCCGTTGCCGTGCAGGTGGGGAAGGCGTCGCTGTCCTGACGGGCCCGTGCCCAGGCAGTCCCGGGCGACGCTGGTGGTGGTGGTGTGCAGGGTGCGGTGGGTGGGGCGCCGGCTGCCGGCGGGGTACTCCTTGAGCTGCCAGCCCGGCCACAGGGCGTCCATGAGCCGCTCGGCGTCCACCGCCGCTCCAGGGTGCAGCGTCAGGTACACCACGAGCTCCAGGGCCTTGGCCCGGGTGAAGGGCTTGGCCCCCCACACCTCCAGCGGTCCCATCACGCCGACGAGGAGGTCGTGGCCGCGCAACAGCCGGAGATCCGCCAGCTCAGAGGGCAGGCCCGGCGGCGGCCCTACGGCAGCGGCGGTGGAGGAGATGGCCCGGGGTTGACGCTCGGCGACGTCCTCGTCCTCTTCGTCGACGTCGGCCGCACCGGAGGTGTCGACGGGTTCTCCATGGCCGTTGGCACTCGGGCGTTTGGCGGTCCTCAGTGCCGCCGACGTCTATGTCAGTCCCGACGGTGATCTCTTCGAGCGGTTCTTCAATGCAACGAAGTAGGTGGACCGTCGTCGTCCCAGGTCGCAGCGTCGAAGCGGTGTCGGCGTGGCCGGCGGGTCAAGCCGCCCAGTGGGTGGCCGGCACCGGCACCGCTG
>JBHENM010000391.1:0-4767 GCA_046262035.1 Acidimicrobiales bacterium | reverse complement strand
TGGCCTGGCCCGACCTCGCCGGGCTCCAGGCCCGCATGGCCGAGGCGTTGCGCGTGTTCGTGGTGACGTGGGACCCGCTCGAGCACCACGTCCCGCGTCCAGCAGCTATCGCCACCGTCAACGCCGGTCCGCCGGGCCTGGAGGTGGTGGTCTACATCCCGGTGTGGGTGCTTATGGCCACGACCGGAAGGGAGGAGCGGGTAGCCGACGTGGTGGGCGAGCTGGGCGGCTCGGCTGTCGTGGTGGCGGCCGCCAATGAGGAGGCCGTGGTCAGCGGTCGCTATCCCGCCCTGGCCGGTCAGGGCTCGGTTCCCCGACTGCTCGACCAGCGTCGCTGCGGCACCGGGCTCGGGACGCCCGAGGTGACTCTGCTATCCGAGGGGTGGGAGCCGATCGGCCTGGGGGCGATCAGCGATGTCGTGCAGGACGCGCTCGGGCCGGTCGATCTGGACCGCTCGCCGGTGGAGCTGGCCGCCTCGCCGCAACCGGCTTCGGGTTGTCCGGCCTGTCGGGGCGGCCGCTTCGGCTTCCCCGGGGAGCTTGGCGGGTCCGCGTCGGCCATGTGCCCGGCGCATCGCGCCGAGGCCGATCGCGTCTCGACGGAGCGGTTCGAACGGGCGCAAGCCTCGAGCCCTGATGGTTGGGGGGCAGTACTGGACGCCTGCCGGCGCCTGGAGCTACCGCATCTGCCCAACGGCCTGGCAACCAGGATGGCCGGTGCCGAAGACCTCATGTTCGAGCTGCGCGAGCCGGACCAGCTGGCCGTGGTGGTCCGCGACCTGGTTGAGGCGGCCGGCTGGTTCCCCGACCGGGGCGAGGACCTGGCCGTGGCCCTGGGTGCCGACGAGGACATGCCGTGGCTGCCGGAGTGGATGGAGAACCTGGTCCTCGACCTGGGACGTGCCGGGCTGGCCGCCGAGGCGGCGGAGGCTGCGGACGCCCTCATCCGGATCGATCCGGACAACGAGTCGACCTACGCCGCCGATCTGGGTTGTGCGTTGGCCGAGGCGGGAGACGCCCCCGCGGCGCGGGAGCGGATCGAGGCCAACCTGGCTCGCTGGCCGGATGAGCCCTGGGTTCGGCTCCACGCGGGCGACGCCCTGCAGGAGTTGGGCGATGCCGACGGAGCGGTAGCCCACTTCCTCGTCGCGCTGGAGATGGCTGAGCAGGCGGACGACTTCGAGCTGCGCTCTGATGTGTTCGACCGTCTCGCAGGGCTGGGCCGCCCTCCCGCCCCGACGACCACGATCCGCCTCGTCGGCCCGGGTGGAGGGGGCAGACGGTCCCGCAGTGCTCGTCTCGGGCGTAACGACCCATGCTTCTGCGGCAGCGGCCGCAAGTACAAGCATTGCCACGGAGCGCAGGCCTGACACCGAGCTGTATAACCCCCTCAGCACTGCCGGCGGAGAGGCATCGGCAGGAACCGCACGGAGTAACGGATAGTCGACCGGGATCGCGGGGGTCCACCGGTCGGGGCTGGCGCGGGCTTATGGTTACTCCACGTTCGATCGGAGGAGGGACCGCCTGATGGCTAGCCGCGTCTTTCAGCTCAAGGCGACGATTGTCGGCACCAAGCCGCCGGTGTGGCGGCGGGTGCTGGTCGCCGGGTCCGCTTCTTTGCTCGACCTGCACGAGGTGTTGCAGGGCGCGTTCGGCTGGTACGACTGTCATCTCCACGAGTTCGAGATCGACGGTGTGCGTTATGGAACCGATGACGGAGAGGGATGGGGACCGCCCCCCAAGAGCGAGCGTCGCGCCCGCCTGGGGACAGTCGCCCGGCAGGGTACGGCGATCAGGTACGTCTATGACTTCGGAGACGACTGGGTCCACCGGGTGGTCGTGGAGAAGGTGGTCCGATCCGATCCGAACGTGACCTATCCCTGTTGCATCGGCGGCAAGCGGGCGTGCCCACCGGAGGACTGCGGCGGCGTGTGGGGATACGAGGAGTTCCTGGCTGCTATCTCGGACCCCGATCACCCCGAGCACCAGTCGATGCTCGAATGGGTCGGCGGGGAGTTCGACCCTGAAGCCTTCGACCCGCCCAGCTTCACCGCTGCTCGGGATCTGGCGTCCCTCCTTCGCTGATGTGGTGGGTCGCTGGACGGCCCATCGGGGTGGTGGATTGCCCCATCCGAACCTGAGTGACGCAGCCGTGAGCAGGCGTCGGCGCGGCAGGGCACGCGGTTCGGCATGAGCAGATCCTGCCGTCAGCGACCTGTACTGAGGACGGGAATGAACACCTGGATCGACTACTGCGGAGGTCGCATGTTCGTCGTTGGCTACACCGAGGGACGAGCGCCATACGGTCACGTCGAGTGGGCCGACACGGGTGCTGATGGCTCCTGAAGGGTCCGAAAACGCAATCGGGCTGGTCTGCGCGCGAGTGCCGGGTGATCCGCCAGGTGCGGTGATCTGACCGGCTGGGGCAGACTCCGCTGATGACGTGCGCGTGAGGGTTCGGGGCGTCCCGTGAAAGCGCACGGGTGCTCGGGTGAGGTTCAGGCGGCGCGCTCGTACTCGTGGATGAGGCCGCCGAGGATGTCGCGGCGGAGGACCCTTCCGTCCGTGGTGGAGTGCACCGGGCGGACAAGTGGCTGCTCGAGAGCGAGCCCGCGGTGGGGCCGCGCCCCGTTGTAGTGGCGCAGGTACTCGGCGAGCACCACCTCGAGATGCCGGCGGGAGACGATGAGGAGGTGGTCGATGCAGTCCTCACGGACGGTGCGAACGAAGCGCTCGGCGAACGCGTTCGCCCGCGGCGCGGCCCCGGGCGTCTGGACGGCCTCGACGCCCACCGAGGCGAGCACCGCATCGAAGGACGAGCTGAACTTGGCGTCCCGGTCGCGGATGAGGAACCGGAAGCAACGCCCGCCGTCTTCGAGGTCCGAGGCGAGGTTGCGTGCGAGCTGGGTGACCCAGGCGGCGTCGGGGTTGGCGGTGACGCCGAGCAGGTGGACGACCCGCCGCTCCACCTCGATCACGAACAGGACGTAGTAGCGGCGCAGCGTGGCCGCCTCGACGGTGAAGAAGTCCGTGGCCAGGATGCCCTTGGCCTGGGCCTTGAGGAATTGGGCCCAGGTCGGGCCCGACCGGCGGGGGGCCGGAGGAAGGCGGTGGCGGCGAAGAACGGCGGCGACGCTCGTCTTCGACACCGAAACGCCCAGCTTCTTCAGCTCGCCGACGATGCGCAGGTAGCCCCAACGGGGGTTCTCCCGCGCCAGTCGCACGATCAGCTCGGCGGTCTCGACCGGCAGTGAGGGACGGCCGATTTGCCGATGCGGGTACGTCCAGCGCCTGCGGACGAGGGCACGGTGCCAGCCGAGGATTGTGTCGGGCCTCACGAGGAACGCCGCCCACCGCTCGCGCGGGACGAGCTTCGCCAAGGTGGCGATAAGCGCTCGGTCCGACCACCGCAAGCGGGGACGGCCGACCTGGCGGCGTAGCACGGCGAGCTGGTGGCGCAGCACGAGGATCTCCGCGTCCTTGCCAACGCTGTCCATCCAGTGGATCCGGACGTACTCGACGACGCCGCCGACGAGGCGGTAGACGAAGGTGAGCGCCACGAGCGGGAGCCTCATCGAGCGCGTTCCCCCTGGTCAAGCCCGGCGCCGAGTAAATGGACCCTTCAGGGCCTACCTGCTCTGCGGCCTTGTCAGCCCGCTGACGCAGCCGGTGACGCTCCCGGAGTCCGACGTGCTCGGCCTGGGCCAGGCAGGCCCGCCTCTCCTGAACCTCTCCCCTCCAGGCGATGGCAGCGTCACCCACCGGCGTCCCCCGCCATTCACCCCATCCCTCGGCCTTCTCCAGGTCCCGGAGCTGGCGCTCCAAGCGCTCCACCGTGTTGCGGGTGCGGTAGTAGGCGGAGCTCGGGTCGGAGGGGACGACGGCGGCCACCGCCGTCCGCTCGGCCACCAGCCGGGCATGACGCAGGCTGGCCGACGCCGCAGGGGCCGCTGGCGCCGGCTCGGGGCCGATGCCCGGCGCCGGCGTGCCCTGGTCGATGGCCCAGCCGATGCGCCGGGACCGGCTCCAGGTGCGTCCCAGGTCCTCGACGGCCTGTTCGGGCGAGTCGGCCACCACGTAGATGGTGGAGCGCTCCCGGGCCCGGCTCATCTTCACGTAGGCCAGCTCGCGTCCCCCGCCGTCCTCCAAGACGTGGGCCCGGCCCACTGTCGCCCCTTGGGAGCGGTGCACGGTGATGGCGTAGCTGTGGGCCAGATGCGCTGCGTCGAGCTCATCGCGCCCGAAGCGCTGGAGGCGCCCGTCGTCCATGGTGGCGGCCAGTTCGCCTCGCTCCAAGTCGACGGCCAGGACCGTGCCGCATTCGGAAGTGACGATCTCCCCGCCGGCGCCCGGTGCCAGGGTGACGATGCGATCCCCCGCCCGGTAGCCGGTGTCGCCGACGACGAGTTCTTTGCCAGACAGCCGCCCGAGCTTGTCCCACGCCTCCCGTCCCCGGCGGTTCAGCTCGGCAACGTCGGCACGCCGCCACGCGTACATGGCCGCCTGACCGCCTTTGGCGGCATCAGCGGCCCACCCGGCCACGGTGGCGTCCACGGCCGAGTCCCGATCCGGGGACACGGCGATGCGACCGGCGCCGGCATACCAGGACACGGCGTCAGCGACCTTGCCCGAGCGAAGTTGCGCCAGGGCCTCCCGCTCGGCGGCGTCAACCTGGCGAACGTTCTCGCTGAGCACGTGCACCGCGCCTCCGAAACGCCGCACCACGGCCTCGAAGCCGCCACCGGGGCCGACGGAGGACAGCTGGCG
>JBHENM010000390.1:0-13216 GCA_046262035.1 Acidimicrobiales bacterium | reverse complement strand
GCCAAGGTCCGGGGCTACCTCCCGGGGCGCTTCTCGTTCAACGTCAAGGGCGGGCGATGCGAGGCGTGCGCCGGTGACGGCACGATCAAGATCGAGATGCACTTCCTGCCCGACGTCTACGTGCCGTGCGAGGTGTGCAAGGGCGGGAGGTACAACAGGGACACGCTCGACGTGACGTTCAAGGGCAAGAACGTGGCCGAGGTGCTCGACCTGAGCTGCGAGGAGGGGTCGGAGTTCTTCGCCAACCAGCCGCCCATCGCTCGGCACATGCAGACCATCGTCGACGTCGGCCTCGGCTACATCCGCCTCGGCCAGCCGGCCACCACGCTCTCAGGCGGTGAGGCGCAGCGGGTGAAGCTCAGCTCGGAGCTGTCCAAGCGTTCCACCGGCCACACCATCTACATCCTCGACGAGCCGACGACGGGCCTGCACTTCGAAGACATCCGCCGCCTGCTCACGGTGCTGTCGCGTCTCGTCGACCAGGGCAACACGGTGCTGGTCATCGAGCACAACCTCGACGTCATCAAGACGGCCGACTGGGTCATCGATCTCGGCCCCGAAGGAGGCGACGGCGGCGGCCTGGTGCTGTGCGAAGGCACGCCCGAGCAGGTGGCGAAGAACGCCGACAGCTACACCGGCCAGTTCCTCGCCCCTCTCCTCAAGCTTTAGGTGGCAACTAGGCGCGGATCGATTGCGGTGTCGTCGCCGCGGAAGTGATGTCGAGCATGCGCTGGAGGGCGACGCGGGCCCAGTCGGCGTCTACTCCGTCAACCTCGATCTCGTTGACGACCTCGCCCCGAACGAGGCCTTCGAGCACCCACGCGAGGTGCTTCGCGTCGATGCGGAACATTGTCGAGCACGGGCAGACAAGCGGGTCGAGCGAGAGGATCGTCTTGCCGGGGTTCTCATTAGCGAGCCGCTGCACCAGGTGGATCTCGGTACCGACCGCTATGACTGCACCTTCTGGCATCTCCTCGACGGTACGGATGATGAAGTCCGTCGACCCGACCTTGTCGGCGAGGAGCACCGTCTCATGCGCGCATTCGGGATGGACGACCACGAGGCCCTCCGGGTTGGCGGCGCGGAACTCGGCGATGTGCTGCGGCTTGAACCGCTGATGCACCGAGCACCAACCCTTCCAGAGGAGGAACTTCGAGTTGCGCACGTCGTCGGGCGACAGACCGCCGCGGTTCTGGCGAGGGTCCCACAACGCCATCTCGTCGAGCCGGTAGCCCATGGCCACCCCGGTGTTGCGACCGAGATGCTGATCGGGGAAGAAGAGCACCTTCGTGTCCGGGCCCTTCGCGAACGCCCAGTCCAACACCGCCCGGGCGTTGGTGGAGGTGCACACCGCGCCGCCGTGCCGTCCCACGAAGGCCTTCAGAGCGGCCGAGGAGTTCATGTAGGTGATCGGCACCACGCTGCCGATGTCGGTGACGGCGGCGATGGCTTCCCAGGCCTCCTCCACCGCGTCGATGTGGGCCATGTCGGCCATCGAGCATCCGGCGTTCAGGTCGGGGAGCACGACCTGCTGGTGGTCGCCGGTGAGGATGTCGGCCGATTCGGCCATGAAGTGGACGCCGCAGAACACCACGTAGTCGGCCGTCTGGTTGGCGGCGGCCAGGCGGGAGAGCCCGAAGGAGTCGCCTCGGGCGTCGGCCCAGCGCATCACGTCGTCGCGCTGGTAGTGATGGCCGAGCACCAGCAGACGCGGCCCGAGCGACGTCTTGGCGGCGTCGATGCGGCCGGCCAGCTCGGCGGCGGGCGCACGGGTGTAGGAGTCAGGGAGCGCCGTTTGAATTCGGAGCATGCAGTGGACCTCCGGAGAGGAGCTCCGATTCACGGCCGGCGGGGACAGCCTGGTCGCCCACCGCGGGGTTGTCGGCCTCGGAGCTGATATGTCGCCGCTGACCAGGGCGGCGTGACCGGAGTGTACGTCGTGGGAAACTCGGAAGCGTGCTCCAGCGTCCTCCCGCCGGCACGATCCCCGACGCTCCCGGCTCCTACCAGTTCAAGGACCGGGAGGGACGGGTCGTGTACGTGGGCAAGGCCCGCTCCCTGCGCGCCCGGCTCTCGAACTACTTCGCCAACCCGGCCACCCTGCCGCCTCGCACCGCCCAGATGGTGGCGGCCGCGGAATCGGTCGAGTGGATCCAGGTGCGCAACGACGTCGAGGCCCTCATGCTCGAGTACAGCCTCATCAAGCAGCACCGGCCCCGCTTCAACATCCGCCTGCGGGACGACAAGAGCTATCCGTTCCTGGCCATCACCACGGGCGACCAATGGCCCCGGGCCATGGTCATGCGGGGCAAGAAGCGCAAGGGAACCACCTATTTCGGCCCCTACGGCCACGCCTACGCCATCCGGGAGACGCTCGACCTGCTCCTACGCACGTTCCCCATCCGCACGTGCTCGGAGAACAAGTTCGGGCACCACCAGCGCCTGGGCCGGCCCTGCCTGCTCTTCCACATCGAGAAGTGCAGCGGCCCGTGCGTCGGAGAGGTCGACAAGGCCCAGTACGACGGCCTGGTGGCCGACCTGATCGACTTCCTGGACGGCGAGACACAACCCGTGGTCCGCCGGCTCGAGCAGGCAATGCGGGAGGCAGCCGACGGGCTGGAGTTCGAGCGCGCCGCCCGCCTCCGGGACCGGCTGATGAGCGTGCGCAAGGTGATCGAGAAGCAGGCCATGGTCACCGAGAAGCCGGAGGACATCGACGTGATCGGGATGGCCGAGGACGAGTTGGAAGCGGCCGTGCAGGTGTTCTACGTCAGGCGCGGGCGAGTCGTCGGGCGGAAGGGCTTCGTTCTCGACAAGGTGGAGGACGCGACCCGTCCCCAGCTCGTGGCCAACGTTCTCGAAGGTCTCTACGCCGAGCCGGGCCCGGCCGGGCTGCCGCGAGAGGTTCTGGTCCCCGAGGAACCGGAGGACCTGGACCTCTACGCCCGGTGGCTCAGCGAGTACCGCGGGACCAAGGTCGGCATCCGGGTCCCGCAGCGGGGCGAAAAGCGGGCGCTCCTGGCCACCGTCACCCAGAACGCCAAGGAGGAGTTCGTCCGTCACCGGCTGAAAAGGGCGTCAGACCACAACGCCCGGGCCCGGGCGCTGACCGCGCTCCAGGAGGCCCTCGACCTGCCCGACGCCCCCCTCCGGATCGAGTGCTACGACATGAGCCACATCCAGGGCAGCGACTACGTCGGCTCCATGGTGGTGATGGAGGACGGCTTGCCCAAGAAGGCCGACTACCGGCGGTTCAAGATCCGGGAAACCGCGGTCCACGACGACCTGGCGGCCATGGAGGAGGTGCTCACCCGGCGGCTGACGGCCCTGCTCGTCGAGCGCGAGCGCCCGGCGTCGGACCGGCCCCGCAAGTTCGCCTACCCGCCCAACCTCCTCCTGGTCGACGGAGGGCAGCTCCAGCTGGGGGTCGCCCTGCGCGTGGTCGAGACCCTGGGCCTCGACGAAGAGATCTCGGTTGCCGCCCTGGCCAAGCGCTTCGAGGAGCTCTACCTCCCAGGGCAGGCCGACCCCGTCCGGATCCCCCGGCAGTCCGAGGCTCTCTACATGCTGCAGCGGGTCCGGGACGAGGCCCACCGTTTCGCCCTCGACTATCACCGGAAGCTTCGGAACAAGCGCATGACGAGGAGCGTCCTCGACGACGTGCCGGGTCTGGGACCGGCCCGCAAGAAGCGCCTGCTCAAGGAGCTCGGGGGAATGGCCGCGCTGAAGGCCGCTCCCCTGGAAGACTTCCTGCGGTTTCCGTGGCTGCCGGACGCGGTGGGACGAGCTGTTCACGACCGTCTCCACGAACCAGTGGCGTGATTCGGCCCGCCTCCGACGACCCCTGGGAGACGCACGCCCGGTGGTGGCAGGACGGGTTCACCGACGGGGTGGATCCCGAGTACACCGAACAGATCCTGCCCATGGCCGCCGCCCACCTCCGAGGGGCGACGGCCGTGCTCGACGTGGGCACGGGAGAGGGTCAGATCGCCCGGCTGGCGGCAGGCGCCGCGGTGGGCGCCGAGCGGGTGGTAGGGATCGACCCCTCGTGGGGTCAGCTGGCGGTGGCCCGGGACCGAGGCGGGAGCGCCCGTTACGTCAGGGGTGGCGCGGCTGCGCTCCCCTTCCCGAGCGGCTCCTTCGACGCCGCCGTGGCGTGCCTGGTGTTCGAGCACATCGACCACGTCGACCAGGCCATCACCGAGTTGGGGCGTGTGCTGCGCCCAGGCGGCCGGTTCCTCTTCTTCCTAAACCACCCGCTCCTCCAGACACCCGGTTCCGGGTGGATCGACGACCACATCCTGGAGGAGCAGTACTGGCGCATCGGGCCCTACCTGACCGAGGACCGGACGATGGAGGAGGTGGAGAAGGACGTGGTGATCCCCTTCGTGCACCGGCCGCTGTCCCGCTACGTCAACGCCATGGCCGCCGCCGGGCTGTTCCTCCAGCGGATGGAGGAGCCCGCCCCTCCGCCCGGCTTCCTGGCCCGAGCCGACGAGTACCGCCAGGCGGCGACCATTCCCCGGCTCCTCTTCCTGCGGGCCGAACGCTCCCCGTAACCGACCGCCCTCGCCGGTATCCTGGGTACGTGCCTTCTCCCACGGACATATGCGGCGGTGCCCGGCCCGGGTGAGCGAGTTCCTCATCATCACCGGGCTGTCCGGCGCCGGCCGGTCTCAGGCGGCCGACACGTTCGAGGACCTCGGGTGGTTCGTCATCGACAACCTGCCCCCGGCCCTCATGGCCAAGGTGACCGAACTGGTGCAGTCTCCCGGCTCCACCACCGAGCGGGTGGCCCTCGTCGTAGGCACCGGGCAGTACTTCGACGAGCTGAGCGCGGCGTTGGAACAGCTGCGCCGGACGTCGAGGCGCGTCCGGGTGTTGTTCCTCGAGGCGTCCGACAACACGCTCATACGGCGTTACGAGAACACCCGCCGGCGACACCCTCTGGGCGAATCCGATGGTCTCCTGGAGGGCATCCAGCGGGAGCGCGTCCTGCTGGAGGCGGTCAAGTCGGAGGCCGACGTGGTGGTCGACACGTCCGACCTCAACGTCCATCAGCTGAGGGACCGGCTCCTCGACCTCTTCGCCCGAGACGCCGGTCCGAGCATGCAGACCAGCGTGGTCTCCTTCGGGTACAAGCACGGCCTACCGCTCGACGTCGACCTCGTCCTCGACTGCCGGTTCCTGCCCAACCCTCACTGGGTGGACGATCTCCGGCCCCTGACCGGCGGCCACCCCGCGGTGCGGGATTTCGTCCTCGACCAGCCGGAGACGAAGGAGTTCCTGACCAAGCTGGACGATCTCCTTGAGCTCCTCCTGCCCGCCTACGCCCGGGAGGGCAAGGCCTATCTGACCATCGCCGTCGGCTGCACCGGCGGAAACCACCGGTCCGTCGTCATCGCCGACGAGCTGGTCGCGCTCCTGGAGAGGCGGGGCTACTCCCCGACCGTCTCCCACCGCGACGTCGGCCGCTAGAAGGGCGGGGGGTGACCCCTTGCGGAGGCTCACGCCGTCGGCCACCGTTAGGGGCATGGGGGCCGACCAGATAGAGCCAGGGCCCGAGCGGCCCTCTGAGCGGGATGACGGGCCCGAGCGGCCCTCTGAGCGGGGTGCAGGGCCCGAGCGGCCCTCTGAGCGGGGTGCCGGGCCCGAGCGGCCCTCTGAGCGGGCAGGGCCCGAGCGGCCCTCTGAGCGGGATGACGGGCCCCGGGTCGTCGCCCTCGGAGGAGGCCACGGCCTGGCCGCCACCCTGCAGGCCGTCCGCCGCTACGCCAGTGACATCTGCGCCATCGTGTCGGTGGCCGACGACGGTGGCTCCAGCGGGCGGCTCCGGGCCGCCTTCGGCATTCCTCCTCCGGGTGACCTCCGTCGCTGCCTCGTCGCCCTCGCCGACCCCGCATCGCCTTGGACCACCGCGTTCGAGTACCGGTTCGAGGGCGGGGGGCTGGAGGGCCACGCCTTAGGCAACCTGGTGATCGCCGGTCTGGCCGAGGCCACCGGAGACTTCGAAGTGGCGCTGGCTGAAGCCGGCCGCGTCCTGGGGGCTGCCGGCCGCGTCGTGCCCGCCACCAGGGAGCCGGTGGTGCTGAAGGGCGAGGTCCGGGGGGCTGACGGTGTCACCGGTCGGTGGGTCGAGGGCCAGGTGGCCGTGGGCCAGGCCGGGCGCGTGACCGGCGTCTCTCTCGTCCCGGCCGATCCGCAAACGCCGGCCGCGGCCCTGGAAGCGCTGATCCAGGCCGACCAGGTCGTCCTCGGGCCGGGCTCGCTCTTCACCAGCGTCCTCGCCGTGGTCGTCGCCCCTGCGATCCGGCAGGCCCTGGCCACCACGACGGCGCGCAAGGTGTACGTCTGCAACCTCCGTCCCCAGATGCCGGAGACGGAGGGTTTCGACGTGGCCGCCCACGTCGACGCCCTCCGGGCCCACGGCGTGGAGGTCGACGTGGTCCTGTGCCAGACGGGCGCGATGCCTCGCGGTCAGCTGGACGTTCCTTGCATCGAGCAGGACGTCGCACGGGACGACAGACTGGCGCACGATCCCTTCCGGCTGGCGGCAGCCCTTGCACATCTGGTCGGATAGGGGGTTCAGGGGGCGGAAAGGCTCCCGACCCGGTGGTTCAGGTGACGAACAAGGAGGACGGCATGACAGTCCGCGTCGGCATCAATGGTTTTGGCCGCATCGGCCGCAACTTCTACCGGGCGGTCAGGGAGCGTGATGCCGACATCGACGTCGTCGCGGTCAACGACCTCACGTCGCCGGCCACGCTGGCCCACCTGCTCAAGTACGACTCGGTACTGGGCCGGCTAGGCGAGGACGTGGAGGTCACCGACGACGGCATCCAGATCGGTGACGACCACATCAAGGTCACGGCCGAGCGCGACCCCAAGGCTCTCCCGTGGGGCGAGCTGGAAGTCGACCTCGTCATCGAGTCGACCGGTCTCTTCACCGATCGCGACAAAGCCGCCGCCCACCTCGACGCCGGCGCACCCCGGGTGATCGTCTCCGCGCCCGCCTCGGGCGCCGACGCCACGTTCGTGGTCGGCGTCAACGACGACACCTTCGACCCCGAGAAGCACAAGGTCGTCTCCAACGCCTCCTGCACCACCAACTGCTTCGTTCCCATGGTCAAGGTGCTGGACGACGCCTTCGGGATCCAGAAGGGCCTCATGACCACGGTCCACGCCATGACCAACGACCAGAGCCTTTTGGACATGCCTCACAAGGACCTCCGCCGGGGACGTTCGGCGGCCATCAACATCGTGCCCTCGTCCACCGGTGCGGCCCGGGCGACAGGCCTGGTCCTCGAGAGCATGAAGGGCCGCCTCGACGGCAGCGCCCTGCGGGTGCCCGTGGCCGACGGATCGATCACCGACTTCACCGCCATTCTCGAGCGTGAGGTCACCGTGGAAGAGGTCAACGAGGCGTTCAAGAAGGCGGCCTCCGAAGGGCCCCTGAAGGGGATCATCGTCTACACCGAGGACCCCATCGTCTCCACCGACATCGTGGGCTCGCCGGCGTCGTGCACCTTCGACTCGGAGTTGACCATGGCCATGGGCAACCTGGTGAAGATCTGCGGCTGGTACGACAACGAGTGGGGGTACTCGAGCCGCCTTGTGGACCTCGTCCTCATCGTCGGCGGCGCCAACGGCCAGAAGTGAGGAACCCGTGAAGGTTCCCACGCTCGAGGACCTGCCCGACCCCTCGGGCAAGACGGTGCTCCTACGCGTCGACTTCAACGTCCCCATGACCGACGGGAAGATCGACGATGACATGCGCATCCGGGCCGCGCTTCCGACCATCGAGTGGCTGCTGGAAAAAGGGGCGTCGATCGATGCCTGCAGCCATCTCGGACGCCCGAAGGGGAAGCCCGACGACGAATTCAGCATGGACCCGGTTCGCGAGCGCCTTTCCGAGCTGGCGCCCGACGTCAACCTCCTGGAGAACCTGCGCTTCGACCCAGGGGAGGAGGACAACGAGTCCGACTTCGTCGACAAGCTGGTCGAGGGTCGGGACCTCTACGTGAACGACGCCTTCGGCGCGTCTCACCGTTCCCACGCCTCGGTGGTCGGCCCCCCCGCCCGGCTCCCCAGTGCCGCCGGACGGCTTCTCGCCCGCGAGGTGGAGGTTCTGGGCGGGCTGCTCGAGTCGCCCGAAAAGCCCCTCGTCGCCATCCTCGGCGGGGCCAAGGTGAGCGACAAGCTGGGGGTCATCAAGGCCCTGCTGGACAAGGTCGACACCCTCATCATCGGTGGAGGTATGGCCTACACCTTCCTCAAGGCCCAGGGCCATGACATCGGCGACTCGTTGCTGCAGGAAGACCAGGTCGACAACTGCCGCGAGCTGCTCGAGAGCGGCAAGGAGATCCTGCTCCCGACCGACGCCGTGGCCATCGGTCCGGACGACGAGATCGAGACGGTGGGGGCCGACATTCAGGACGGCTGGAAGGGCGTGGACATCGGGCCCGAATCAGCCAAGGCCTTCTGCGAGGCGTTGAGCGGCGCAGGCACCATCCTGTGGAACGGCCCCATGGGCATGTTCGAGGACGAACGGTTCGAGAAGGGCACCCGAGCCCTGGCCGAGTGCGTGGCCGAAGCCGAAGGGTTCAGTGTGGTCGGTGGAGGCGACAGCGCCGCAGCCGTGGCCAAGTTCGGCGTCGACGACAAGATCGACCACATGTCCACCGGCGGCGGCGCCTCTCTGGAACTCATCGAAAAGGGCGACCTCCCCGGTTTGAAAGCCCTGAGGGAGGCCTCAAACGCCCATGAATAGGAGCCGATTGCAAGCCATGAGCGTCCGGCGGAGGGCGAATGCGTAAGCCGTTCATCAGCGGGAACTGGAAGATGAACCACAACCACCTGGATGCCATCCAGGTGGTCCAGAAGCTCTCCTACCGGCTGACCGAAGAGGATTACGACGCGGTCGACGTCTCCGTCCACCCGCCGTTCACCGCCCTCCGCTCGATTCAGACCCTGATCGACGCCGATCGCATCTCGATCTCTCTCGGTGCCCAGAACTGCCACTGGGAAGCGAGCGGCGCCTTCACGGGGGAGGTCAGCCCCCCCATGCTGGCCAAGCTCAACGTGTCGCACGTCATCGTCGGGCACTCGGAACGGCGAGAGCTGTTCGACGAGACCGATGAAGTCGTCCGCCGCAAGCTGGACGCGGTGTTCGCCAACGGCATGACCCCCATCGTCTGCGTGGGCGAGACCGACGAGGAGCGAGAGGCAGGCTCCACCGAGGACAAGGTGAAGGGCCAGGTCAAGGCGGCTGTCACCGGCCTCCCATCTGAGCAGCTGGAGCGGCTCGTGATCGCCTACGAGCCCATCTGGGCCATCGGGACGGGCAAGACGGCCACGCCCGACGACGCCCAGAGCACGATCGGGCTGATCCGCCAGACGGTCCGAGACATCCACGGGGATGGGCCTGCGGACGCTGTGCGAATCCAATACGGGGGCTCGGTCAAGCCGTCCAACATCGCCGAGCTCATGGATCAGCCCGACATAGACGGGGCGCTGGTGGGTGGGGCGAGCCTGGATCCCGACGATTTCGCCCTCCTCGTCCAGTACCGGCTCCCGCGCTGACGGCGCCAGGCGGCTTTTTCGCTCTGGTACCCTGACGCCATGCTCACGGCGTCGGTCGTCGTGGTCCACGTGATCGTCTCGTTGGGCCTCATCCTGCTTGTCCTGCTGCACAGCGGGCGAGGGGGAGGTCTGTCCGACATGTTCGGCGGCGGCATGGGTGCCGCTGCCGGGTCAACGGTGGTGGAGCGCAACCTCGATCGGATCACCGTCGCCAACCTCGTCGTCTTCGCGTTCACCACCGTGATCCTGGCTCTCAGGCTTCAGTAACCAGCCGGAGGTAAAGGAGGTTCCGAGTGAGGCGTTCGGGACGGTTGGGACCGCTGGCCCTCGCGGTCAGTCTCTCGCTGTTCGCCTGGGCATGCGGCGACAGCGACGAAACCACCACCGGTAGCGGCCAGAGCGGAGGTGAGGAGGGGACGCCGGTAGTTGGGGGCACGCTCATCGACTACCAGAACTTCTCGGGAGTCGATCCGGATTTCATCGATCCGGCCACGGCCCACACCATTCAGGGCTCCCAACCGGGGCAGCTGCTGTTCGACGGCCTCACCGACTACGACTACAAGACCGGTGAGCTGAAGCCGGCGGTGGCCGAGTCCTGGACGAGCAATGCCGACTCCACGGTCTGGACGTTCAAGCTCCGGTCCGGCGTCACCTTCTCCAACGGCGACCTGGTGCTCCCGAGCGACTTCAAGTACGCGTGGGAGCGGGCAGCCAAGCCCGATCTGGCCTCCCAGGTCGGATATCACATCACCGACAACCTCAGGATCAAGGGCGCCAAGGCAGTGGCCGACGGCTCGGCCCAGGAGGCGGAGGGGATCAAGGCTGACGACGCCACCCGCACCCTCGTGGTGGAGCTCGAGGCGCCGCTCAGCTTCATGCCCGACGTGGTCGCCCACCTCATCTTCTCCCCCGTGCCCAAGAAAGTGGTCCAGGCCCTACCCGACCAGGCCAAGTGGCAGCAGGGGATCATGATCGGCAACGGGCCCTACAAGATGGCTGAGCCGTTCAAGCCCGGTCAGTACGTCAAGCTCGTGCGCAACGACACCTACTGGGGTGGCATCAACAACCACAAGCCCTACCTCGACGCCATCGAGTTCCGCATTTCCAAAGACCTGGACTCGGCCTGGGCCGCTTTCGAAGCCGGACAGGGCCAGACCGGCTATGTCCCCCCCGGGCGCTACGCCGAAGCCAAGGCCAAGTACCCCGGCCGCGTGGCCGAGCAGGCCGTCAACGGCCTCTACTACTGGGGTTTCAACATGAGGGACCCCGTGGTCGGCGGGCCCGAGAACCTCAAGCTCCGCCAGGCCATATCGCTGGTCATCGACAAGCAGAAGATGATCAACGACATCTACAATCAGTCCCGTAAGGAGGCGACGGGGATCACGCCTCCGGGGATCCCGGGTTACAAGCAGGGGTTGTCCCGGTTCCCGAGCCGCGACCTCACCAAGGCCCGGCAGCTGCTGGGTGAATGGGAGCAGGCCACGGGCAAGCAGGCCGCCTCGCTGCCGCCCCTCAAGCTGAACTTCGGAGCCGGAGCCGGCCACTCCGAGAACGCCACCATCATCCAGGCCAACCTCAAGGAGCTGGGCATCGCTTCGGAGCTCGACGGGCGGGAGTCGAGGACCTACTTCTCCCAGATGCGCATGGGCGAGGGGCAGTTCTTCCGCTCAGGTTGGATCGCCGATTACAACTCCTACGACAATATGCTTTTCCCCCTGTTCGGGAGCTCCCAGATCGGAACCGGCGACAACCACACCCAGTACTCGAATCCCAGGTTCGACAGCCTCATCGAGGAGGCTCGGCGAACAACCGAGATCAGCAAGCGCAACGGCCTCTACCAGCAGGCAGAGAGCCTGGTGTTGAACGACGACACCGCAGTGGTGCCCCTCAACTGGTACTCGGGGACGATGGCCTGGACTGACAAGGTCCACAACGTCGTCCAGAGCGCTCTGTTGTTCGTGGCCTACGACGACATGTGGCTCACCAAGTAGCCGGCATCGTGCAGTTCCGGGGCCGGGCTTCCGTTCCGGCCCCGGACTGCTGACACCATGGGCGGCTACATCCTCCGGCGGACGCTGCTCGTTGTGCCCGTCGTGTGGGGCGCCATCACCCTCCTGTTCGTCGCCTTCTTCGTCGTCCCCGGCGATCCCGTCGAGGTCCTGGCCGGAGAGAAGGCCGTGACCGCCCAGGTCCGGGCCAACGTGGAGGCCAAGTTCGGCTTGGACAAGCCCTGGTACGTCCAGTACGGCAAGTACCTCAACCGGCTGGCCCACGGCGACCTGGGTGAGTCGTACCGGAGCGGCCGGCAGGTGAACACCATCCTCGGAGAGGCTGCGCCGGCCAGCATCCGCCTGGCCTTCTGGGCCCTGATCATCGAGGTGATGCTGGGCATTGCCGCCGGCCTGCTGTCAGCCGTGAGGCGATATTCGTTCGCCGATGCCCTGACGACCGTGAGCACCACCATGCTCCTCGCCGTCCCCGCCTTCGTGATGGGGTACCTCCTCATCTACATGTTCGGGGTGTACACGTTCCAACAGGGGTTCCCGGCGTGGGCCCGGTTCCCGGTCCAGGGGATCGGGCCCGACTCGTGGGCGCTGTTCGTCATCCCAACCGGGAGCCAGTGGCGCCACCTCGTACTGCCCGTGATCACCCTCGCCTCGGTCCACACCGCCCTCGTCGCCCGGATGACACGGGGGTCGATGCTGGAGGTGATGCGGTCGGACTACATGCGGACGGCCAACGCCGGCGGCCTGACGAAGCGCACGATCCTGCTGAAGCACGGGCTGAAGAACGCCATGATCCCGGTGATCACCCTCATAGGCCTCGACCTGGCCGATCTCATCGGTGCCGCCATCCTCACCGAGACGGTGTTCAACTGGCCGGGCATCGGCAGCAGTGTCGCCACCGCCATCACGTTCCTCGATGCTCCCATCGTCCTCGGCCTTTCCCTGGTCCTGGTCCTGGCCTACGTGCTGATCAACCTCATCGTGGACCTGAGCTACTCCTTCTTCGACCCCCGCATCCGCTACGGCGCGGCCCGCACCCGCTGATGGCCATCCAGGAGGCCTCGGGCACGGAGCGGGCGGGGGCCGGCGCCGCTACCTCGCCCACGGCGGCCGTCTTCAGCGATGCGGTGGAGGCGCCGCCGTCGCTTCGCGGGGATGTCTGGCGGAGGTTCCGGCGCAACAAGCTGGCCATGGCCGGGTTGGTGATGATCGTGATGCTGGTGGCGTCAGCCCTGTTCGCGCCGCTCATCACATCCTACGACCCCTCCTCCCTCGGCTCCGCCAGCAGGGCCAAGCCGAGCTCCGAGCACTGGTTCGGCACGGACGTGCTGGGCCGGGACCTGTTCACGCGGATCGTCTATGGCGCCCGGGTGTCCCTCCGGATCGGGATCATCGCCGTGGGCATCGCGTCGCTCATCGGCTTGACCGTCGGCGCCATCACCGGCTTCTACGGAGGAAAAATCGACGCCCTCCTCATGCGCACCACCGACGTCTTCCTCGCCTTCCCTTACATCCTCGCCGCCATCGTCATCATCACCGTGATCGGCCGTGGCGAGCGCAGCGTGATCCTGGTCCTCGGGTTCCTGGGGTGGATGCCGATCTCGCGCCTGTTCCGGGCCAGCGTCCTC
>JBHENM010000389.1:0-13724 GCA_046262035.1 Acidimicrobiales bacterium | reverse complement strand
GGTGACGAAGTCCAGTGGACGAACCAGGGAGGGTTCCAGCACACCGTGACGGCCAACATCG
This sequence comes from Acidimicrobiales bacterium, assembly GCA_046262035.1. GTDB lineage: Bacteria > Actinomycetota > Acidimicrobiia > Acidimicrobiales > AC-14 > JBHENM01. The sequence goes on along the minus strand of JBHENM010000389.1, from coordinate 13,663 downwards.
CCGGCCAGCCCCCGTTCGACGCGGGGGTCGTGAACCCAGGCCAGACGTACCGCGTGACGTTCAACAGCGAGGGCAGCTTCTTCTACCACTGCAACATCCACACCTTCATGCAAGGGGTGATCAACGTGGGCAACGTCGGCTCGACGACCACGACCGCCGCCGCGTCGGCGACCGTCATCAACCCGACGACTGTCGAACCGGGCGACTCGTTCACGGCCAGCGCCTTCGACGTTCCCTCGGCCAACTCGGGTTATGTCCTCCGGCTGGGTACGTCGCCGGCCAGCTGCCCCTTGGGCTTGGCCTTGGGCGGAACGAGGAACTCGGACGCGAGCTTCAACATTCCCCCGACTTTCCGGATCATTCCGACCAACGCAACCTCGGGGGTGCGATGGCTCTGCTGGGTCCGGACCGGCGACGTGGACAACCGCTCCACCCCGACATCGGTGACGATCGTCTAAGACCGGTTCTGTCCTACGCCGAGACGAGCGAGAGGATCTCCTCGGGGATGTCGAAGTTGGCGTAGACGGCCTGCACGTCGTCCTGCTCCTCCAAGGCGTCGATCACCTTCAGCACCTTGCGGGCGTTTGCCTCGGACTCCAGGAGGACGGTGGTGGTGGGGAGCATGGTCAGATCGGAGCCCTCGACGACGATGCCCGCCTCGTCCAAGGCGCTCCTCACCTTGGCCAGGTCGGTGGGCGCAGTGGTCACCTGCCACAGGTCGCCCTGGTCGTCGAGGTCCTCGGCTCCTGCCTCCAGAGCGAGGAGCATGAACTCGTCGTCGTCCCCGGCCTTTTTGGCCATGAGGACGCCCTTGCGCTGGAACTGCCAGGCGACGGCGCCGGGCTCCGCCGATGACCCACCGTTCTTGGAGAAGATGGCTCGAACGTCGGCACCCGTGCGGTTGCGGTTGTCGGTGAGGCACTCCACGTACACCGCGACCCCGTTGGGGGCGTACCCCTCATAGGTGACGGGCTCGTAGCGAACGCCCTCGAGCTCCCCCGTACCTCGCTTGATGGCCCGCTCGATGGTGTCAGTGGGCACCGAGGCGTCGCGGGCCTTCTGGTACATCGAGCGGAGGGTCGGGTTTCCCTCCATGTCCCCGCCCCCCTCCCGAGCGGCCACCTCGACCTGACGGAGGACACGGGCGAAGAGCTTTCCCCGCGCCTTGTCCACCGCGCCCTTGCGGTGCTTGATCGTCGCCCACTTGGAATGCCCGGACATGCGGTCCCTCCTGGTTCAGGACTCGTTGAGAAACTTCTGATGGAGCCGGAGGTCGCTCGACAACTCCGGGTGGAACGCGGCGACCAGCACCGATCCCTGGCGGCACAGCACGGGGCGGGGGCCGTCACTCATTTCCCCGCGAGGGGAAGCGACGCGAGCCAGCACCTCGACCCCCTCCCCCACCCTCTCCACGGCAGGAGCCCGGATGAAGACGGCGGGAAAGGCGCCCCCCCTCAGACCCTCGATGTGGAGGTCGGCTTCGAAGGAGTCGACCTGGCGTCCGAAGGCGTTGCGACGGACGGCGATGTCGATCGCCCCGAAGCACCGCTGGTCAGGCCGGCCGTCGAGAACGTCGGATGCGAGCAGGATCATCCCTGCGCACGTGCCCAGAACGGGCATGCCTTCAGCCAGGCGCTCGGCGATGGGATCGAACAGACCCGAGGTGCCGAGTAGCCGGGAGACGGTGGTCGACTCGCCCCCGGGGAGCACCAGCGCCTCGACGCCGGCCAGGTCGTGCGGAACACGCACCGCGACCACATGGGCCCCCAGGGCGTCGAGGGCCTCAGTGTGTCGGGCGAAGGCCCCCTGCAGCGCGATCACACCAATCTTGGTCGACACCTGGAGGCACCGGGCCTTGCCCCGCCGTCGGGATCACCAGCCCCGCTCGGAGAGGCGGACTTCGACCGAGGCCGCGTCCTCGCCCCGCATCGCTTCGCCCAGCCCGCGACTCACTTTGGCCACGATCTCAGGATCGCGGAAGTGGGTGGTGGCCTCCACCATGGCCTTGGCCCGGGCCTCGGGATCGTCGCTCTTGAAGATGCCCGACCCTACGAAGACGGCCTCCGCCCCCAGCTGCATGACCAGGGCGGCGTCGGCGGGAGTGGCCAGGCCGCCGGCGCAGAAGAGCGGTACCGGCAGGTGCCCGGCGTCGGCGACCTCGGAGACGAGCCCGATGGGCGCCCTCAGCTCCTTGGCCCATCCGTACCGCTCGGCCGCGTCGGCCTGCGTGAGCTTGCGGATATCGCCGAGGATCGACCGCAGGTGGGTGACGGCGTGCCGCACGTCGCCCGTGCCGGCCTCGCCCTTGGAGCGGATCATGGCCGCCCCCTCGCTGATCCTCCGCAGGGCCTCCCCCAGGCTGATGGCCCCGCAGACGAAGGGAACGGTGAAGGCCCACTTGTCGATGTGGTGAGCCTCGTCGGCCGGGGTGAGCACCTCGCTCTCGTCGACGTAGTCGACACCCAGCGCCTCGAGCACCTGGGCCTCGGCGAAGTGACCGATCCGGGCCTTGGCCATGACAGGGATGGTCACGGCCTCCTTGATGGCCTCGATCATGGCCGGGTCCGACATGCGAGCCACGCCGCCGTCCCGCCGGATGTCGGCCGGCACCCGCTCGAGGGCCATGACGGCGACCGCGCCGGCGTCCTCGGCGATGCGGGCCTGCTCGGCGTTGACCACGTCCATGATCACGCCGCCCTTGAGCATCTCGGCCAATCCCCGCTTGACGCGCTGGGTGCCGACTTCGCGCTTGGCTTCCTCCACGGGCGCCAGTCTACCGGTGACCGCCGAGCTGGCCCGAGGCCTTTCCACCAGCGAACCTCAGAGCTCCTTGAGGGCCTGGATGCGCTCCTCGAGGGGCGGGTGGGTGTCGAACATGCGGTTGAGACGGGACAGCCGGCCTTCCTCGGGATGGCGGGCCAGGGGCGACTCGATCCAGAGGTGGGCCGTGGCCCGGGACGAGGAGTGGACGACCGTGGTGTCGTCCCTCAGCTTCTCCAGGGCGGCGATGAGCCCGGGCGGGTAGCGGGTCATGGCGATACTGCTCACGTCAGCCAGGGCCTCGCGGCGCCTGCTCACGGCCGACTGCATCAGCCGGGCGACCAGGGGCGTCAACAGCAGGAACAGGAAGCCGAACACGGCCAGGATGGCCGCGGGGCCGCCGCCGCCGCCCCGGTTGTCGTCGGAATGGCGCGGCCCTCCCCACCACAGGAAGCGGAGGGCGAAGTCGCTGAGAAGAGCGACCACTCCGACCATGGTTACAGCCAGGGTGGACACGAGGATGTCGTAGTTCTTCACGTGGCTCAGCTCGTGGGCCAGGATCCCCTCCAGCTCGATCCGGTTCATCCTCTCTAGAAGGCCGGTCGTCACGGCCACGGCGGCGTGGCGCGGATCGCGCCCGGTGGCGAAGGCGTTGGGTGCCGGATCCTCGACCACGTACAGGCGGGGCTTGGGCAGCCCGGCGGCGATGCACAGGCCCTCGACCAGGTTGTGAAGGCGGGCGTACTTCTCAGGATCGGCAGGACGAGCGTGGCTCATGGCCAAGGCGACCGCATCCGATTTCCAGTAGGCCAGGAAAGCGGCGCCGCCGGCGACAGCCAGGGCGATGAACAGTCCGATCAGCCCGTACCCGATGAGCAGGTTGATCGCCCAGACCACCACCGCCACCAGCAGGACGAAGGAGATGACGAGCGCGACGGAACGCCGCTTGTTGGACGCGATCTGCTCGTACAGGGGTGCTCCGGAGGGGTCAGGGGGCGGAGGGTGGGCCCCAGCGGGGGCCCGGGCCCATCAGAACTGGACGGAGACGGGGCCGCGTGAGGTGTCGTCAGCCTCGAAGTACTCGTGCTCCCGGAAGCCGAACGCGTTGGCGATGATGTTGCTCGGGAAGGTCTGCACCTTGTTGTTCAGCTGGAGGACGGCGTCGTTGTAGAACTGGCGGGCGTAGGCGATGCGGCCCTCGGTGCTGGTCAGCTCCTCCTGCAGGTTGAGGAAGTTCTCGTTGGCCTTGAGCTCCGGGTAAGCCTCGGCCACCGCGAACAGCGACTTCAGAGCGCTGGTGATCATGTTCTCAGCCTGGGCCTGGGCCGCGACCCCCTGGGCGTTGATGGCGTTGTTCCGGGCCTGGGTGACGGCCTCGAACGTCTCCCGCTCGTGCTTGGCGTAGCCCTTGACGGTCTCGACCAGGTTCGGGATCAGGTCATAGCGGCGGCGGAGCTGCACGTCGATCTGAGACCACGCGTTGGCGATGCGGTTACGCAGCTTGACCAGGCCGTTGTAGGCCAGGATGACGTACAGCACGACGAGCGCGACAACCGCCAACAGGATCCAGAGCAGCATGTCGTTTCCTCCGAACAGGGCTCAGCCCATTGTACGGGTCAGAGGGCGGTCGGGTCAGGCAAGGGGCGCTGCCAGCACCGGGCCGGGCTGGCCCGAACCTCGCGCCGGGCTTGCTCGTAGAGCTCCACGTAGCACTCGGCCAGCTTGTCCATCGAGAACTCCGCGGCCCGGGCGTCGCCCGCTTCGGTCAGCGAGCGAGCCGTCTCCGGATGATCGAGGACCCCGCAGATGGCACTGGCCACGGCTGGGGCGTCGCCGGGGGGGACCAGGACCGCTTCCCGGCCGTCGCGAGCGACGTTCCTGTAGCCGGGGAGGTCGCTGGCCACGATGGGCGTGGAGGCGGCCATGCCCTCCAGAAGGACCAGACCGAAGGACTCGCCGTGGAGCGACGGCGCGCACAGGAGGTCGGCCCCGCGTAGGCGGCGGGCCTTCTCCTCGTCGCTGATCCGGCCCAGCCATTCGACCCGCTGATCCCCGGCCGTCCGGGCCCGGAGCCGGGCGGTCTCCGGACCGTCGCTGGCGACCCACAGGCGGACGTCCGGCGGCATCCGCTCGAGGGCGGTGAGGAGGACGTCCAGCCCCTTGCGCGACTCGTGTCGGGAGACGAACAGGATGGTGGGCCCTGACGTCGGCCAGGGGGTGGCCTTGGCGAAGCGATCGATCTCGATCCCGTTGAAAAGGAGTTGGTAGGAGCCCCCCAGGGCCCGGGAGGCCAGGGCCCGAGCGTCCTCGGACACCGCGCAGCGAACGGCCAGCCGGGCGGCGAGCCACCGGGTGAGGGGCCGGAGGGCCCTGTAGGCCGCGCTCCTGCCCGCGGCGTGGAACGTTCCCACCATGGGCGCCGAGGCCACGACGAGGCTGGTGACCGTGGGGCCCGGGGCACAGGGCTCGTGGAGGTGCACGACGTCGAACTCCTCGTCGCGCAGGGCGCGAATGGTCCGGAGGGCGCAGGAGAAGTCGGGGGCGATGGGTGCCACGGAACCGTTGGCCTGCGTGGGCAGGCAGTTCCCGAGCGGGATCACACCGACCTCGGGAGGTGCTCCGTCACACGGGCCCAGGACCCGGGTCTGGTGGCCCATGGTCCGCAGGGTGCGGGCCAGGCCCAGTACCTGCTCCTGGACGCCCCCCGGCAGCGAAAGGCTGTAGGGGCACACAAGGGCCACGCGCACGGCGGCAGCGTAGCCGTGACCGGTACGGCCCCCCGGGCCCGGCCCAGCAATACTGAACCCCATGACCGACGACAATCTCCGGCGGGACGAGGCTCAGGAGAGAGCTCGCATCGTCTCCAACCTGGCCTACGACGTGTTTCTCGACCTGACGACCGGAGACGAGACGTTCGTCAGCGACACCAGGGCGCGGTTCTTCACTCCCCTCACCGGCCTCAACACCTTCGTCGACTTGGACGCGGCCGCGATGCGGGAGGCGACTTTCAACGGCCGCGACATCAGTGCCGCCTACGACGCCCACCGCAACCGCCTAGCCCTTCGGGGCTCGCGACCCAGCAACGAGCTTCGGGTGGTGGCCGACTGCAAGTACCAGCACACCGGCGTGGGAATGCACCGGATGGTCGACCCCACCGACGGGGCCGTCTACCTGCACACCCAGTTCGAGCCGTTCGATGCCCACCGGGTGTTCGCGTGCTTCGACCAACCGGACATCAAGGCCGAGGTCATGCTCAGCGTGCGGGCCCCGGAGGACTGGGTCGTGGTCAGCAACATGCCGGTCCAAAGCCACGAGGGTGGCTTGTGGCGGTTCGAGCGGACTCCCCCGCTGTCCAGCTACCTGATCGCCCTGGTGGCCGGCCCCTACGAGGTGGTGCGCGAGCGCTACGGCGAGGTGGACCTGGGTCTGTACTGCCGGGCCTCGCTGCGCCAGTACCTCGATCCCGACGAGATGTTCGAGCTGACCCGCCAGGGCCTGGACTTCTTCCAGGCCGAGTTCGACGTCCCCTATCCCTTCGACAAGTACGACCAGCTGTTCGTTCCCGAGTTCAACTTCGGGGCCATGGAGAACCCCGGCTGCGTGACGTTCAACGAGTACATGGTCTTCCGGTCCCGGGTAACCGAGGCCGCCCGTGAAGGGAGGGCCAACACCCTCCTCCACGAGATGGCCCACATGTGGTTCGGCGATCTGGTGACGATGCGGTGGTGGGACGACCTGTGGCTCAACGAGAGCTTCGCCACCTACATGGCCAGTCATTCGCAGGTCGAGGCCACCCGCTTTCGCAATGCCTGGGTGCGCTTCGCCCTGGGGACCAAGGCGGGGGCCGTGAGTCAGGACCAGCTTCCGTCCACCCATCCCATATCGGCGGACATCGTCGACACCGAGTCGGTCCGTCAGCACTTCGACGGCATCACCTATTCCAAGGGTGCCTCCGTCCTCAAGCAGCTCGTGTCCTGGGTCGGCCAGGAGGCCTTCACCGTGGGAGTGCGCGCCTACTTCCAGAAGCACCAGTGGGAGAACGCCGAACTGGGCGACTTCCTGTCGGCCCTGTCCGAGGCCAGCGGCCGCGAGCTCGGGTCGTGGTCGCGGGAGTGGCTGGAGACCGCGGGCGTGAACGCCTTGCGGGCATCATTCGACCTCGACACCGACGGGGCCTACGGCTCGTTCGCCGTCCTTCAGGAGGCCAAGGCCGAGCAGCCCACGCTTCGGTCGCACCGGATCGCGATCGGCCTCTACGACCTGGCCGAGAACGGTCTCGTCCGGCGCCGGCGGATCGAGCTCGACGTCGCCGGCGCCCGTACCGAGGTCCCGGACCTGGTGGGTGAGCGCCAACCGGACCTGCTCCTGCTCAACGACGACGACCTCACGTACGCCAAGGTGCGCCTGGACGCCCGATCCCTCGACACGCTCCAGGGCTTCCTGGGGCGCGTCGTGGACCCCTTGGCCCGGACCCTCTGCTGGGCCGGGTCGTGGGACATGGTGCGGGACGCCGAGCTGGCGGCCAGGCGCTTCCTCGAGCTCGTGGTCTCCCACGCTCCGGCCGAGGACGACGACAGCACCCTCCAGCGCATCCTGGGCCAGGCGCACGCCGGCATCGACCTGTACGGCGATCCCAGCAATCGCACGCCGGCCCGGGCTCATCTGGCCAGTACGGCCAGGCTGGGCATGGACGGGGCCGAGCCCGGAGGCGACCGCCAGCTCGTGTGGGCGCGCGCCCTCCTCGGAAGCGGCGACGGCCCGGAGGACCTCGCCTGGGCCCGTGGCCTCCTCGACGGCTCCGTCGAAGTCGAGGGCCTGGCCGTCGACACCGACCTTCGGTGGGACATCGTGGGGACGCTGGCGTCGCACGGTGAAGATGACGGCGGCGCCGTCATCGATGCCGAGTTGGAGCGGGATCCCACCGACATCGGCCAGCGCCGGGCAGCGACGGCCCGGGCGGCGCGGCCCGACGCCGCGTCCAAGGCCGAGGCGTGGAGGGCGCTGACCGAAGAGGAGCTCCCGCTGGCCATGGTGCGGGCCACGGCGGGAGGCTTCTCGCAGTGGGGTCAGGAAGAGCTCCTGCGCCCCTACGTCGATCCGTACTTCTCCTCCATCGGGAGCTGGTGGGAGGGTCGGCCCCGAGAGGAGGCCCTGGCTCTCATCGGCGGGCTTTACCCGGGACGGCTGGTGGAGCCGGCCATCGTCACCGCCACCGACTCGGCGCTGGCCGTCGAACCGATCGCCGGCCCCGTCCGCCGGATCCTCCTCGAAGGCAAGGACGGACTGGAGCGGGCGCTGCGGGCCCGGGCCGTTGACCGGGCCTAGTCGGGGTGACGTTAAGGAGCGTGGCACCAACCGACAAGTAGCTCGGGCGCCGGAACGCTTCTGCCGTTCCCGGCATGTGAGACACAAGGCCCTACGCCAACGGTCGCGCTGTTCGCGTTCCATGCTCCCCCGTCCCAGCTGATCCGGCGGAGGACGGCGTAGCGTCGAGCGGGTGAGCGACGGCCGGCGGTGGGACGTGTTCCTGGCCTACGCGTCGCCGGACCGCGACCGGGCCCGGGTGCTGTACCAGGCGCTGGCCGGAGCGGGGCTGTCGGTCTGCTTCGACGAGGCGGTGCTGCGGCCGGGGGACAACTGGCACCGCATGCTGCCCGAGCACCTGCGGTCCTCGGCGGTGCTCGTGGTCCTGGTGTCGTCGCACACCCCGGCGGCCGCCTACGAGAACGAAGAGGTCGTGATGATCCTCGACGAGGCCCGTCACACCGCCGATCCCGTCCACCTCATGCGCGTGTTCGGCATCGCCGACCGCACGGCCATGCACTACGTCTCCACCGCACACCCCGAGCGCCGGTCACAACCCTGCCGCGATGACGGTGCCGCGCCGGATGGGAGGCGCGTCGCAGTGGGGTGAGTGGCGCCGAAGCGACCCGTGGCTGCTCGAGGTGATCGAGATGGCCGAGCAGGAAGCACGAGAACGTGGGCAGTCGACCGGTCCGTCCCGAGCGCATCGCAGGCGCGACGCTGATTCTCATCGGGCGTCATCGCACGGCCACCGGCGCAGTGTGATCGTCGCCACCGGCGTCGCGCGCCAGTTCGCTCGAAATCTCTTGACACCCCCGACGGCGTAGATGTATCTATAGTCGCTATATCAGACGTTGATACTCAAGGAGGGGAATGAAGGACCACACTGAGGCAGACGACCTTGCACCGTTCGTCCCGCTGCCACCGGCTCCGCTGCACATCGTGCTGGCGCTCAACCGAGGAGATCGCCACGGCTACGCCCTCATGGGCGACGTGGAGGAGCTTTCCGGCGGCATCATCAAGATGGGGCCGGGAACCCTCTACGGCTCGATCAAGAAGCTCCTGGCCCAAGGGTTGATCGAGGAGAGCCCGGCGCGCCCCGATCCCACGCGCGACAACGAGCGCCGCCGCTACTACCGCCTGACGGGCCTGGGTCAGCGGGTGTGCCAGGCCGAGATGGAGCGTCTCACCACCCTGCTGGAGCGCAGCCGATCCGGCGCTGCTTCGCGATTGCTCGGCCGGCAGGCATGACCGTCACCACATCCCAGCCCACTCCTTCCTCACAGGAGGCCCGCGCCGCACGCCTCTACGGGAGTCTCCTGGCGCTCTACCCGACGTCGTTTCGCGACCAGTTCGGCGAGGACATGCGCCAGACCTTCGCTGACCTGTTGGTGCACCGCGCCGGTGGCCGGCCGAGCCGAGTGTGGCCCCGGGTCCTGTTTGACCTGGTTGTCAGTGCGAGCAAGGAGCGGGCGGGCCAGCTGGGCCCCAGGGGCCGATGGGCGCCGGCCTTCGTGGCCGCCGCAGCGTTGGTCACCGTCGCCGTCACCGGCCGCGGCGGCAGTTCGAGGATGTTCCTCCCCTTGGTCCTGCTCATCGTCCTGCCGACCTTCGGAGTTGTCCAGCTCCGTGCCGCCTGGCTGGTCCGGCGCACAACCGGGGTCCTCCACGTGGCGCGGATCGTTGTCGGTGCGGTCGCCTTCGTGCCGGCGGTCGCGTGGCTCATCCTCGTTGGGGAGGACCGCGGCTTCTGGATCGGTATCACCCTCATGCTCAGCCTGATCTGCGGCCTCGGCCTGGGCGCGATGTGGGCCGTCGGCACTCTCGTCACCGCCCTTCGCCAGCCGGCTGAGGTCCGGTCCCGTCGCCGGGCGGTCATCGTGCTGGCGACGGCCGTGGTGGTCCTCGGCAGCATGGCCGCCGCAGGCTTCAACTCCTACCGGAACAGCCAACCGCCCGCGGGCGACCATTCTGACGAGCACGCCTCGTCGGAGTCCCGGGCCTTGTGGAATGCGGCGGCGGCCGGCGACCTGGGCACCGTCACTGCCATGATCGACGGCTGCGCGGATCCGTTCGTACACTTCAACGGCCTCGGCCGGGCCCGCTCCGAAGCCGAGGAGGAGTACGCCAGTTGGGGCGGGCGGGACCGCTGGAAGGCACTCGGTGCCGAGGGTGAGGCCAAGTTGGCCGACTTCCGGGAGATCGCCGTCCGCTTGCGCGCCGCCGAGGACACCTGGGTGCAGCGATGCCAGGCGGCCCCCACCGCCAACGCCCAGCCCTGAGATCGCTCTGACAAGGGCACCCCGTCCTGGTGAGCCGTCCCCGGCTCGGTCCCGACCCACGAACCTCGCCATCGACCAAGGAGGAGATTCCATGAAACCCATCCGGTCTGCCGCTCTCACCGCCACCCTCGTGCTCATGCTCGGCGCATGCGGGGACAGCGATGACTCCGCTACCACTGCGTCGTCGACCCCGACCGCGTCGGGCACCTCCCTTGCCATCCTGGCGCCGGTCAGTGGCTCGACGGTGAAGGGCAACGTCGTTTCTCTCGACCTCGAGGCCAAGGGCGTGACCATCGCCAAGGCCGACGGCGACACGTCGGGCCGCACCGGGCATTACCACGTCTTCATCGACCGCGACCCTGTGGCTGCCGGAGCGCCCATCCCCAGGGAGGCGGGGATCGTCCACACCACCGACGACCCCGTCCTCCTCACCGGCCTGGCTGTCGGCACCCACCGCATCACGGTGGTCTACGGCGACGGAGCCCACGCCCGCATGGGCCCAACCCAGGCCGAGGCCACCGTGAAGGTCGATGGGCCGTCACTCGACGCCACCGCTCCAGCCACCTCGCCCGCCGGCCAGCCCGTCGTAGTTGACGTCAAGGTCGAAGGATTGACCATGGTGAAGGCCGACGGCGACACGTCGGGCCGCACGGGGCACCTGCACGTCTTCGTCGACCGCGAGCCGACACCGGCCGGCCAGGCCATCCCGGTCGAGCCGGGGATCATCCACAGCGCCGAGACGAGGATCGAGGTGACCAGTCTCGCGCCCGGCGAGCACACCCTCTGGGTGGTTGCCGGGGACGGCACCCACTCGCCGTTGAACCCCAGGGTGATGGACAAGCTGACGGTCACCGTGGCGTGATCTCACCACGTCGCCTCCACTCAGTAACGTCGTGAGCCACGAGCCCGGCCCGGCCGGCCACCGGAGCCCCTCCCGCGCGAGCTCACGGCTGGGCTCGCCCCGGAGATGGGGCCGACGAAGTTCGTGCGATGGACCATCAGCGGCTCGGAGGGCCGGCCCACCTGGAGTGAGGCGTCGCGCCGACTGGGTGATGTCGGAGGCGGGCGCCGGACGACCGCCGTGTGGCCTTGTCCGCCACAACGCCTTGGGCTGACTCGACTCGTTACCCCCGAGTGCCAGAATCAAGATAGGTATGCCGACAACCCGCCCGCCCGAGTGCGGCCTACGCACGACCGCGCGCGGGTTCCATCCCATCCGGGGTCAGGAATGTCGGAACCCACGCGCTTCCGGACGAGGGGTGCTCATCTACTGGCACGTGGAGAAGAAGTCGATGGTCGTGCACTCCCAGCTCCTCAGCTGCACCGCCTCCGAGGTGGCGGCCATGATCGAGGGCGTCCTGCGGCACTGCACCGACGCCGAGATCGACCGCAACTACGTCGACACCCACGGCGCGTCGGTGGTCGGGTTCGCCTTCGCCCATCTCCTCGGCTTCCGGCTCCTGCCTCGGCTCAAGAACATCGGCTCCCAGCGACTCAACTGCGTCGAGGACAAGGCGGCGTACCCGAGCCTGGCGCCGGTGCTGACCCGGGCGATCAACTGGGACCTCATCGCCCAGCAGTACGACCAGCTCGTCAAGTACGCGACGGCGTTGCGCCTGGGCACGGCCGAGGCCGAACAGGTCCTACGCCGTTTCACTCGGGGCGGCCCGAAGCACCCGACCTACCAGGCGTTGGAGGAGCTGGGCCGGGCGGCCAAGACGATCTTTCTGGCCGAGTACCTGGCGTCGCCGGAGCTGCGCCGGGAGATCCACGAGGGTCTCCAGGTGGTGGAGAACTGGAACTCGGCAAATACCGATCTGTTCTTCGGTAAGGACGGGGAGCTGACGGGATCGGACCGCGAGCACCAGGAAGTGTCGATGCTCGCTCTGCACCTCCTCCAGTCGGCGCTGGTGCACATGAACACCCTCCTCGTCCAGGAGGTGCTCAAGGACCCGGCATGGGCGGACCGCCTCACCGATGAGGACCGGCGGGCGCTGAGCCCGTTGTTCTGGACCCATGTGAACCCCTACGGGCGCTTCGACCTCGACATGAGCACCCATCTCGACCTGGTTGGCGCCGGAGCCCGGGAATGAGCGCTATATCAGCGGTCGACGGTCAGGTGAGCCAGGGCGGCTGCCCGGTCGGCGGCGCTGGCCAGGGAGTAGCGCCGGGTGGTGTCGAGGCGGGCATGGCCCAGGAGGTCCGCTACCAACACCACATCGCTGCCCGCTCGGGTCAAGGTCGTGGCGAAGGTATGGCGCAGGACGTGGGAGCTGAACTCGTCGTCCAAGCCGGCAGTCTCGGCCAAGCGGGCGAACACGTCTCGGGCGCCCCGCGCGGAGAGGCGCCCGCCGCGGCGGTTGAGGAACAGCGCCGGCCCCTCCGCTCCCGGCCAGTCCCGTCTCTCCTTCAGCCACGCGTTGATCGCCGTCTGAAGGTCGGCGTGAAGCGGCACCTCCCGGTAGCGGTCGCCCTTGCCGGAGCGGACCACCAGCAGGCCCCGTCTGGCCGACTGACGCACGTCGTCGAGGTCCAGGCCGACCGCCTCGCCAATCCGCAGCCCGCCGTAGAAGGGGATCAGGGCCAGTGCTCGGTCCCGAGGGTGCGGACAGCCCTCGACCACTCGCAGCCAGCGGATCGCCTCCCGCTTCTCCAATGCCCGAGGCGCTTCTTGAGCCACGTCCAGGCGTCGGACCTCTGCCGGTCCGAGTCCCCGCCGGGAGTAGAAGTCGTTCAGAGCGGCCAAGACGGTGTTCACCGTGGAGGGCTTGCGCTTGGCCACGCTCTGGAGGAAGGACCGGTAGTCCCGGACCGCCCAGTCACGGGCGACCGGGTCGACAAGGGGATCTCCGTCGACCGCTGCCGCGCCGAGCCACGCCAGGTACTGACGGACTCGGGACGCGTAGGCCCGACGGGTGTCCTCGTCGACCGGGGCGGATCGCAGCGCGCTCGCGTAGGCGGCGTGGACGGCCTCCAGTTCCGCCGGAAGCAGCGTAGGCCGCGCTCCTCGTCGAGGCCCGTCAGCTGGTGCCTCCGTGTTATCGGAAGTGGATTCCCCGGTCTGGCTGGAGCCGTTCGTGGCGTTATCGGAAGTCACGGCCGGAGTCTACTTCCGGTAATCAGAGCTACCGGAAGCAGTGCCCGCCCCCTCGAGCACCGAGGCGTGAGGTTCCGCGGCCTGCGCGAGGTGGACACCACCAGCCCCGGGGGCCGGCTGGTGTTCAACGTCTTCGGCGCCCTGGCCGAGTTTGAACGCGACCTCATCCGGGAGCGCACGAAGGCCGGCCTGGAGGCTGCCCGGGTCCCACATCGACGAG
>JBHENM010000388.1:0-21458 GCA_046262035.1 Acidimicrobiales bacterium | reverse complement strand
CGGGCGTGGTCGTAGGGGAACGACGCCCAGGCGTCCCCATCGGCCGAGTAGTCCTCCCGGACCGTTCCCCATGCCCGCTCGGCCAGGTACGGGCCCCACTGCCGCCACGCCTCGGTGCCGGCATCGGCGGCCGCCAAGCGGGCGCACTCACGGGGTTGGTCGGTCGTGCCCGGCCTGTTTGCCATGGTGGAACGCTGCCACATCGCCCGGCAGGCAGACTTCACCGTGTGCGAGCCCTTACCGTCCTTCCCGGCACCGCCGGTTCTGCGTCCGTCACCGACATCGAAGAACCCCCGCTCGCCGATGGCCCGGTCGTGGTCGAGACCGTGGCCATCGGCGTCTGCGGCACTGACTTGGAGATCTGCATGGGCGATTACGGCTCGGCTCCGGTCGGTGCCGAGCGCCTGGTGATCGGGCACGAGTCGATCGGACGAGTGCTGGAGGCGCCCGACGGGCCGGGCCTGGCCGTGGGCGACCTCGTGGTCGGGATCGTCCGTCGTCCCGATCCGGCGCCGTGCCCGCACTGCGCCATCGGCGAGTGGGACATGTGCCGCAATGGGACCTACACCGAGCGGGGCATCAAGGACCGCCACGGCTATGCGTCGGAGCGCTACCGCATCGACCGCGCCTTCGCCGTCAGGATCGACCCCGCCCTGGGCGACCTGGGTGTGTTGTTGGAGCCGACCAGCGTGGTCGCCAAGGCATGGGATCACATCGAGCGCATCGGCGGCCGATCGCCGGCGTGGTCACCACGGACCGTCCTGGTCTGTGGCGCCGGGCCCATCGGCCTGCTGGCGGCGCTGCTCGGGGTGCAGCGCGGCTACGACGTGCACGTCGTCGATCGTGTCACCGAGGGTCCCAAGCCGGGGCTGGTCGCCGAGCTCGGCGCCACCTACCACGCCGCACCGGTCGCCTCGCTGGCCGGGATGGCCGACATCGTAATGGAGTGCACCGGAGCCCCCCAGGTCGTGGTCGACGTGCTCGCCAACACCGCACCCGATGCCGTCGTCTGCCTCACCGGCGTTTCGTCCGGCGGTCGAACGCTGCCCTTCGACGTGGGCGAGGTCAACAGGGAGATGGTGCTCGGCAACGCCGTGGTCTTCGGCTCGGTGAACGCGAATCGGCGCCACTACGAGGCCGGGGCGGAAGGGTTGCGCCGGGCCGACCCGGGCTGGCTGTCCCGGCTGATCACCCGCCGAGTGCCGCTTGAAGCGTTCGCCGACGCCCTCGAACGCCGTCCCGAGGACGTCAAGACCGTCATCACCTTCGCCCCCTGAGCCGCAGCGTTTTCTCCCGCACCGGCCGGGGCGACTGCCGCGGGGTCGGTAGGGCCGGCCGGTTCGCCCGTTCACGCAGCGCCTGCTCGAATGGTCCCATGCTCGTCACGTCGCTCCTTCGTGGCTGCCTTCGCCTTTGGCTGCGTGCTGTCGAGTGCCTACGGTTTCGCTGCCGGGGCATGTCGAGATCGCCCAAGCCTTCGCCGGCGCACCGCACGCCGCGCCCCAGCCCTCCAACCCGACTCCGCGTCCGTCTGGGTGCGACCGTCGGAACGCCAGATACAGGCTGGGGACGGTTTCCCTAAGGGTCGTCCGGGGGACTCACGGCGGCAGTTATGTCTCGGTCCCGCTTGACGCACTCAGCGCCCATCACGGGCAATCGGTACTCCCGTTTCGGTTCGGCCGACGGCGTCGACGGTGGCTGCGCGATCCGGTGCCAATATGTCCCCGTGGCTGAGGATGCGGGCGGCTGGACCTGCACCTTCCGTGATGCCCTGCGGGGTGGTCCCTCGCCTTGTCCCGCCTGCGCTGGGGAGAGAGCCCACTCCGCCGAGTGTCCCATCAAGGAGCGGAAGCGTCGCTACTTCATGCTCGTGTTCGGCCCTCCCATGTGGCCTTCCTCGCGGGGGACCTTGTTGCTAACCCTCATCGTTCACCCAACGATTCCATTCGTTGAACGGACCGGGAAAGGACCCGTCTTGAAGGGTGAGGGACGTCGATCGCCATAGCTGCGGCACCTGCGCGGCTGTCGAAGCGCGGGTGGTGGTGAACTTCCGGGCTTTGGGACGCGTCGAAGCCGCGTCCCCGACGCTCGGCGGCGGTGGGGCGCTCAGGTGATGAGGGCGATGCAGCGGTAAGCCCCAAGGAGCTGGCCGGCGGCCGGCCAGCCGTCGAGAATCCGCACGATGCTTCTCCGGGCCCGGCGCACGATGCGGGCAGGCGTGTGCCACAGCGTCCAGCGCAGCGCCTTGGGCTCGGCGACGGCGAGTCCGCCGGTGACGCACAGCAGCTGGAACCACCGCACCAGGTCGGCACCGAAGCACACCACCGCCATCCAGGTCCGGTTGGCGTCGAGGTCGCAGAACGGGAACCGCTCCAGGCCCGAGGACTTGAGGCGGCGGAGGTGGTCCTCGACATGGGCATGGGCGCGCATGTGGCAGTCGAGGGCGACGGGTTCGCCGGCGGCGTCGGTGTAGTGGCCCCAGTAGCGGAACTCGAGGGAGGGGAACAGGCTGGTCTGGGCGCCGGGGTGCAGCGGCTCCCGGCGCACGATGAGGCGTGTCCCCTCCGGCCAGTGGACCATGTCGACCAGATCGCTCACCTCGGCCACCGCCGAGCCGAGGCGTTCGTCGCCGTCCTGGCGTGTGGCCGGCGCCCAGCGGCCCTTGTCGTCTGCCACCCGGGAGATGGCGGCGTGGATGGCCTTGTTGGATCGGGCCACCACGGCGAAGCCGACGTTGCGTTCCCGACAGCCGGCGGCGAAGCGGGCCGAGCACCCGGCCGAGTCGGTGCGCACCATCACCGCCCGGGCCACCAGGGCGTCGTCGTCGCCCCGCCGGTGCCCGACGGCCACCTCGGGCGGGAGCTGGGCCACCGCCGCGTCGAGCAGGCTCAGGTGGTCGTCGATGGAGTTGGCCCCGGCGTTGCCGGGGCGCAGCATCGCCGACAACGCCTCGCCGGTGGCATCGGCGAAGCAGAACATGGGGTGGAACCCGAAGCCGCCCTTGTAGGTGGGGGCGGTTGCCTCCTTGTTCTCCGAGTGGATCTCCACCAACGAGGCGTCGATGTCGAGCACCACCGTGTCGGACCCGGTGGTGGCCGAGGACCGTCGCCACACCTGGGCGCGCACCTCGGCCATGGCCTCCCAGAGCCCGCCGAGGGTGGCGGGGGTGATCTGGCGGATGCTGCGGTACAGCGTCGAGTCCGATGGGACCGCACCGAACAACGCCGGCTGGGCACGGAGGTGCTCGATGTCCGAGCACGCCTCGCCTCCGCCGGCCAGCATCAACATGGCCTGGGTCAACACCTTGCCCCGGTCGTGGAGCGGGAGGCGGAGTCCGCTGGTCGGGATGCGTACCGACAGCGAATCACCGAGGCCCAGCCGGTCGGCGAAAGCACCGAGGGCGTGCAGCCCGACGTGGGCCACCACCTGGTCGCCCCCGGGTTCCACAACCACCGCAACCGTGCTGTTAGCGTTCACCTGAGAAGTGCCCTCCTGGTTGGGGTTCCTGCTGCCTTCGAGAAGCGCAGTTTCCCTTGCCAGGAGGGCCTCTTCGCGGATACGCGCCGATCAGCTCAGGTGGCTACATGAATGATCGGGGCTAACCATTTCACCGTACGAGGATGCCACCGGGTGCAGCTTGAACACACCGATGGCCAATTTGCGCGCAATCGTGTTCGCGGTTTCAGGGAGTACGTCACGCTCAACAACCGGGGGTCGGAAAGCCAGGTCGTCGTCCAGACGCGACGCGCTTCCCCTGGAGGGTCGGACGTCGCTAGGGCCACGTCCGTTCGAGGCGGGCTGCAACCTGTCGGTATCGCGAGACCAGGATCAGATGGACGCCGTCGAAAGCGCCCGACTCTCGGATCTTGGCCACCATCTCGCACGCGAAGTCAACGCCGGCGTCACCGTCGACTTCAAGCGCCTCAATGAGTTCCGGCGGGACGGTGAGCTCGGGGGATCTCGACAGTGAGCTTTCGCGCCATCGCCGGGGAGGGCGGCACCAACACACCCGCGAACACCACGAGGTAGCGCGTCATGCAGTCGACGCCGCAATCATCGATCTGTTGTTCGTGCGCGGGCTAGCGCTGGTCGAATGCGCCGTCCGCGCATTGGTTACAAGGGGACTGCAGTCCGACGGACCCCAATTCAGAAGTCCGAAGGTGTCCAGCCCAGCTCCCGTTCGGCCCGACCACTGTCGAGCAGGGGGAGGATCAAGAACAATTCCACCAGCTCAGGGGGCGTCGGGCCAGCCGAGCCCGATAGGCCACGCGGGTCGCCGCAACCAGAGCGGCGGCGGGCAGCGGGACAATCCGGGCGCCGAAGATGCCGGCCAGCACGGCCCGGGATGATCACCGGCTCGGATGCCAGGTTGAATGCACCGCGCACCGGCCGGACCAGCGCCAGCCGGTAGGCCTCAGCCACGTCGGCGGTGTGCAGGGCCTGGAACGCCAGGCCGGGCACGTCGGCCACGACAGGGACCCACTTGCGCCCCGACCAGCCGGGTGGGCGCCAACACGCGCCACTGATCTGAGCCATCACTCGATATAGACGTGACGGTGGTGGACCACGACACCGTCGCCTGTTCCACCGGGTGAGACCAAGCCCGTGGATCCCGTCCGGCCTGCACATCACGGACGGCACCGCGCTGCTGGACGCCAGCGTTTTCGTGTTCTACCGATCGTTCCACCGGATCTCGACTGCCGGGACCCGACGAAGGAGGAACGACATGAACGGCTACATCGCACAACGACGCGGACGGTTCTACGCCGTCATCTCCGAGGGCCTCGACCCGGTCACCGGCAGGGAACGCCGGACCTGGCATCCCGCGGGCACCGATCGGGCCGCCGCGGAGTGTCTCGCCGCGCGCTTGGCAGCCGCCGAGCGGGGGCGTACCGACGCGACCCGGTCGCTCACCTTCGGCGCCTACCTGAGGGGGCAGTGGCTTCCGGCAAAGAAGCTCCAACTCGCCGCCAGCACCTACCGCAGCTACGCGCGCAACGTCGATCTCCATGTCGTCCCCGGCCTCGGGCGCATCGGGTTGCGAAGGCTCCGTCACCACCACGTCGAAGCCCTCTACGACCAGCTCCTCACCCCGAACGCCGAGCGGCCGGCCCTGTCGCCCAAGACCGTCTCTGAGGTGCACCTCGTCATCGGCGGCGCCCTCGACGTGGCCGTGCGACGTGGACTGCTCACTCGAAACGTGGCGCTCATCGCCCGCTCCCCTCGGCTTCGAGCCATCCAGAAGACCGAGGCCCAGTCCTGGACCGCCGAGCAATTGCAGGCGTTTTTGCGGGCCGCGGTCGGGCATCGCCTGTTCCCGTTGTTGTGGCTTTCGGCGATGACGGGGATGCGCCGCAACGAGGTCCTCGGTCTCAAGTGGGGCGACATCGACTTTGCCAAGAAGACGATCTCGCTCAACCGCGGGCTCGTCGCCATCGGCTACGAGCTCCACCAGACTCGCGGCAAGACCCGCAACGCTCGCCGACCCATCGACCTCGACCCAACCACGCTGTCGGTGCTCGCGGGGTGGAAGGCGTTGCAGGCGGCGGAGCTCGCCGCCGTCGGGATCGACAACGACGGGTGGGTGTTCACCGACGGCGACGCCAAGCCGATCCATCCCCACGCGCTGTCGCAGACCTTCGAGCGGATCGCCCGCCGCGCCGGTGTCCCGGTCATCCGACTTCACGATTTGCGCCACACCCACGGGAGTCTGCTCATCAAGGAAGGCGTGCCGGTCAAGGTCGTCAGCGAGCGGCTCGGGCACGCCAACATCGCCTTCACCATCCAGACCTACCAGCACGTCCTTCCCAGCATGCAAGCCGACGCCGCCCGCACCTACGAGCGTCTCACCAAGCGCGTTCCACCGGCGTCCGCGGACTCGGTGGACCGCCGGGGGAACGGCCGGAGGAAGACCGCCTGAACCCGGTAGAAGCCGCACGAAACAACGAAGGCCCAGGTCGCTGACCTGGGCCTTCACTCACTCATTGGTGGCGGGGGGAGGATTTGAACCTACGACCTTCGGGTTATTAGCCCGACGAGCTACCAGACTGCTCCACCCCGCGGCGGAACGCTCAGTTTATCACGGCCCTCACGCTGCTGGCCTCGGTGGGGCGCCCGGGGCGGCCACCTCCTGTGCCCGCTTGACCGCGTCCCTGGCCAGTTGCTGCTCCCGCTGGTAGCCGGTGAGGTCACCCCGGCGGAGGGCCTCCTCGGCTGCGACGAAGTGGCTGTCGGCCTCTCCGAGCAGCTGCTGGAGGGTGGGCTGGCCGGGCGGAGGCGGTGGGGTGCCGGTCCCGGTGCCGGGAGGAGGCGGCTGCCCGGTAGCAGGCGCGCCGCTCTGTTCCTCGAGGGTGGGCGGTGAGCTTCCGAACAGCTGGACCAGTGCCTCCCGCAGGGAGTTCTTCATCACCACTCGGTCGCCGGAGACGACGATGACGCGCTTCAGCTGAGGCAGGGGCGTGCTTCCTTCGGCCTCCACGTAGAGCGGCCTGACCCAGAGCAGCGACTTCTCGATGGGGATCAGCAGCATGTTGCCGTACGTGACGCTGGAACCTCGCTGGCCAAGGAGGGTGATCTCCTGGGAGATGGTCGGATCCTGGTTGATCCGCGAGTTCACCAGCCCAGGCCCGTCGATCTGCCGTTGCCGCGGCATCACGTAGACCTCCATGTTCCCGTACTCGCCGGGATCGCTCTTGGCCACCATGAACGCGGTCAGGTCCTTGCGGCTGTCGTCCCTCGAGAAGGGGACGAACGGCTGCATCATCAGGAAATCGTCCTTGGTGGCGTCGGGGAGCCTCATAAGCAGGTAGTACGGGTCCATCCGGTCCTCGCGGGCGGCGACCACGGCCGGGCCCTGGACGTTGGGGATGGGGGTTCCACCGGTGCCGCCCAGCGCGCCCGGCTCCTGGGCGATGTCCCACGCGTCGGTCTTGTTGTAGAAGGAGGCGGCGTCCTGCATGTGGTACAGCCCGTACATGTTGGTCTGGACCCGGAAGAGGTCCTCGGGGTAGCGCAGGTGGCGGCGAAGCTCGTCGTCCATGCGGGTGCCGTCGGTGAAGAGCTTGGGGAAGGCCTTCTTGTAGGCCTGGATGATGGGATCGGCGGGATCGTTGATGTAGAAGGTCATCGAGCCGTGGTAGGCGTCGATCACCACCTTCACCGAGTTGCGGACGTAGTTGAAGTTGGCGTTCAGGCCGCTGCCCGCCTCCAGGCGCCCGATCTCGGCTCGCTGGGCGTAGGGGAACCGGCTGGTGGTCGTGTACGCGTCGTACACCCAGTGGATCCCGCCCTTGTAGATGATCGGGTACGGGTCGTTGTCGAACCGGAGGAACGGGGCGGCCATGCGCACCCGCTCGTCGATGTCACGCATGTAGATGGCGCGGGAGTTGGGCGTGATGAAGTCGGAGATCAGCGGGTTCAGCTCACCGAAGCGGAGGGACAGCGCGGCCCGCCTGATCCAGGAGCTCATCTCGACGCCACCCCGGCCCCGATAGGAGCTGGTCTGGTTCGTACCGTCGGCCAGGGTGAAGTCGATCTCCCTCTGCTGGGTGTTGGCGATGGCGTACCCGGCCAGCTCCTGGCCGTAGTAGACGGCGGGCTGGGTGATCTCGGGCTTGCCCACGGGCGGGAGGTCCTTCACCAGGAACTGCGGGTTGCCGTCGCTGGCCACGCCGTTGGCCGAGGACATGACCCCGGCGTAGCCGTGGGTGTACACGAGGTGCTGGTTGACCCAGGAGGGCGAGGGGATCCCGTCGATGCGGAGCTCACGGGCTGACAGGAGGACCTGGGTGTTGGTGCCTGACGTGTCCGGGTACCGGTCAACGTCGACGTCGTTGAACTGGTAGAAGTTCCTGATCTCCTGCAGCCGCTTGTAGGTCGTGGTGAGAACGGCAGGGTCCCACAGCCGCACGTTCTGGATGGTCGACTGGTTGGCCGCGAGATCGGGCGCGGTCAACTGGTCGTCGGCGGAGAAGTCCCGTACGACGACGTCCCGCAGGCTGAAAGCGTCCCGCGTGGCCTTGATGTTGCGGTCGATGTACGGCCGTTCCTTGGTGGACTCCGTGGGCTGGACCCGGAACTGCTGGATGAAGGCAGGGATGGCCGCGCCCACCACGACCGAGACCAGCGCCCACAGCCCGACGGCGATCACAGGAAGCACCCAGCCCCGGCGGAGGATGTTGACCAGGAAGAGGGCGCAGGCGAACAGCGAGATGACGAACAGCAGCTGCAAGGCCGGCACCTGGGCCTTGACGTCGGTGTACCCGGCCCCTTGCACCACCCCCCGCGTGGAGTACACGAGCTCGTACCGCTGGAGGAAGTAGCCGACCGCCTTGAGCAGGGCCAGGACGGCCAGGAGCACGGACAGGTGAGCCTTCACCTGAGGCGTCACCTTCTGCACCGGCGTCTGGAACCGGATGCCGCCGTTCAGGTAGTGCGCCACCGCCGTGACGATGAGGACCACCACGAACGTGGCGAACAGCCAGTCCACCACGAAAGTGAGGAAGGGCAGATCGAAGACGTAGAAGCCGATGTCCTTGGCGAACTGGGCGTCCCGCCGGGAGAAGGGCACCCCGTTCCGGAACAGGATCCAGGCGTTCCACTGGCCGGACACGCCGGGCCCAGCGATCAGGGCGAAGATGCCGGCGACGGCCACGCGCACCAAGCCGGTCCGTGAGCCGATGGCCTGGTGGTACCGCTCGACCAGCTCTTCCTCGGGCCCCATGGGCCGGAACTTGGGGGCCAGCAGGTCGGCGATGGCCAGGTTGGCCCACATGACCACGAAGAAGACTCCGGTGAAGATGGCGCCGAGGATGATCTTCGCCCCGAGCACCTGCTTCCAGACGGAGGTGATGCCCAGCTCGTCGAACAGAAGGAAGTCGGTGTAGAAGCCGGCGATGCCCCGCAGCGAGAACAGCAGGAACACGATGGCGGCCGCCACCACCAGCAGCACGATCCGACTGGAGGACGGCCCGCGTCGCCGGGGCAGTTCAGTGGAAGCGCGCACGGCGCGAGACTACGGGACGACCGGCACGAGAAGACAGCGGCACCCGGGATGGGCGGGCGGATGGTGCTGACCGGTGGGGAACGCTTCCCCCTTGACGACGGCGCCGGCCAACTCGTTGTCGTCGCAGTCGGGGCACGGGCCGTCGTCCTCTACGACCCACCGGAGGTGGGCCCCGTCGGGGTAACCATCGTGGGCCCCCCGGGCGAAGGCGATGGCCGCGTGGTGGCGGGCCAGCGGCTCCAGCTCCTGGGACCGCCACTGGCGGTACACGGCGCTGACCGACTCGGCGATCCGGGCCCCGTCGTCCGCAGACGCCGACGCGGCATCGTCGGATGGCCCACCGAGGTAGGCATTGAGGCGCTCCCGTAGCGGCTCGACGATGAGGGTTGCCAGCGTGGCCGCCACCTCGGCCGCCGTAGCCGGGTCGGTGCCGGCCCCGTCACTGGCAGGGTCGGCGAAGCGGTAGCCGGCCCGGGCCGCATCGGCCAAGGCGGAGGAGGCGGCATCCCGGAAGCGCTCCAGGTGCTCGGACGGCGGCGGGAGAACGGGCCGCGCTTTCGGGGACCGCTTCCGGCGCAGCTGGTCGAGCACCTCGTTCTGCTCGTCCTGAAGAGCCCGCTTGAGCTGCCGGACCAGGGTCGCCTCCGCCGGCTCGAGCAGGGCGTCACGCTGCGCCCGGGCCGCCTCGTCGGTGACGCTGCGGGGCTTGTCCGGATGAACGGGAGCGGCATGAGCGGCCGGAGCGGCCGGAGGAGCGCTCTCCTCCACCGGTGTCGAAGGCTCGGCCGACGCGGCCGGCGCGGGAACCTCCTCGGCACCGTTCTCAGGCGGCTCGGGCGGGGGCGCAGGAGCCATCCTGGCCAAGTCGGAGGCCCGATCGGCCTTGATGCGGGCGAACAACTCGTTCACCCTGTCCCCCTCGTCGGAGGGCGCCCGATCGGAAGGCGGGGCGGGACGTCCAGTCCCCCGTGCCGGCGGCGGCGGCACAGCCCGGGGCAGCATCGAGGGAGGCTGAACCGGAGGCGGGCTGAGCGGCGCCTCGGGTGCGGGCCTGGCGCCGCTCTCGCCCGATGAGCCACCACGGGCGACGGCCGGAGCATCCATCCGCCGTTCGGGCCGAGGAGGTGACGGGCTCTCCGGTGGGCGCCGCCACGGCGGCGAGGGACGGGCCTCGCCGGGCCGGCCGGGAGGCCGCAGCCGTGGCTCGGTCCGGGAAGCGGACTCACGGGAAGGGCGAAGCCGGGTGGAACCAGATCGGCCCGCAGGAACGGAGGCGGCGGGCTCGGAGACAGGAGGAGGGTCGGCGACCACGACCTCGTGGCGTCCGGAGCCGGGGCCGGAATCGTCGGTGCTGGGAGGGGGAGGGGGCGGAGGTCCGGCGCGCCGGCCGGCTTCCTCGGCCGCCAGCCGGGCCTCGACCTCGGCCATCTTCAGCTCCTGGGTGGCCTCGTCGAGTGTCCGGCGCACCAGCCCGTAGGCCTCGAGCAGGCGTTCGCGGGCGGCCCGGAGCTGGTCAAGCTGGACCTCGGAGATGTGGCGACGACGGGCGAGGTCGGCCAGGATGCGCTCCCGAACGGCCTTGGCTTCGGCGACCATCTCCCGGCCCTGCGCCTTGGCCGCCTGGATCTCGGCCTCGGAGTCGGTCTTCGCCTGCTCACGGAGCGCTTTGGCGTCGGCCTCCGCCGCGTTGCGGAGGTTGGCGGTTACGCCGTCGACCTCCTCCACCCTACGGGCCAGCAAGCTGTCGGCTTCCGACCGGATCCTGCTGATCTGGCCCTCGGTCTCGCGCAGCTTGCGGGACGCCTTCTCCTCGGCTTCGGCCCGGATGGAGGCCGCCTGCTCCCGGGCACTGGCCAGCAGGCGCCCGGCCTGCTCGCCCAACGCGGCGGTGAGAAGGTGCTCGTCCAACTCGGGATGGGCGGCCCGATTCTGGGCTTCCTGGAGAAGGTGCCGGAGCTGGGCCTCGCGCTCGGCGGCCGCTTCCAACTCGGCGCTCACCCGCTTGAGGAAGGCGCGCACCTCCCCGTGGTCGAACCCGCGAAACGCCGTCGTGAACGTACGGGTGGCGATCGTCTCGGGGGTGACAACGAATCCAGAAGAGGTGACGAGCCGGTCGTCGTCCATGGCCTGCGAGCCTACGCTCGCCGGGCTCCCGAACGGTGGAGGGTCGGAAAGCGCGAACCGGCCTCTTAGCCGCCGATGGCCCGGAGCAATCCACTCAGGACGTCGACCGCCTCATCGAGCAGCGGGATGCCGAGGCCGGTGCCGGGGTCGTCCTGGGGTTGGACGGGCGGGACGCCCCCGGGCCATCCCCCGGCGGGAGGGGCTTCCGCCGGGGGGGCGGCGGGAGGGGGCGAGCCCGAGTCGGGCGCGCCAACCGAGGGCGACCCGACCGACGACCCGACCTCGGATGGGACGGGAACGGGCAGCGGCCTCGCCGGTGCGCCGGAGGCGGAGACCGACGGAGACGACGGGGCTGCCGGGGCGGCCAGCTCGCCGGCACCCGAGGCCCGGCTGATGGCGGCGTCCACGGTTGCGAGCAGGGGGCCCCGTTCGACGCCCTGTTCGGCGGCGACCAGCCCCCACGGAGCGCCCTCGTCATGGAAGGCGAACAGGCTGGCCCACCGGTCGGGGAACGGTCCCCGTTTGCCCTCGAGGGCGATGGCGGCACCCACCAGCGTCTCGCCCGGGGGCCGGGCCGCGCCGGCGGCCAGCAGCGCCTCGAACTGGGGCTGAGAGTTGAGGTCGGGCAGGAGCTCACGGAAGAAGCCGGCCGTCGTCCCCTGACCGGCCGGCAGCTGGGCCGAGAACCCCCGGCTCCGCGTGGCCAGCTGGTTTCCGAGGTCCATGGCGTCGCCGAGGTACCGCTGGTCCGAGGGGTCGGCGGCCGAGAACACCAGTGGTGAGGGGCGGGACGGGAGCCCGGGGGCAGGAACCGTGACCTGGCGGAGGGCGGGAACGCTGACCACCTGGCCGGCGGTTCTGAGCCCTGCTGTCCCCTGGTAAACGGCGACGACCACGGCCAACGACCGCGAGATGCGAGCGGCCCCGGTCACGTCCACAGTGCTGTCACCGGCCACGACGGTGGCCGAATCCTCAGAAGGGGCCACGACCGACACGTTTCCCCTGAGCAGCTCGCCTTGAGGCTGCATGCGCCCCGAGGAGTCGGGCCGCAGGGCCAGACGCATGACGGTTCCCTCGCGAAGCTCCAGCTGGCGCCCGCTTCCCAGCGACAGGGTGGCCGTCCCCTGCGTGACCGTGACCTGCTCGCCGGCCTTGAGCGTGAGTGACCGGGTGACCTCCCGCAGACCTCCGTCCACGGTGACCACTTCCGAGCGCCCGTCCACCCTCAGCTGCCCGACGGCTCGGGGCGAACTGCGGTTGCAGGCTGAACCGGCCAGTCCCAACACCACGGCGAGCGCGGCGATGCTCCACCGCCTCATGCCTTGGTCCTCACGCGAGCGTCCCCTTCTCGTGAATGCTCTTTCGGCACGACGGGGAGCATCATTGAGAAGACCGATCCCCTCCCCGGGGCTGACTCGCACAGCAGCTGGCCCCGGTGGGCCCGGACGATCCGTCGCACGAAGGCCAGCCCGAGTCCCAGCCCGCCGAACTCGCGGGTCGCCGAGCTGTCGGCCTGGGCGAAGTCCTGGAAGATGTTGTCCATACGCTCGGGGGGAATACCCACGCCCTCGTCGCGGACCGAGATGGACACCGCGGGGCTGGCCCCATTGCTGGCCAGCGAGGCCGTGACGGTGACCCGCCCCCCTTCGGGCGAGTACTTCACGGCGTTGTCGACCAGCTCGTCGAGCGACCGTTCCAACAACCGCCGGTCACCCACGATGGCCGGCAGGCGGCGAGCCACCCGGCGAGAGATGTCGTGGCGCCCACCGACCTTGCCCTTCCAGCGGTCGACGACGGTGTCGAGCATCTGGCGCAGGTCCACCGACTCCTTGCGAAGGGTCAGCCGGGCCGCCTCGTCGGCGGCCACGCTGACCAGCAGGTCGACGACCCGCTCGAGCTCCCCCGCCGACTCGACGATCCGGTCGAGGAACTCCTGGGACTGCGCCTTGGACACCGGCCGGCTGCGCAAGAGCTCGGCGAAGCCCTTGATCGGCACCAGAGGCGTGCGTAGCTCGTGGCTGATGTTGGAGAGGAACTCCGTCTTCATCCGGTCGACCTCACGCTCCCGCCGCATGTCCCGCAGGACATAGACGCCACCGGAGGGCTCACCGCGGTTTCCCCGCAGCCCTCCGGCCGACAGCGCCACCGGCACCGAGCTTCCGTCGGGCCGGATCACGAGCGCGGCCTCGCTCCAGCTGCCCGGCGCCGGGTGGGCGAGCCGGGCCGTGAGGTCGTTCCCCCGCTCGGTGGTGATGGTGAAGACGTCACGCACCTGCTTCCCGACCACCTGGCCGGCGGCCACGTCGAACAGGTCCTCAGCGGCATCGTTGAAGGTGATGACCGCTCCCTGCGGGTTGACGGCGAGGAGCGCCTCGCCCATTCCGCCCACGACCGCCTCCAGCCGGCTCCGCAGCCGCGACTCCTCGTCGGCCGCCTGCCTGAGATCGGTGGCCAGCGACTCGATGGAGCCGGCCATGGAGTCGAAGGCCGACCCCAGCACACCCAGCTCGTCCTCGCTCTTGACCGCGGCCCGCACGCTGAGGTCCCCGCGCTGGATCCCCTGAGCGGCGGCGGTCAGGCGGCGCAGCTTGGCCCCGATGCGCTCTCCGACGAAGACGGCCACGAAGAAGGCACCCAGGGCGGTGATCAGGCCGACGACGAACAGGGTGCGGAAGAGGGAGTTCCGGGTGTTGTCCACGATGGCGCGGGGCGTCGCTCCCACGACCGCCATCACCCGCACACCGTCGGGGGCAACCACCGCCTTGGCCGCGAGGAACGATTCGCCCGTGAGCAGCGAGGCGCGGCCACTGGCACTGGTGAGGGCGGCCCGTGCCACCTCGAGCACAGGGCCCTCGGGAAGCCGTTCGCGGCCGAACGACGCCAGGATCCGGTCGCGCTGGGCCAGGGCGAGGGCGACGGCGGGGTCGTTGATCAGACCGCGGGTGGTCACGTACTCGTCGTCGAGGGTCTGCGTGGCCACGACCACGCCGACCAGCTGGGAGCCTTCCGGCGGCGTGGGTACCCGCACCCCGTGCGCTCCCACGGCCAGAGCCCTCGGACCGACGATCTCGATCTGGGCGGCGCTGTCGGGGCTCTCGCTGCGTCCTCCGATCACCTCGGCCACGGCGCGGGAGCCCGACAGCTCCGAGCTCCCGAACTCCAGGTTCACCTGGGCCAGCACCCTCCCCTGGGTGTCCAGGAACAGGAGCGGGCCATCGGCCACGACCAGCCCGACCTGCACGAGGAGGCTTATGTCGACGGCGATGGCCTTGGCCGCGGCCGGATCGGGCGTCGGGTTGGACGCCAGCGCCCGCAGCTGATCGGTGCCGGCCAGGCTCAGGGCCACCAGCTTGGCGCTGTTCACCGCGTCCCTCAGGGTCGAGGACTCGATCTGCTCAGCCTCAGCCCGAGCCCGGACGTCGATCCGGCGCACGGCCTCCCGCTCGACGCTCCGGGCGATCACCACGGACAGGGCCAGGGAGACGGCGAGCACGACTACGAGGAGGGTGGCGGCCGTGCTCACGGCCACCCGGGCGGGGATGGACCGTCTCGCCGAGACCACGAGAACGGCTCCGAGACCCAGGGCCGCGGCGCCGCGCGCCCAGCTGGCGGCGACGTCGGCGCCGATCGCGGTAGCCCCCTCGGCCGCGGCGAAAAGGACCACGGCGACCCAAAGCACGCGCCTGGTCGAGCGGTCCTCGGTCAGCCCGAAGTTGCCGAGGGCGAGAAGGAGGATGCCCGCGCCCCGGACCGCCACCAGGACCGTGTCGTCGCTGGCCGCCAGCAGTGAGCCGTGGAGGAACGCGGCCACGGCCAAGGCCACGAACCCGACGATCAGGCAGGCGCGAGCGCGCGAGCGGGCTCCCACCAGCTCGGGCCGGAACAGTACGACCGCAGCTCCCGCCACGGCGACGAGGAAGGTGGCGAACTCGACGGCAAACCGGAGGAGGGTCGACGATTCGGACACGGGCTACCTGGGGCCCACGAGCATGGGTGCAGTCATAGGCAACCTCGAACCGCGGGCGGCACCGGCGCTTCCGATGCCCGATGCTAGTGGTCCCGCCCTTCCTCCTCGGAGGTATCGGCGGCCGCACCCGCCGACTTGAGGGAAAATTCCGGGGAAGGTCTTCAGCGGGTTACGTTCCCGGTGCGGGCACGCCCAGGGCCAGGGCGTTGCTCCCCTGCATCGTTCCCAGGACGGACAGAGCCTCTTCGAAGCTGGCCACTCCACGGACCTGGAGGCCGTTCCCGGCCCGGGCGCGAGCCTCGGCCTCGTTGGCCTTGGGGACGAGGAACAGCTTGGCCCCGGCCCGCTTGACCGTCACCACCTTCTGCTCCACCCCCCCGATGGGCCCCACCTCACCGTTGGGCAGGAGCTCCCCGGTGGCGGCCACCTTCATCCCGCCCGTCAGCTCGCCGGCGGTCAACGTGTCCAGCAGCTCGAGGGCGTAGGCCAACCCGGCAGACGGTCCGACCACGGAGCCGGAATCAATCGTGATCTCGAAGGGTAACTCCACCTTCGTGCTCAACCTCACGCCCAGCAACGGCCGGCCGTCCTCGGCTCGGGTCAGCGTGGCCTCCAGGTTGAGGGGCGGCTCCTCGCCCCGCGACACACCCAGCCGGATCCGGTCTTCGGGTTGATGAGCCCGGATGGCGTTCACCACATCGCCCGCGGTCGAGACCGGCGTGTCGTCTATGGCGACGATCACGTCCTTGTCCTCGAGACCGGCGGCCGCCGCCGGCGAGCCGGGGGCAACGGAGTCGACCTCGGCCCCCGCCCCCAGGTCGGTGAACCCGAGATGAGTCAGGGCCAGCACCTCGGCCGTGGTCTTGGAGTCGTTCATGGCCTCGACGTTCAGCTGGCGGTACCGGTCGGGCGGGATCGTCCCGCGCACGTCCTCCTCGGGCACCACGTCGGTGTCGGGGTCGAGCCAGCCCACGAGGGCCTCGTAGCCGTTTACCCGTTCACGGACGGACACCGTCGCGTAGAGGATCTCACCCTTGGGCGGGAAGGTCTCGTGACCGCGAACGACGACGAGGTCGTTGACCACGCGGGTGGAGCCAGGGCCGATCGAGTCGTAAGGCAGGCGGACGATCCCGGCGACCACGGCGGAGACCATGAAGAGCGACCCGAAGACGATGCCCGTCACCAGGAGGAAGCGCCGTCCACGCCCGCCACGTCGATCCGACTCCGGCCCCCCCTGAGGTAGGGGACGACCCGGCCACGTCGGTAGAATTGAATCAGTCGTGTCCACGTTCCTGGTGACCCTCACCGTGGTCGTAGTGGCTATTGCGGCGGCGTTGGTGGTCGCCATCGGGGACCCCGACCAGCCTGCCACGCTCCGATCCCGACCGTGGCGCGACCGACGACTGGACCGACAGCGCCAACGGGCCACCCAGAAGGCCGCCGCCGCCGCCGTTCGCCCCCCGCCGCGAACCGAGCCCGTGGAGCGATCGGGCGGGGGCATGTCCGAGCAATGGATCCCCGCCGCGGCCGGCGTCAGCGGCTGGGTGCGGCTCCGATCGGGGGTCGTCCTGACCGTCCTGCTGGCCATCGTGGGGGCGCTCCTGGCCGCCAGCATCTCCGGGCTGCTGCTGTTGTTCGCCCTTGCCATCCGAGACGCCGTCGGCTGACGGCGGGCGGGGCGCTAGCCCTGGACGTCCGGCCCTTGGCCCGCCAGCGCCAGCTTGACCACGTACCGGTAGCTCGCCGATCCGGGCGGATGGCAGGCGTACAAGGTGCCGGTGGCGTCGGAGGTCTGGTCCGCGATCCACACCGCCTCCGGCTCGACGACCTCGCTGCCCGTCACCCGGTAGACGCTCCTCACCCCGCCGACCCGGAATATCACCTCGTCACCCGATTCCAGCTCGTCCATCCTCAGGAACGGGTGGGTCCGGGTCGTGCGGTGGCCGGCGAAGACGGTGTTCCCCCGCTGACCCGGTAGGGCCGTCCCGGGCCAGTGACTCGGGCCGTGGTCGATGTTGTTGAGGGTGACGCCCTGGAAGATGGCGTGGGCCAGGCCGATCTTGGGGATCTCCATGGAGCCGATCTCGGTGACGGGCTCCTCGGCGTACGAATCCCCAGGTATGAACGCGGGCTCGGCCATCGGCGTCCCCGCCGGGGCCGTCGTGGTCGTGGTTTCGGGAACCTCGTCCGGCAACGGCAGCCGAGGCGGGTGGGGCAGGCTGGGCGGAGCGGTCAGGGGGCCGGGAGCGGCGATCGTCGCCGTGGGCTCCGACCCGCATGCGCCCAGGATCAGGGCGACGGCCACCGTCCCCAGGACCCCCCGCCCGACTGCGGGCCAAGCTCGACCACCTCCCACCAGCACGATGTCAGCTTGGCACAGCCGGTTCGCGCCGCTGACGCGCCGGTACCCTTCGCCTGTGGGCGCGCCGGTACCGGAAACCGCCGACGCCGACGCCCGCCGGCGCCGGCGCATGGCCGTCCTCGCCGGACATCGGGGGGACGAGGCGGGGGCCCGGTCGCTCCTCGCCGATGCCGAGCCGTCGGTGCGCTGCGCCTCCATCGGAGCCTTGGCCCGGCTCGGTGCCCTCACCGCAGCCGACCTCGGGGCGGCCCTGGCCGATCCCCATCCCACGGTGCGGCGACGCGCCTGCGACGCGGCCGGCTCGGTCGCCGGCGTGGACCTCCGGCCCCTGCTGGCCGACGACGATCCCAGCGTGGTGGAGACGGCGGCCTGGGCTCTGGGCGAGCGGGGCGAGGGAGCGGCGGACGCCGTCGCCTCCCTGGCCCAGGTCGCGGTGGAGCACGCTGACGCCCTGTGCCGCGAGGCTGCGGTGGCCGCCCTCGGAGCCATCGGCCACCGGAGCGGTCTGGCCGCCATCCTGGCCGCCACCACCGACCGGCCCGCCGTCCGCCGGAGAGCGGTCAACGCCCTGGCGCCTTTCGAAGGCCCCGAGGTGAGCGAAGCCCTCCAGAGGGCCCTCGCCGACCGTGACTGGCAGGTGCGGCAGGCGGCCGAGGATCTCCTGGACCCGGGCCCGGACCTCGCCGACGGACCTGAGCCCTAGCTCCGCTCGGCGAGCAAGCCTCTGCTTGCGAGCCGAAGGTCGCTAGCGCCCCTCGGCCCCCATGAAGAGCGACTTCAGGGACTCGAAGGCCTCGAGGCACTTGCCGGCGCCGAGGACCACGCACTCGAGGGGGGCGTCGACGAGGTGGACGGGCAGGGCCGTCTCCTCGGCCAGCCGGCGGTTCAGCCCTTGCAGCAGCCCACCGCCCCCGACGAGGTGGATCCCCTGCAGGATCAGGTCCTGGGCCAGTTCCGGGGGGGCCATGCCCAGGCAGTCCACGACCGAGTCCACGATGGCCCGCACCTGTTCGTCGATCGCCTCCCGGATCTCCTCGGGAGACAGGATGGCCGTCTTGGGGAGACCGCTCATCAGATCCCGGCCCCGCACCTCGGCCTTCACTTCCTCGTCCAGGGCGTAGGCCGACCCGATGGCCAGCTTGATCTCCTCCGCCGTCCGCTCGCCGATGGCCATGCCGTACTCCCGCCTGACATACGACTGGATGGACGAGTCGATGTCGAAGGACCCGATGCGGATGGCCCGGAGGGCCACGATGCCCCCGAGGGAGATCATGGCCGTCTCCGTCGTGCCTCCGCCGATGTCCACCACCATGTTCCCGAGCGGCTCGTGGATGGGAAGTCCGGCGCCGATGGCGGCGGCCATGGGCTGGGCCACCAGCTGGGCGTCGGCCGCCCCCGCCTGACGGGCCGCTTCCTTCACGGCACGCCGCTCGACCTCGGTGATGGCCGACGGCACGCACAGCAGCACTCGCGGCCGCTGGAACCGGGACAGACCCGCCCGCTGCAACAGCAGCCGGATCATCCGCTGGGTGATGTCGAAGTCGGTGATGGCGCCCTTCCGCAGGGGCCGGACGGCCTGGATGTAGCCGGGGGTGCGCCCGATCATCTGCCACGCCTGATGACCCATGGCCAGCACGTCGTGGGTCTCGACGTTGAGGGCGATCACCGTCGGTTCGTTGAGGACGATGCCACGACCCTTGGCGTAAACGAGCGTGTTGGCCGTGCCCAGGTCGATGGCGAGGTCCCTAGCCAGAGCGCGGGCTCCTCGTGCGAGGGGTGTGGCTGGATCGCCGGCGGCTGAGCGGAAGCGGCCGGCCACCCAGCTCAGGGGGCCGCTCGGGCCGACCACCCAGCTCAGGGGGCCGCTCGGGCCGGCCACCCCGCTCAGATGGCCGCTCGGGCCACGGCGACAGAGCTTGGCGCTGGCGCTCGAACTCCCGCATGTGTCCTTCCATCGAGCGCGGGCCGCGCTCCCGGTACCAGAGCAGGAGCCCCCCGATGAGGCTCAGGACCACCACCGCCACGAGAAACAGAAGAGCACTCACGTCTTCACGTCACCCACGTCGACGAGGACGTGGGCGCACTGCGACCAGTCCTCGCCGCCCTCCCACGTCTCGCGCTTCCAGACGGGGACGGTGCTCTTCACCGTGTCAATGGCGAACCGGACGGCCTCGAACGCCTCCTGGCGGTGGGGGGCGGAGGCGACGACCACGACCGAGGCCTCGCCCACGGCGAGGGTGCCCACCCGGTGGAGCATGGCCAGGCGGCCGATCAGGGGCCACCGCCGCCGCGCCTCGGCGGCGATGGCGGCCAAGCGGGGCTCCACTTCCTCCTCGTAGGCCTCATAGGCCAGCTGGGTGACGTTGGGCCGACCCTCGGCGTGATCGCGCACCGTTCCGCAGAACAGGACGATGGCGCCGCAGTCCGGGCGGAGGGCCCACGTGACGACATCGGCCGTGGGCAGGGCCGTATGCCACAGCCCCAACCAGTCGTCCGCGGTATTACCAGGTAGAACCCCCACACCTGCATGGTACCGACTACCCGTCGACCGACGAGGCTGCCACCCCGCTCAGGCCCACGGGGAGGGGCGCGGTCGGATCGGGAAGGGCCGCCGGTATGCTCGGTTCATGGAGTTCGTCGACCCGGACGACGGACCGGCATTCCGTCGGCCGCCGTCGGTCGACGACCGCCTGTGGCGCCACCCGTCCGAGCTCGGAGGGGCCGAAGTGGCCGCCCCGAAGCTCGTCCCCTTCCGCACCGTCTGGCTCGTGGCCGTGGTCGCCGCCGTCGGGGCCAGTGCCCTCACCTCCGGCCTGGTGATCGGCCTCGACGTCAGGAGTGACGACCCGGTGGCCGGGGAGCAGGCCGCCATCACCCGCCTGGGCGGGGCGCCGGCCGGCGACACCGCGGACGAGCCGGTCGTCGGCATCGCCGAACGGGCTCGCCCCACGATCGCCCAGATCCGCGCCAGCGGGCCGGGTTCGACGGTCAGCGGATCGGCCGTCTTCTTCCGGAACGACGGTCACCTGCTGACCAACGCCCACGTCGTGGAGGACGCTTCCTCCCTCCATGTCGTGCTCTCCAGCGGCCGGGAGCTTCCTGCCCGCCTCGTCGGCTCGGACCCGGTCACCGACTCCGCCGTCGTCAAGGTCGACGGTGCCTTCGCCGTCGCCGACTTCGGCACCGCCGCCGATCTGAAGGTGGGGCAGTCCGCTGTGGCCATCGGCTCCCCCCTCGCCCTGGCCGGAGGACCGTCGGTGACGGTCGGTGTGGTCAGCGCCCTCCATCGCACGGTGCGCACGCGTAACGGCAAGTCCATGTTCGACATGATCCAGACCGATGCTCCGATCGCCCAGGGCTCGTCCGGGGGAGCCCTGCTCGACGGCAACGGCCGGGTGATCGGCATCACCACCGCTGCGGCCGTGAGCGACGCCGGCCCCGAGGGGGTCGGGTTCGCCATTCCCATCGACGTAGCCCGCTCCGTGGCCGACGAGCTCATGGCGACGGGCCGGGCGACCCACGCGTGGATGGGCGTGGAAGGGACCGACCTCGACGGCGCCCTGGCCCACGACCTGAACCTCGAGGGCGCGGCCATCGTCCGCAAGGTTCTGAACGATGGGCCGGCGGCCGCGGCCGGGCTCGCCGTCGGTGACGTCGTCACCAGCATCAACGGCAGGCAGATCGGCTCCATGGGCTCGCTGGTGACCGCCCTCCGCAGCCACCGTCCGGGGGAGCAGGTCACCGTCGAGGTCATGCGCGACCGGCAACGGACGATGAGATCGCTCACGCTTACCGAGCGCCCGCCGGAGCCCTAGCGGGCCCGGCCCGCCCGGCCCACAACTCCGGGCTGCGGCCTACGATGCGCACGTGAGGGAGCCGGAGGCGAGCGAACCAATGAGCACAGTGCCCCGCTCAGCGGGGCAGCCGCCGAAGGCGGTGGCCCGGTGAGGGAGCCGGAGGCGAGCGAACCAATGAGCACAGTGCCCCGCTCAGCGGGGCAG
>JBHENM010000387.1:0-1916 GCA_046262035.1 Acidimicrobiales bacterium | reverse complement strand
CCCATGTAGGCATCTTCGGCGCGAAAGGGCTGGTCACAGGGTCGGAGCCGGTGCTGGAGCCGAAAACCTGTAGGCACACGACGGGCTCATACCATCCAACACGCATGGAGGTTCCTCCCGTATCGTGTGAGCATGTACCTGCGCACGATCCAGCGGCGGAACAAGGACGGGTCGGTGGTTCGCTACGTGCAGCTGGCCCACAACGTCCGCCACGCCGAGACGGGCAGCCCGGTGGCCGAGGTCATCCACAGCTTCGGGCGGGAGGACCACCTCGACCGCCAGGCGCTGGGGCGCCTGGTCCGCTCCATCGCCCGCTACCTGGGGCCCGAAGCCGAGCTGGTGTCCGAGGCCAGCGCCGGTGGCGAGGCGTTGTCGTTCCTGTCGTCCAAGGCGTTGGGGGGGGCGTGGGCGCTGGACGGCCTGTGGCGACGGCTCGGGATCGACACGACCATGAACGGGCTGCTCGCCGGGCGACGCCTCGATCCCCGGGTCGAGCGGGTCATCTTCGCCCTGGTCGCCAACCGGGCCCTGGAGCCGCTGTCCAAGCTGGCCGCCACCCGCTGGGTGGGCGAGCGGGTCGCCCTCCCTGGCCTCGACGCCGTCGACGACGACGCCTGCTACCGGGCCATGGACTGGCTGTTGGAGGTGGAGGGCGAGCTGGCCACCGCCGTGTACTGGTCGGTGGCCGACCTGTTGAACCTCGAGGTCGACCTGCTGTTCTTCGACACCACCTCCACCTACTTCCACATCGAGTCGCCCGATGCCCCCGCCGAGGGCGAGACGGTCGGGTTCCGCAGCTTCGGCCACTCCAAGGACCGCCGCCCCGACCTTCCCCAGGTGGTGATCGGCATGGCCGTGACCCGGGGCGGGATCCCCATCCGGGTGTGGTGCTGGCCGGGCAAAACCAACGATCAGGCCCTGATCCGCCAGGTGAAGGACGACCTGCGGGCGTGGAAGCTGGCCCGGGTGGTGTGGGTGGCCGACCGGGGGTTCTCATCGGCCGCCAACCGCCGCTACCTCCAGCGCGCCGGCGGGCACTACATCATCGGCGAGAAGCTCCGGGGCGACAACCGTGAGGCCCAGGCGGCGCTGTCGCGTCAGGGTCGCTACCGCAGCGTGGCCGGCAACCTGCGGGTCAAAGAGGTCGTCATCGACGACGGGACCATGCGCGACCGCTTCGTGGTGTGCCACAACCCCGAAGCCGCCGAGCGGGACCGCCTGGTGCGCGACCAGCTCCTGGCCCAGCTGCGAGACGCCATCGCCGATGCCGACGAGCTGTCCAAGACCGCCCGGGCCGAGCTGGCGGGCGAGCTGGGCACCTACCCGGGGCTGAAGAGGTTCCTGCGGGTCACCCCTGGCGGCCGGCTGCGGGTCGACCGGGCGGCGGTGGCCGCCGAGGAACGACTCGACGGCAAGTTCCTGCTGCGCAGCTCCGATCCGACCCTGTCGGCGGAGGACATCGCCTTGGGCTACAAGCAGCTCCTGGAGGTCGAGCGGGGCTGGCGGGACATGAAGTCGACCCTGGAGCTGCGCCCCGTCTACCACCAGCTGGAGCGGCGCATCCGGGCCCACGTGCTGTTGTGCTGGCTGGCGTTGCTGCTCATCCGCCTGGCCGAGACCGCCACCGACCAGACGTGGCGGAACCTGCGCCACGAGCTCGACCGCATGCACCTCGGCGAGTTCGCCGGCCCCGCCGGGCGGGTCCTGCAACGCACCGAGACGACCGCCGCCCAGGCCGCCATCTTCACGGCCCTCGGCGTGGCCCAGCCCAAGCGGTTCCTCGGCCTCACTCCCGCCGGCTAGAACCCCGCTCGGCGAGGCGCGTAGGCACTACACGTCCGCGGCCCGATCGCGCGTAACCGCAGGTCAAGGCGGAGATTCATGCCTACCGGCAGAGGTCAGCTGCGGAACTCCGG
>JBHENM010000386.1:0-5291 GCA_046262035.1 Acidimicrobiales bacterium | reverse complement strand
ACAGTCGTCGGCAACCCAGCCCGGACGAAGGCGAGCCGTGGCCTGGCCGTGGCCGCACTGCTGGCGGCGGCCCTTGCTGCCGGGCCGATGTTCGCGCTGGTCTGGGACGACTCGGGGCTGGGTTTCGCACTTGCCGTAACCGGCGTGCCACTCGCGCTGGTCACCGCAGGCTCGTTCGCAGCCCGACGCACGGGGGCGCCCGCGGCCGCCGGCGGGTGGCTCTGTGTCCTCTTGCTGGCCGGCTACGTGGTCCTGTTCGCGCTCGGGGCAGGGTTCTTCTTCGTCCCGGCGACGCTCCTACTGCTGGCCTCGATGCTCATGCGCTGACCGCCGTCGTTCGAGAAGGGCTTGCGGACAGCTACATCGCCCGATCAGGACTAGAGCCAGGGCCATGCAGCACCGCCTCCACTCCGAGCGCAATCGCCTCGTCGGGCGCATCTACGTCATCCATGGCGACGAAGCGCAGGTACAGCCGCTACGCCTGGTCAGCACGACTCTCCGCCCAATCGGAACCAAAGCTCGACGAGTGAGCGAGGACTCGGCTCCCAGCCAGATGGCGGCGTCCAGGTCGCTCCACTCTCCGGTGCCGGGCCTGGAGCCGAAGCGTCTGAGCGCCGAGGTTCATCCCCGCGCGGGATGGGCTTGCGGAACCCCGCCACCGGAGGCTCTACACCGACTCGTCACGATCCTCCGCCGCAGGTCCTCCTGCGGGAGCCCGGTCGTCGTTCCTCCTGCGGGACCCCGGTCGTCGTCCTCGCTCCTCCGGACCACGGTCGTCGTTCCTCCTGCGGGACCCCGGTCGTCGTCCTCGCTCCTCCGGACCCCGGTCGTCGTTCCTCCTGCGGGACCCGGTGCGAGGGCGCTTGGGACGACGCCGCCCTCGCACTTGCTCGTCGTCGCGCAATTGTCAGCAACGGGTTCCCTTTGCGGGGGCCTCAGAAACCAGTCATCCCGAACTCAATCCAGCGAACCCCCTACCAATCGCAGCAGGTGATCATGAGCACGCATTTCCGGTTTCGGCGGCCGGGATGACCGCTCACGGGAGGTCTCCGTTGGGCGCTACTTGTGGGCCGGTATCTGGACGGTGAGGCAGCCGCTGATCACGAGGGCGAAGGGCTGCGGGCCGTGCCTGAACGTGGCGACGTTCGGGCTGACGGATACGGTGTACGTGCCGGGATCGGGGGCGTTGAAACGGATCACGTGGACGTTGTTCCACCGATCTGCCTCGTCGGAGCCCGCCAGCCGACCCGGCGAGCGCTCGTTCCCCCGCCGGATGTCGAGCGGCTGATCAGGATCCGTGGGCGAGTCGAGCGTCAGCACGAGCTCCAAGGGATGCTGTACGCCCACGCCCGGCGGGTCGGTCCAGGCCAGGCAGAGCCGCAGCGGGTGGGCGGACCGCGTGACCTCGAACGTGAGCCAGACGGGCTGGTCGGGGTCGTCGAGCGCCAACCCATTGCCGACGTCGGCATCCAGCACCTCGACTG
Organism: Acidimicrobiales bacterium; assembly: GCA_046262035.1. Classification (GTDB taxonomy): domain Bacteria; phylum Actinomycetota; class Acidimicrobiia; order Acidimicrobiales; family AC-14; genus JBHENM01. Next base: position 3,807 of record JBHENM010000386.1, on the reverse strand, counting down.
TGAGATCGGGCCGGGAAGGGTCGGGCAGGGTCCGCGCCATGTCGATCCGACCGAAGCCTTGGTGGTAATTGGGGCACTCGTTGCCATCCTGGACGGCGTCCCAGGCGGTGAGCCACGTGGTGCCGTTGACGAGCAGGGCGCGTAGGAGCGCGGCGCTGGGCGTGTGGTTGCAGGCGTTGACGAGCCAGTCGCGGGCGATGGCGGCGCAGCCCGAGACGATGGCGGTCGCCATGCTCGAGCCGCCGTTGTAGGCGTAGTCCGGTTGGGCGTGCAGCGCCCAGAACGACCCCGCGGCCCCTACGTTCGCCCGGGCCGAGCAGATGAATGTGGCCGGCGCGACGACGTCCGGTTTGATGCGGTAGTTCTCGGCGCACGGCCCTCGTCCACTGCGGGCGTCCAAGGCCTGGTCGTCGCCCGAGAGCGCTTCGGTGGCGATGGGGTCGTTCAGGAAGCGGTTGGGGGGGAACCACGTCTTCCAGTCCTGCGGTTGCGGCGCCTGGACCCCGATGCGGTCGCTGCGGCTGGCGCCGACGCAGAGACAGTTCTTCGCCGTACCCGGCGGGGCGACCGTACGCCGCCGCAAGGCCCCCACCTGGCCGGAGACGGCGGTCGCTTCGGTTCCCTGGTTGCCGGCGGCCACGACGACCAACAACTCGGGCGAATCCCAGACGAACTCGTCGAGGGCGTCGGCGGACGCCGAGTAGCGGCCGGCGCCGCCCTGTTCGACCCAGCTGAAGTTGACGATCGAAGCGCCGTTCTGCTCGGCGTCGCGCAGGATCGTCGAGACGATCCTCGCCCCGATTAGCTGACCGGACGCGTCCGATATGGCCTGGAAGTGCAGCTGGGCGTCGGACGCCATGCCCCCGTACTGACCAGGCGGTGATGGGGCGCCTGCGATCGACGCGGCCACGTGGGTACCGTGCCCATCGGTGTCACTGGTCGCGCCGCGCCCGGCGAGATCGACGACGCTCTTCAGCTTCCCAGCCAGATCGGGGTGCTGCGAGTCAATGCCCGTGTCGGCCACCGCCACGACCTGTCCCGCGCCCCGGTGGCTGCCGACGGTAGCGATGCCAACGAGGGCGCGTGCGTGATCGTTGGCCGGTTCCGTGCGAGGCGCCTCGTCGATGAGTGCGACGGCCGGGTCGGAGCTGAGCTGCCACGTCACCATGCCATCGCGGCGAGCGATGTACCGGACCCGGCGCGACCCGGCCTCGATCACCTGGCCACCGTTGTCCTCGATCCAGTCCGCCAGCCCCTCGTCGCCGAAGGAGTGGAGCGTGACGTCGACAGTGACGGCAGGGTCCACCTCGCGCAGCGCCTCGGGGGCGGTGACGACCCGTATCCGGTCGCTCACCTCGTAGGGGCGGACTCGGCCGACGAAGGGCAGGTCGGCCACCATCTCGGGGTCTCCGTCGAGCCGGAGCGTGTAGACGTCGTCGCCCAGGTGCTCGCCGACCTCCGCACCCCGGACTTGCAGCCAGCCCACCCAGCGGGTGAAGAGCGGTCCGAGGAGGTGAGCCAGGACCACCGTGGCGCTCGACCGCACCGGCAGCTCCTTCTCCAGGACTTCGGCCCGGAAGAGCTGGACGCCGCACGTCGCCACGCTGGCCCGCCGGACGGAGAACATGCGCGGTTCCACTTGGTCGTCGTGGAAGGAGCGCAGGAGGAGGCCCCTGGCACGCAGCTCCTCGACCGGCACTTCGCCGGTCCAACGCCCCCAGATGAACCTGCCCTCGACGGTGGGATCGGCAATCGCCCGGAATGCAAGCTCGGGGGCTCGGCGAACTGGCGATGGCGGGGCGATCTCTGCCAAAGCGTGGCGAACAGCATGTCGTCACCTCACTCCGTGCTCGCGCTGAACGACCAGTAAGCGATGATGGTGGCCACGGTGCCCGCGGCCGCGGAACCGAATGCGGCCAGTCCCAGCGACAGGAAGTCGACCGGGCTCCCGAACGTCGGTTTCCCGAAATAGGTCGAGGACAGCACGCTGAGGACCGCGGCGGCGAGGACGACAGCCGCGAACGCCGTCGTGGAGATGAGGGCGTTGCGGATAGACCCCCGCGTGTCGGCTGACGGTGCCGAGGCGGTCTCGGTAAACCAGTGCGTGAAGGCCCGTGGCATGCCGCCGGCCGCTTCCGTCGCCTGACCCTCAAGGGCTTGCGGGTTGGCACTCGCTGCCGCGTACGCCGCCCAGGCGATGTCGAGATCGCGGCGGGCGACATCGGCGAAGGCGCTGATGGTGACGCGACCCACCGATCGGCGAGCAGCGTTGAGCTCCCGGCGCGGAGCGCCCTGATAGAAAGCCTTCAGGCCGGCGATGCGCTGCTCGATGTCATCCAGCTCATTCCACGCGTCCTTCACGAACGTCACCAACTCGGTCAGGGTCTTGGCGGGATGAACCACTGCCTTGCCCTCGTGGTCGAGAAAGTGTTCGACCGCCAAGTGGGTAGAGGCGGCTTCGGCGCTTGCTATCTCGCGGAGGGGGTGATCTGCGGGAAGGCCTTCCATCGCCGTCCCGAGCCCATCCCTCGCGTCCTGCGCCTTCCCGGGGCCAGTGGAAATGAGCCCGGAGATGGTCCTGGCCAACTCGGCGGGCTCGGCCCCGCCCTCCAGTCGGCGACGAGCCCACTCCTCGATACCCTTGATCTCCGGGGTGCCGTCCGTCCCGTTTCGAGCCACCTCGATCCACACCCGCGCCTGGCCCACCATGCTCTTGAGGCGGGCAGGGATCAGGGCCAGGGCGATGGCGATCGCCAGCCCCAGGAAAATGACGGCGGCCGGAAACCACAACAGGCCAAAGCGGCTGTCGATGGTCAGCGCCAGATCGGTGGCATCTCCGTCAAGGGTCCCAGTCACCTCCGTTCCGAGGCGGGCCGGCCCCACCTCCAGGCACCACGTGCCCATAGCCGTGCCTGACGTCGCGCGCGGCTCCATGCCTTCACACTTCTCGGCGTCCGCCGGCTTGACCGTCACCGGGTTACGGCCGTTCTTGTCGACCAGCCGGGTCGGACCCGACGGCGGGCTCCCGTCGGCGACGATACCGATGTATCTGGTCCCCGTGTCGCTGGGCCAGCGGCCCTCTCCCGTGAGCGGCACCGTGACCGCCGCCGCCCTCTGCTCCGGCTTGGCCGGGGACGGCTGCACCGCCCCGACGAGCACGGGAACCAAGACGACGAAGGCAATGCTTCCGCCGAGCACCGATCGCAGATTGTCCAATCCGGCCTCCGCCTCGCCCGCAACGCTATCGCAGACGAGGCAGACCCCGACCATCGGCAAGGGACCGGAAAATCTGGACGAGGGTAGCTGACCCCTTAACATCCGGCGCGTCATCTGCGGTCTGGAGATCATCAGCGCTGACGCGAACAGGCGGATGCGATGCGCCCGATTACCCGCCCCTGCTCCCTCCCTCCGCCAAGGTGCCTTGTGTGGGTCCCCCGGGAGGCCAGTGTTTCTCGAACGCCTCGACGTAGCGCCGAAGAAGGCCGTCGCCCGAGCGGCAGCGGACGATGAGCGACACACGCCAAGGGGGGAAGTCTTGGATCCTAATTCCCAGCTGAGCAGTGAGTCGGCGGCCCGTGGGACGTGTCCGTTCAGGGATCCCGTTGCGGGACCGAGGTCGACAGGAGGCGCTGCTTGATGATCGCCGTCAGCAGCGTGCCGGAAAGGGTTCGGCTTGAGGGATGCCGGCCGCACCCCTTCACGGCCTTCGCCCCTTCACCTACTCGGCTGCGTGGTCTACCTCTTCTTACTGGACCGCACGATGGCCGCCCGCTGGCCCGGCGTGATACGCACCGACTTGTGCTGCTC
>JBHENM010000385.1:0-1359 GCA_046262035.1 Acidimicrobiales bacterium | reverse complement strand
CTAGGGCTCCTTGGTCCCTAGGACGTTGACACTTGAGCAGAGTTTTGGGGACGCCTACCCTCGTGGATGCCCGCTCCAAATTTCGCAGACAGTGGGTCTGACCAGCCACTTTGGGGTGGCACGGCCGGTCGCTTCGGTGACCGGACTTCGGCGCAGCGGGTGGCGGCGGTCTGCCGATCATGACCGCAGGTCCCTGCGGGAGCTTGGTCAAAATCAAGTCGATCACCGAAAGGCCCAGCTCAGCCGCCCACCTCGGCGGTCCGAGGCGGAGCCTCCCTGGATACCGGCGATGCTAACGGCCATCGCAGCGTTCGCCCACTACTGCGCCCGGCGCAGCCTGTCGAGCAACTCGCGGCGGATCCACTCCCGGGCGGCGTCGGGATGATCCCGGCACCGCGTCCACAACCCTCGGGCGTCGTCAGTCCCGGCCAGGTCGAGGACCTCGTGGATGAACGTGGGCTCCATGCTCACGAGCCACCGCGGCCCCGGCCCTCCGGGGCGCTCGAAGATCGGACCCGTCAGCGACTCCACGACGCGGGCGAGCTCCTCATCGTCGGGCCAGCGGGCCACATCGAGGCCCAGCAACAGGGACTCGGCATCCCAGGGTCGGCGGTTCAGTTGGTCGCCGGGCAACCACCGGATCCGGGAGGAGAACAGCATGCCCTGCGTGCGCCGTGAGGCGCGTCGTTGTATCCCCGACGCAGTCGGGATGAACTCGGAGGGAGGTTCTTGGGTCGCCTGACTCACCTGGAGGCGAAAGCCCGAGGGGACAACAGCATGTCAGGGAAGCGGTGGCCATCCGGAGGCGTCCAGGGCGGGGTACCGCGAGGCCCGTGCGATACGGCCAAGGCTGGATTGCTTGAAGCCTAATCCCCAACGATGAAAGTGCGCATCCGGTCGGAACGACGCCCGTAACCGGCGGCGCGTCATGCTCGGGTGTGAACCGGGAGGCCGGGCAACCTCCGTGGCGCGCGGTGCCGTCCAGCGAGGACGGTCAAGGGGATGAGTGGGCGGCCTAAGTCGCGCTCGATACGTACGACGACGATGTACCACGGGATCACCTACAGGGCGCGAGCCCCAGGGTGACGGAGTGCGAATAGTAGTCGCGGGAGTAACGACCCGCCAAGGAGTCCGGGAGAGCCGGGAGCAGGGCGAAGTCGCACAGGTGATCACGACGGTCAGGCGGGGAGGGCTGCGTAATGCAGGAGACTGAAACCGTACTGAGCGTTATTCGGAAGTTACCACCCGAACATGATCACTGGAGAGCCCGTTACGGGGAAACTCGTCCGGCGGGTTCGGGAAGGGGCCGACGGAAAAGGACCCGCACCGCGGGCACCTCGCCGGCGGCCTACTTCACTC
>JBHENM010000384.1:0-10529 GCA_046262035.1 Acidimicrobiales bacterium | reverse complement strand
ATGCGGACGAGGTGCTTGCCCTCGTCGCCGCCGCCGAGTCGTCATCGGAGCATCCACTGGCCCAGGCCGTGCTCACGGCCGCCGTCGAGCGGGGGCTCGAGATCCCCGCCGTCGAAGACTTCGACTCAGTGGCCGGCCGAGGGGTGGTGGCTCACATTGACGGCCAGCGGGTGCTCGTTGGGCGACCGAGCTTCCTTCAGGGAGAGGGCGTCGACGTCTCGGCCTTGGAGCGCCGGATCTCGGCGCTGGAGGAGACCGGCCGTACGGTGGTCGCCGCCAGCCGCGGCGGAGCACTGTTGGGCGCCATTGCCTTCGACGACCGCCTCCGGCCGGACGCGGCGGAGGCCGTGGCCGCCATGACCGGGGCCGGCGTCCGGTCCGTGCTCGTCACCGGGGACAACGAGCGGGTTGCCAGTCGCGTGGCGGCCGAGCTCGGCATCGAGGAGGTCCACTCCGGGGCGCTGCCCAACGAGAAGGCAGACGTCATCCGAGAACTTCAGCGCCGCGGCCGGGTAGCGATGGTGGGCGACGGGATCAACGACGCTCCCTCCCTCATGCAGGCCGATGTCGGGGTGGCCATGGGCGCAGGTACCGACATCGCCATCGAGTCCGCCGACGTCGTCATCGTCGGGAACCGCTTGGCCTCGATCCTCCGCGCTCGGGAGATCAGCCGCTACAGCTACCGCAAGACCAAGCAGAACGTCACGCTGGCTTTTCTCTTCAACGGCATCGGCATCCCGCTGGCGACGACCGGCCTCGTGTATCCCGTATGGGCCATGGTCGCCATGGCCCTGAGCGTCGGCACCATCTTCGTGAACTCGCTGTGGGGCCGGCCTCGTCTGTTCTTCGACGCCATTCTCAGCGTCGGACGGGGCGTTCCTGAGGACCCCGTGGTGGTGCCGGCATGAATTTCCGGGCTTCCATCTGGACATGCAACCGCCGCACCATGATCCGAGGGCTCTGGCGGCCCTGGTCATCCCAGGGGACAGAGTCGGCAAGCGTCGGACGCCGCCCTCGTCCGCCCCGAACGCTCCGAACGCTCCGAATGGCCGCCGTCGGGCTCCTGGTCGTGCTCCTCGCCCCGGCATGCGGTGGGGGCGGGACGAAGGAGGACCCGCTGGCGTTGGATACGGAACCCTCCAGCGCCTGCAGCCAGGCTTTCCTGAACGGTCACAACAGCGAGGGCGCAGGGCGGCCGACCCCGGAGGCGTTTCTGCCCTCGATCCGCGGCTGCCCCTCACTGGCGGAGTGGACGGCCGCTGCTCAGTTCGCGGGCGTGGATCTGAAGGGCCGTGAACCGCAGTTCGTGGACAACACCTGCAACGCGGCCGGGGCCGACGTGCAGTCGCTCAGGATCTGCCAGGAGGCCAGGGCGGCGGTCAACGACCCTCGGCAGGTGCCGTGAGCCAAGGGGCCTCGCCATGTCTGAGGGCTCGCTGAGTGAGCCGGTGCACCCTGACCGGGAAGCCGCCGCCTTCGCCGCCATCGTGGCCCGCCTGGGTGACCCCGAATGGCGCCGGGCCCGGAGGATCGTCATCGCCTTCAGCACCGCGTGCTTGGCCATCGCCGTCGTCGTCCTCTCGCTTCTGCGGTGGCCGTTGGTGGCCATCATCAGTTTCGGGCTGACCTTTCGTCGCTGGTCTCGTGGCAGGCTTGTTCGTGATAGCCCGCCGGTTGTTCCACAGATGAATGTGACAAGACCGGCCGATCGACACGGCCTTCGCCGCGGGCGAGGTCATCGGTCGGGCGGCCCCGCTCTTCCTCGCCCCAATTGGTTGGAGGTCAGCGCTCGCCCACTCCCACCGCTCGACGGAGCACACGGGATCGGCGAGGGCCGCCCCCCAGCGCCGAACACTCGGGCAACGACCGGCCCCACCCCGGGCGGACGCCCCGGCACGACGACCAGCCCTGCCTCATCCCCTCCCCCACCGCAGGCGCAGGTACCGCCCGATCCGCCACGCCCACAGCCCGGCGGGCCCATAACGGCGGCGGAGTTCGGCGGCGTCGAGGATGTAGAGGGCGCGGGCCGCCTCGATGTGGGACCACACCAGGGGGACGTTGCCCAATGCCGCCCCGCTCTCGGGGTCGGCCTCCTCAGCCATGAGCCGGGGGAGAGTCGCGCAGAGGGCGTCCGCCCGTCGTCGAGCTTCGTCGACCCTGCCCGTGGCGGCCAGGGCGGCCACGGCCCACCACGACACGGGCACGAACGCCCCCTCGCTGCCGGAGAAGCCGTCGCCTCCCGGTTCGTAGCGGTAGAGGAAGGGTCCGGTCTCGAGGTCTTCGACGGTCGCGTCGACCAGTCGTCGGACCCGGTCGTCGCCGCGATCGAACATGCCGAACAGGGCGGCCATGAGCGAGGCGGCGTCGGCGCGCCTGGGCTCGCCGTAGCTCTGGGGGAGTCGGCCGTCGGCCGTGAGCGCGCCGAGCACCCGTTGGCGGATCTGCTCGCGGGCCTGCTTCCAGTGCCGGCGCCTGGCCAACGGCCGCCAGCCCCGCGCCATCCAGATGGCCCGGTCGAGGGCCAACCAGCGCCCGATGTCCCCGCTCACGAGCGGCCGCTCCTCCCGGAGCTCCCAGATGCCGCTCGAGGGCCGGGCGTCCTCCCCCGCCATCTGGTCGGCCACCGCTCGGACCATGCTCCACGTGTCGTCGTCGAGGGACCCTCCCGTCTGGAGGTACACCGACACCGCCTCCAACAGCATCCCCAGAGCGTCGTACTGGCGCTGGCCCCGGGCGGCGTTGCCGACCCGCACTGGCTGCGCTCCGCCCCACCCCGCCACTCCGGGCACCTGGCGCTCGTCGGGCACCTCGCCGCCCCGCACGTCGACCAGGGGCCCCGAGGGCACGCGGGCCTCGGTCGTGATGCGCCGGACGAAGCCCAGGTAGGCCTCGGCCGTTCGGCGTCGCCCGAGGAGCGAAGCCACCGAGACCGCCAAGGCGGCGTCGCGCAGCCAGCTGTAGCGGTAGTCGAACTGGCGGTCGCCGGGCACCGCCTCGGGCAGGGAGGTGGTGACGGACGCCACCACCGCGCCGGTGGGCCGGTAGGTGCAGGCCTCGAGCACGGCCAGGGCGTCGGCGGCGCGCTCGGGATGATGGCGGGGCAGGCGGGCGTCGGCCGCCAGGCGTCGAGCATCTTCCTCGGCCGCCTCGAAGCAGGCAACCAGACCCTCCACGCCGATCTCGCCCGTCCTCTCGCCGCCGATGACGAGGGCGGCCCATGTCCACGCTGGGGCGACGAGGCGGGTGCGAAGCCAGCGGCCGTCGACCAGACGCGACGTCCCGCCGGACACCTCGAGCCGGGTGTCGGCGATGACGGCGGCGGTCGACGACCACGCGGCCCACGGCTGGTCGAAGCCGCCCAGGGCCAGCTCGTGGGTGATGTCGAGGGCTCCGTCCTCGGAACGCACGAGTCGAACGAGCCCCACTTCGCCGTCGTCGGCGCCGACCACCCCGTCCCAGCACTCGACCCGCCCGAGGGCGCCCCGAAGGACGGTATGGGCGGTGGGACCCGCCGGCGAAGTGGATCGACGCGCCATCCGCACCCCGAGCCAGCGGGCCGCGGCACCGCCGGCGTCGAGCAGCGACCACAGCAGGGGCGGTGAGTCGAACGCGGGTGCGCACCACCAGTCGATCTCGGCGTTTGGTCGGATGAGCGCCGCCGACCGCCCGTTGCTCAGGAGCCGGTGGGACCCGATGTCCGGGGCATGGACGGGGCGGGCACCGGCCCCTTGGCTTCCCAGGAGCCGCTCGCCGCGTTGCTCGATCGCCTCATCCACGGCGGCGGAGCGTCCGCCACGCGGCCGCCGCTTCAGGCAGAACCTGGGGGACGGTGGCGACGTTAGTCGCCGCCGCCAGCAGGCACCAGGAGCAGAAGCGACGGTGCTTGGTGCCCTGCTCGAGGGTGAGAAGAAGGCCAAAGGCGGCGTCGAGGATGGCCTTGGTCGCCAGCGCCAGGGGGATGAGGGGCTGCTGGTCGGCCCGGCGGTCCGAACCCATGCCGGCCAAAGCGAGCGTCACGGCCGCGCTGGCCAGCCCCAGGCTGGCGTCGGGCGTCTTGAGGAACTGGTACGCCTCGCCCGAGGCGTCGACGCGGTCGGCGTCGAGGAACCGCACGGGCGGCTCGGGCACCTTCCGGAGCAGGCCCATCTGGTAGGCGGTCACCACGCCGAGTGAGCCCATGGCCGCGAGCGAGAGGCCGGCCACTCGCCGACGGCGGCGCAGGAAGGCGCTGTCTCCCCGGCGCAGGGCGTCGCTCACCGCCTCGGCTGCGTCCGAGGTTTTCCGTCCGATCCCTCCCGGTGAACCCCGGACCTCGGACGCGGGCGGCCCTGCGGGCTGGCTGCGTTGGCTCATGGCGAAATCCCTCCTCGCTCAGCAGCGGCGAATCCGACTGCTGGTCGTGCTCTCAACCCGCCCGGGCGCCGCGAGTGGCCGCCTCCGAAATGGCCTGTGCGCTGACCACACCCACGAGCCGCCCGTCCGATTGGGTCACGACCACCAGCGGCCGGGGGTTGTTCTCCAGTTGGGCCGCCGCCTCGCTTCACCGACAGGTGCGGGCGCCAGGTGCTCGGGGCAGGGTCCATGACCTCGCCCACGGCGCGGTCGTCGCCCGCCTCGAGCGCGTCGACTCCGACCACTCCGAGCACCACCCGCTCCTGGTTGACGGGGATGCAGACGTCCCACTCTCCCAGGCGTCCGAGGACCGCTCCGGCCTGCTCCCCCAGACCGCAGGTCGGGACAGAGCGGTCGGCCAGGTCGACGAGGCGGATGATGCGCCCGGAGCCCTCCCGCGGCCATCCGGCGCCGAACCAGTCCACTTTGCCGCCCACGTAGTCGTAGGCGTCGGTGAACCCGAGGGTCTCGAGCCGCCACGCGGCCCGGGGGCTCATGTCTCAGAGCGGGTCGTAGCAGTAGACGATGACGGGGCGGTCTCGCGCCAGTCGCTCGGGCGCCTTCTCGTCGAGGTCCTCGAGGGGTTTGGGGCTGCTCATCTCTCGTTCCCTTGGACGTCCATACGTCGGTGCTCCTCCCCTACCCGCGTGCTCGACCGCCACTCCCTCGGTGTCATGGGCTCCCCTCCCCACTCGGCCCCTTCGACCGACATGCTGCCGGTGTAAGAGCGATGACACGGAAACGCCTCGTTCTCTCGTGGTCATCCGCCCGTCGTGCTTGCCGCAGCTCGCCGGACGAGCGTGGCGCGCCAAGGGCGGCGCATGCGTCCGGGCAACGGTGCCGACGGCCGATGAAGACGACCAGGGCGGCCGCGAGCGCCAGCCCCACGAGGGCGATGGCGGCGGTGCGCACGGCGACGCCCACCGAGGCCACGGAGAGGGCCAGCGTGCCCAGGACGAGCATCTTCACCACGCAGCAGGCGAGAATGGCCAGGCCGGCGAGGGCCAGGGGCGGCCCCGGCGTCCTCTCGCCCGCACCTCTCCCCAGCCCACGCCCTGGCCGGTATGCCTGCCGCCGGTGGTCCCCAACCATTCGCCTGCCTGCTCGGCCGCTCACCGGACGGGGATGTCGGGCAGGGGCTTCGGGTCGCCCTCGACCACGGCGAGGTCGCAGAACGTCACGCGCCAGCGTTGGCCTCGTGGCAGTTGCGGATGGAGGCGTCGCCGAAGTCGGCGCGCACGCGGGGCGGGCCGGTGGGGCAGAGCTGCAAACCTGCGGTCCGCGTCGTGGGCCCGCGCTCGAGTCGCGCAGCAGGCCGCCAGCCGACGCTCTCCCTCGCCGTCACCGCTGCTCATGCCGCGCAGCACGAGAGCTTCCTCACCTCGCCTTTGAACGACTGGGCCACCAGCCGCAGCCCCTCGCTCATCGTCAGGTAGGGCGCCCAGGTGTCGGCCAGGTCGTCCACCGTGAGCCCGAAGCGGACGGCGTAGACCCCGGCCAGGATGAGATCGCCTGCCCCTTCGGCCAGCGCGTGCACCCCGAGGACCTTGCCGCTGTGGGCCTCGGCGACGAGCTTGATCGCCCCCCGGGTGTCGCGGTTGGCCAAGGCCCGGGGCACGTCCTCCAACTCAAGCACCCGGGAGGCAACTTCATGGCCGGCGGCCTTGGCCTCGGCCTCGGTCAGCCCCGCGGTGGCCAGGGCCGGGTCGGTGAAGATCACCGAGGGCAGGGCGGTGTAGTCCACCCGCCGGTGGGCGTCGCCGAGAGCGTTCTCCGCGGCCACGTTGCCCTGGGCGGCGGCCACATAGACGTACTGGGGGGCACCGATGACGTCGCCGGCGGCAAAGACGCGGGGATTCGAGGTGCGCAGCTCGTCGTCGACGGCCACGAAGCCGCCCTCGTCGAGCTTGACCCCGGCCACCTCCAGGCCGAGGCCGGCCACCCGGGGGGTCCGCCCCACCGCCACCAGCACGGCGTCGGCGGCCACGCGGCTGCCGTCGTCGCACACCACCACCCGCTCGCCGCCCTGGCGCTCCACCGCCACCGCCCGTCGGGGGAGGACCTCGATGCCCTCGTCGGCGAAGACCCGCTCGATCCACGCCGCCAGCTCGGGCTCGGCCCGGGGCGCCAGGCGGCCCACCACGCTGACCTTCGCTCCCAGCCGGGCCAGGAGCTGGCTCTGCTCCATGCCCACGAACCCGCCGCCGATGGTCACCACCCGGGCGGGCACCTCGACGAGCTCCATGGCCGTGGTGGAGGTGAGGTACCCGGCCTCGGCCAGCCCGGGCAGGTCGGGCACCTTGGGCTCGGCGCCGGTGGCCACCAGGTAGGCGGCGGCCCGCAGCGGCCGCCGCCTACCTCCAGGGTGTCGGCGTCGGCGAAGCGGGCGTCGCCGCGCAGGACCTCGAAGCCGTAGGCGTCGGCCACCTCGACGTACTTCGCCTGCCGGAGCCGGGCCACGAGCTCGTCCTTCTGCGCCACGAGGGCCCCGAGGTCGGGGCGGCCGGCGTGGGTGGGCAGGCCGGCGAAGGGGTGGGAGGCGGCGGTGTGGAAGGCGTCGGCCGCCGCCAGCAGGGTCTTGGAGGGGACGCAGCCCACGTTCACGCACGTCCCACCCACGGTCGCCCGCTCGATCACCACCACTCGGGCGCCCAGGTTGGTGGCGCGGATGGCGGCGGCGAAGGCGGCGCCACCGGAGCCGACGACGGCGAGGTCGTAGTCGCCGTGGGGGCCCGTGCGCTCAGCGGAGATGTCCCCCACCGGGGCCATGTCGATCTCCCCGGGCGTGTAACCCGCCTGGCGGACGGCGTTCGCCAGGACCGAGGGGTCGCCGTCGAAGGCTGCGCTGGCCCGGCCACGGCGGAAGTCGGCCTCGACGTCGGTGGCCCCAGCGGCCTCCAGCGCGGCGGCCACCGACGACTCGCAGTGGGCACAGGTCATGCCGCCCACGGACATGCGGACTCTTTGCATCAGCCCTCCTTGGGGGTGGCGTCGATCACCCGACAGCAGGCAATCTGGGCCTCGTTGGCGTCGAGGAAGCGCCTGGCCTGGGCGAGGAGGGAGCGGACCCGGGGGTTGGTGACGCGGTAGAGGGTGCGCCGCCCCTCGGTACGACTCTCGACGAAGCCGCACCACACCAGACAGCCCAGGTGCTCAGACACCCGGGCCTGGCTCGCGTCCACCCGCCGCACGAGCTCCATCTGGTGGAGCTCCCCCTCGGCGATCAGGACTTCGAGCAGGCGGAGGCGGGTGGCGTCGCCCAGCGTCCGGAACAGCCTGGCCAACAGCTCGGTGTCGGCCAAGGCGACGGGGTGGGGCTCGACGATGGCGGGACGGCCACCGGGCATGGGGCGCTCTCCTTCTCTTTCGGTATGGCTCAGCTCGAGAGGACGGGTGCGTTCAGGCGGCCGCCCCCGCAGCGGCCAGGGCCGGCCCGAAGCGGAGGGCGTTGGCCCGGCGGCCGAGCTCGAAGGCGTCGTCGAGGCTCAGCAGGAACGTCCCGGGGTGGTCGTGGACCCACCGGGCGCCCGCCTCGGGGGACGCGAAGAACAGCACGTAGTGGCAGAAGCTGCTGATCACGTCGTCGCCCCAGGGCTGCTTCGGCGACAGGAAGGACACGACGGTCTCGGCCGGGTCGGCTCGCCGCACGCCCTCGGGTCCCACGGTGAGCGCCACCGGGCGTCCGGTGACGGGGCAGGAGGAGGCGACCTCGGCGACGCGCCCGAGGATCGGCGTGATGAACAGCGTGTCCCAGGCGCACCAGGTGGAGAGCTCGTGCCCCCCCGGTGACGTAGCGGTGGGCCATCTCGGGCAGGGCGAGGCCCCAGAAGGCAATGACGTCGCCGTGGTCGTCGCGAAACACCCCCGCCCAGGCGGCAAGGCGCTCCGCCACCGCTGACTCCTCGAGCCCCGAGCGCTCGGCCAGCGTCGCGACCGACACGGGCCAGCCCTCGGCCAGCACCCGATACAGCGCCACCGCCAGGTTCTGCTCGCCGACGTCCAGCTTGGGCGTCGCGGCGAGGGCGTGGGCGAGTTCGTCGAGATCGGGGGCGTGGTCGTTCATGGTTCTCCTCCTCGTCCTGAGGGGAACACTATCATTCGGCTAACCGGATAATACGTCGGCCCCACTGAGGACGAGGCAACAAAGACGCCACAAGGGCCGCCATTCGGCCGGTGGCTGGGCTCCGGGTAGCCAGGCGGCCGCCGGGTTGAGGGCGCCGTCGACGACGATGTCGTAATAGCTAGCCGTGCCCTTCCAAGGACAGACCGAGCGGCGGCCGCTCGCCTGCAGGTACCGGTGGTCGACGGCCTCGACCGGGAAGTAAGTGTAGCCGTCGACGACCTCGATGTCGTCGCTCTGGCGATGACCGTCGCATTCCAGACAGCCTTCGGCATGCGATGCTCCTTTCGCTCGCCTCGGGAACCCGACGGCGGCCCAGTGCATTCCGCCCCTGGCCGGTTCGGGAAAGGCGGTCGTCGGGTGCAGGCGCGGGAATGAGGGCTGGACGGCTCTCTCCTTCCCGGCCCCGAGCCTTGCGCTTGGCGAAGGACTGTCTGACGTCGCCGGCTGGACGATCGCGGCGCTGACCCCGACCGGCGTGCGGTGCGCGCGACTCCGGGAGTCGGCTTCTCCACCTGGTTTGGGCGCACGGAATGCCATCCCCGACTCCCCGGGTTCCCCTCACCTCCACGAAGAGGTGAAACGACGGTGGAGTTCGATCTGTTCGCCGCACTCGCCGCCGGGGCGGTGGCGACGCTGGTGATGTCGGCGATGATGGCCATGGCGGCCAGGGCGGGCATGACGGAGATGCCGCCAATGCCGCTCATCTCGGGCTCCATGGTGAGCGCTGACCGGTCGGCGGCGATGGTCACCGGGTCAGTGGTGCACTACGTCCTGGTGGGCACGGTCGCCTTCGGGGTGGCCTGTGGGCTGCTGTCCGGCGCTCGACACGACGAGCTGGTGGGCGGGAGCCCTGCTCGGACTCGGCCACGGACTGGTCGTCGGGGCCGTGTTCATGCCGATGATGCCGCTGATGCACCCCCGCATGTCCGACCAGCCACGAAACGTCTGTTCCGCCACCGCCAACGCATCCTTGGGTGCGAAGGGCGACGAGGTGGAGCTCGCGCCGCCCGGGATGCTCGGGAGAAACTGGGGCGCCATGACGCCCGTCGGCGTACTCACCGGCCACGCCGTCTACGGCGCCGTGGCTGCCCTGGTCTACGGCTCGGTCGCGTGAGGGGCGGCGGTTGTGCACCCCTGAGACAGGCCATCGGGCGTGACCGAGATCCTCAGTTCGGCACGTCCCGCCCCTGGGGAGCCAGGGTGGCGACGAGCACGCCGACGTTCGAAACGAAGAAGGGCACGACGTAGGTCAGCGCGGATTTGAACCAGACGACGGCCGTGGCGTCACCCCGCAGGACGACGTCCAGCTGATTGATACAGAAGAGCACGGTCCCGACCACCACGGCGACGCTCAGCGTGCTCCTCAGATGAGGGGGATAGAGCACGACGCCGACCGCTTCACGCCAGACCGACCAGGTGGGCGGCTCGGGTCCCGTCCTCATGCACCAGGCGGCGGCAACGTGGAAGGGGAGGCGGGCGACGATCCCCGGTCCTCGCCCAGCGCCCGCAGGACCGCCAGAGGGGCCCACCAGCAGGACGCGACCTCGCCCGGGTACGGGAAGGTGGCGAGCGAGCGCGCCACCGCCTGGTGGTCGAGCGCCAGGAGGAGCTCAGCCGCCAACGTCGTATCCCCAACCGTCGTCACTCTCGGGGAAACCCGCTCGGGCCCCGACACATTCCTCCTTCGCCAGCCGCCGGCACGGCGCGACGGGCCCCGCAGGGCGGGCCGCGCACGCCGTACAGTGCCTCGGAGCGGACAATGTCTCCCGGACGAGGGCTGACGATCGAGGCGGTGCGCCAGGCGGCGTGGGTTGCTCGCTGCGTCGGTCGCGCCGACACCGCGCCCCTGCGCGAGGAGGACGTCCTCGCCCTGGCCGGTTACCTGGAGCAACGGGAGAGCCCCCGGGGCAGTGTGCTGTTCCGCCAGGGACAGCCCCAGGACGGGGTGTGGGTCCTGCGCAGCGGGACCGTCGAGCTCACCGTGGGGGACGGCCGCCGGCCGCTGGTGGTGCAG
>JBHENM010000383.1:0-15291 GCA_046262035.1 Acidimicrobiales bacterium | reverse complement strand
CCGGCTGCCGAAGCGCTGCTTCGTCACCAGTTGGAGAAGGCGGGGATCGACGTCCGGGTTCGTTCGGCCGGCCTGCTCAGCGGTAACCAGCCGGCGTCCTCGCACGGCGTTCGCCTACTCGAGGAGCGGGGGATCGACATGTCGACCCACCGCAGCCAGACCATGACCCGCGAGCTGCTGCAAGAGGCCGATCTGGTCCTGGCCATGGCCCGGGAGCACGTCCGCGAGGCCGTGGTCCAGCTCCCTGAGGCGTGGCCCCGCACCTTCACCCTCAAAGAGCTGGTTCGACGGGGCCTGCGCAACGGTCCCAGACACGCGGGGGAGCCCTTCGACGCCTGGCTGGCCCAGATTCATGCCGGCCGGAACATCCAGGACCTCATGGGGGCGTCGGGCGAGGACGACGTCGCCGATCCCATCGGTCAACCCCGTGCCGCCTACGAGCGGATGGTCACCGACCTGACCGACCTGCTCGACCGCATGGTGTGGTTGATCTGGGGAGAAGCGGAACACCGATCCGAGCCCGCCTTCGCCCACGACGGGAGTGATGCATGAGCCGTATTGCCATCGGGTCCGACCACGCCGGCTACGAGCTGAAGTCCGAGCTGGTCGAGCACCTGCGGGAGGAAGGCCATGACGTCGACGACCTCGGGACCCACTCCGAGGAGTCGGTCGACTATCCCGAGTACGGCGCCTTGGTGGCTCGCGCCGTCGTCGGGGGTGAGGCGGACTACGGGGTGTGCGTCTGCGGCACCGGAATCGGGATCGGTATCGCCGCCAACAAGGTGAAGGGGGCCCGCGCCGCCGTCGTGCACGACGCGACCTCAGCCCGCATGGCGCGCGAGCACAACAACGCCAACGTGGTGTGTGTGGGCGCCCGCCTCACCGGCCCGCAGGCGGCCGCCGATGCGGTGGACACCTTCTTGTCGGCCACGTTCGAGGGTGGGCGTCACCAGCGCCGCATCGACGGGATCAGCGGTCTCGAGGAAGAGGAGTGTCGGTGAGCGAGCCGAAGGCGAGCGAACCCATGGGTCCAGTGACCGGGGACCCTCACGGTGAAGCCGGGCCGGACGACGAACTGTTCGGGATCCTCGATCGGGAGCTGGAGCGTCAGAACACCACCATCCAGCTGATCGCCTCCGAGAACTTCACCTCCCGGGCTGTGATGGCCGCCCAGGGGTCGGTGCTCACCAACAAGTACTCCGAGGGCTATCCCGGGAAGCGGTACTACGGCGGCAACTACGTGGTCGACGAGGCCGAGGAGCTGGCCCGGGATCGGGCCAAGGCCCTGTTCGGTGGCGACCACGCCAACGTCCAGCCTCACGCCGGCGCCAACGCCAACTTGGCCACCTTCATGGCCCTCCTAGAGCCGGGCGACACGATCATGGGCATGCGCCTCGACCAGGGCGGCCACCTCACCCACGGTTCGCCGGTCAACATCACCGGGCGGCTGTACCGGGTCGTCTCCTACGGCGTGCGAGACGACGACGAGCGGCTCGACTACGACCAGGTACGCGACCTCGCCCGGCGCGAGCGGCCGAAGATGATCATCGCCGGCGCCACCGCCTACCCCCGTGTGATCGATCCCGAGCCGTTTCGCCAGATCTGCGACGAGGTGGGCGCCAAGTTCGTCTTCGATGCCGCCCACATCGCCGGGCTCGTGGCCGGCGGGTCGCACCCGTCTCCCGTCCCCTTCGCCGACGTGATGACCTTCACCACCCACAAGACCCTTCGGGGGCCCCGAGCCGGTGCGATCATCTGCACCGAGGAGCTGGCCAAGCCCATTGACAAGGCCGTCTTCCCCGGGCTCCAGGGTGGGCCTCTCATGCACGTGATCGCCGCCAAAGCGGTCGCCTTCCGGGAGGCGTCTCAGCCCGCCTTCCGGGAGTACGCGGCCCAGATCGTGCGCAACGCCCGGGCGCTCGCCCAGGCCCTGGAGGACGAGGGCTTCCGATTGGTCTCGGGCGGCACGGACAACCACCTGATGCTGGTCGACCTGCAGCCCTTCGACCCCGAGCTCACCGGGAAGCAGGCTCAGGAAGCGCTCGACCGGGCCGGGCTCACCCTGAACAAGAACCAGATCCCCAACGACCCCCGCTCGCCCTTCGTGTGCAGCGGGCTCCGGATCGGTACGCCCGCCGTCACCACCGCGGGGATGGCCGAACCGGAGATGACCGAAATCGCCGCCCTCATCGGCCGGGCCCTGCGCGGCCGCGACGACGACGGCGTTCTGGCGGAGGTGCGGGAGGCGGCCGGCACCCTCTGCTCCAAGTTCACGCCTTATCCCGGGTGACGTCGCGGCTGGCGGGGCGGGACGCACCGGGAGCCTGATGCTCTTCTCCTACGGCATCGTGTTCACGGTGGCCGTAGCTGTCACCTACGTCCTCACACCAGGCGTGTGGCGACTGGCGATCCGCATCGGGGCGGTGGTCAAGCCCGACGAGCGGCGGGTGCATCAGCGGCCGACCCCCACCATGGGTGGCGTGGCCATGTTGGCCGGGTTCCTGGCCGCCATGGCCGTGGCCTACCAGCTCCCCGACTTCCGGCCCGTCTTCGAGAACTCGTCGGAGCCCCTCGGCCTGGTGCTGGCCGCCGTCGTCATCCTCGGGCTCGGGCTGCTCGACGACCTCCGGGAGGTCTCGGCGCCGGCCAAGGTCGCTGGCCAGGTTCTGGCCGGGTCGATCCTCGCCCTGTTCGGCGTCACGATGTTCTACTTCCGCATCCCGTTCGCCGATTTCGTGGTCCTGTCGCCCGATCTCAGCTTCCTCCTGACGGTCCTGTGGGTGGTCGGGATCGCCAACGCCGTCAACCTCATCGACGGTCTCGACGGCCTGGCCGCCGGAGTCGTGGCCATCGCCGCCGGCGCCCTGTTCCTCTACGCCGACCGGCTGTGGGGCGCCGGGCTGCTGGACACCAGCACCATCGCCCCTCTGGCCATGGCCATCACCTGCGGCTTGTGCGTGGGGTTCCTGCCCCACAACTTCCACCCGGCCAAGGTGTTCATGGGGGACGGGGGGGCGCTGCTGCTCGGGCTGTTGATGGCGGCGGCGACGATCTCCGTCGGCGGTCGCACGGCTGACCAGTTCAGTGGCCAGACGTACTTCTTCTTCGCCCCCCTCGTCATCCCGTTCTTCATCCTCGGCGTCCCGTTCGTCGACACCGCCTTCGCCATCGTGCGGCGGGCGGTCAAGCGGGTCGCCCTGTCCGAGGCCGACAAGGAGCATCTCCACCACCGGCTCATGCGGCTGGGCCACGGTCCCCGGCGATCGGTCCTCATCCTCTGGACGTGGTCGGCCATACTCTCCGGCGTCGTCCTGGTGCCGACCTACACCAACCAGGGAAACGCCCTGGTCCCCCTCCTGGTGGCGGCCCTCGCCGTCGTTCTGTTCACCCTGTTTCATCCGGGAATCCGCCAGCCCAGGGGACTCGACGACCTGACGGCCGATGCCGCCGTCTGGCCTCAGGTCCACGATCGGTCCCAGGTTCCGCCCGATGGCAATGGCGCCCATCCGAAGAACCCGGCCGCGATTCCCGTGAACGGCTCGGCCGCTCGCCGTGAAGACGACGCCGTGAAGCGGCGGCCGACTCCGCCGTAGAACGCCCCGCGACGCTCTGAGCGGGAGGTACGGCACTTGCGGCTCATCTGGGCTGTCACCTAGGTTTCGCGGGTCGATCGGAAAAAAACGTGCGTGGGCATGCGCGGCGAGGCCCTCGGGGCCCCGGCAGGGAAGGAAACGTGGAGAAGCGGGACAACGGAGCCGTGAGGGGCGACGGGCTCCGGTCGGCCGTCGGGCCTGAGCCGGTGTCCCCTTCGCCTCACGATTTCGACGTGACTCCCAAGGGCGACCTGTACCGCACCTTCGGCGACAGCTACACCCGAGCCTTCGAGCTGGCCTTCACCCCCGCCATCTTCGGAGCCCTTGGCTACGCCGTCGATCGGTGGCTGGGCATCGTCCCCGTGTTGACCATCGTCTTCGCCCTGGTCGCCTTGCTGACCCTCATGGCTCGTACGTGGTACGGCTACGTCAAGCGCATGGAGGTGATGGAGCAGGGCGGCCCTTGGGCCGACAAGCGCCACCCCGGGATGCCGGCATGACCGGCCCGGGAGGCCGGTCCCGATGGCTTTCACTGGTTCATCCCTTGAAGAGGGTGGACCAGTGACCGGCCCGTCGCCGCTCCTAACGGCTCCGCCCGTCGAGCGTCAGGTCGCCACCGACATGATCCGCCGGGGCCTGCCCGTGCTGCCGCTGCTGATCCTGTTGGCCGGCCTCATCTGGGGCGTCAACGGCGCGCTATCTTCGGCCTTCGCCGTCGGGCTTGTCCTGGTCAACTTCCTGGTGGCGGCCACCCTACTGACCTGGTCGGCCCGCATCTCGCTTGCCTTCCTCATGGTGGCCGCCCTCGGGGGGTTTGTCGTGCGACTCGCTCTGATTAACGTGGCCGTGCTGTCCGTGAAGGACCACGCGTGGGTGGAGTTAATTCCCCTGGGCCTCACCCTGGTGGTTACGCATTTGGGCCTCCTCATCTGGGAGGCCCGTCACGTGTCCATCTCTCTGGCCTTTCCTGCGGTCAAGCCGCCTCCACCGGGTAAAGGGTGATCGCGCTGTTCTCCGCCCTCCACTTCCCGCCGATCGAAGAACTGGTCGAGTGGCGAGGGATCCTGCTCAAGGGCACGCCCTTCGAAGTGAACAAGGTCGTAATACTGATGTGGGCGGCCGTCCTCATCGTGTACCTGCTGTTCTGGACGGCGGCCCGCCGGGCCAAGTCCGGCGACCTGGTCCCTTCCGGCGTGCAGAGCATCGTGGAGTCGGGAATCGACTTCGTGCGCAACGACATCATCCTGCAGACCATCGGTCCGAAGGGCCTGGGGTGGACGCCCTTCCTCACCACGCTGTTCTTCTTCGTCTTCGTCTGCAACATCTTCGAGGTGATCCCGTTCATCCAGTTCCCGGTGAACGCCCGCATGGCCCTACCTGCGTTCCTGGCCATCCTCGTGTGGGTCATCTTCAACTACGTCGGGATCAAGAGCCAGGGCATGGGCTACTTCAAGGATGTCCTGTTCCCCCCGGGCGTGCCCAAGTCTCTGCTGCCCCTGGTCGCCCTGATCGAGTTCATCTCCACCTTCTTCGTCCGGCCTTTCTCGATGGCGGTCCGGCTCTTCGCCAACATGCTGGCCGGCCACCTCCTCCTGGTCACCTTCGCCGTGCTGTCTGCTGCGCTGTTCACCAAGAGCATCCTCGTCGTCATCCTGCCGCTTCCGTTCATCATGCTCGTGCTCCTCACCGGGTTCGAGATCCTGGTGGCGGTGCTGCAGGCGTTCATCTTCACCATCCTCACCGCCGTGTACATCGGCGGGGCCATGAATCCCGAGCACTAGGAGGAACCTTGCTGACGCTCTTGGCACAGGCCGGCGCCGACCCCACCCAAGGACTGGCCGCCATCGGCGCGGGTATCGGCTACGGCGCAGCCGCTATCGGCCCCGGCATCGGCATCGGTCTGGTGGTGGGCAACGCCATCACCGCCATGGCCCGCCAGCCGGAGGCCGCAGGCATGGTGCGAACCACCATGTTCCTCGGTATCGCCTTCACCGAGGCCCTGGCCCTCATCGGGTTCGTGGTCTTCATCCTTCTGAAGTTCGCCTGAGCAGGGGGGCGTCATGCTGCAAGTCAGCGCACTGATCCTGGCCGCAGAGGGGGAGAAGACCACCAACCCCATCCTTCCCGCCGGCAACGAGATCATCTGGGGCGCGATCTCGTTCACGCTGCTGTTCATCCTCATCAGGAAGTTCGCCTACCCGGCGATCAAGAAGGGGATGGACGCTCGGGCCGAGAGGATCCGGGAAACCCTGGCCGACGCGGACAAGACCCGCGACGAGGCCCAGTCCATCCTGGAGGACTACCGCCGCCAGCTGGCCGATGCCAAGGACGAGTCGGCCCGGATCATCGAGGAGGCCCGCCAGGCGGCCGACAAGATCCGCCAGGACCTTCGCAAGCAGGCCGAGGCCGAGGTGGCCGAGATCAAGGAGCGGGCCCAGGACGACATCGCCGCCCAGGCCAATCGCACCATGGCCGATCTGCAGGCCCGGGTGTCGCTCATGGTCATCGAGCTGGCCGAGAAGGTGGTCGAGCGCAACCTCGACGAGGACACCAACAAGGCGTTGATCGAGAGCTTCATCAGCGACATGGGATCCAACTCGGGGTCCAACTCTTGAGCGAAAGGGTCGACGGTTACGCCGCGGCCTTTCTCGAGGTCGCCCGAGCCGAAGACGAGCTCGAACGCGTCAGCGACGAGCTGTTCCTCTTCGCCCGTGGCCTGGAGAGAGCGGACGACCTGTACCAGGCCCTCACCGACCAGAACCTCCCGGCCGAGAAGCGCCAGACCATCGTGTTGGAGCTCCTCGGCCCCAAGGCCTTGCCCATCACCGGCAGCCTGGTGGCATTCGTCGTGGGCGCGGGCCGGACGAGGGATCTCGTGGCCATCGTCGATCGCCTGGTCGAGATGGCTGCGGCCGAGGTGGACAAGGAGGTGGCCGAGGTGCGCTCGTCCGTCCCCTTGGACGAAGACCAGCAGAAGCGGCTGGCCAAGGCTCTGTCCGAGAACCTGGGCAAGCAGGTCGAGGTGAAGGTTGTCGTCGACCCGGACGTATTGGGCGGCCTGATGGCCCGGGTGGGCGACACCGTCATCGACGGGACGGTGCGCCACCGCCTCGACCAGCTCCGGGAGTCCATGTAAGTGCAGCTTCTCAACCACCAGCGAGGGCAATAGATGGCGTCTTCCACGGACTACCAGTTCGATCCCGACGAAATTGCCGACCTCCTCAAGCGGCACCTCGACGACTTCGAGCCCAGTCTCGAGCACCAGCGGGTAGGCCGCATCATCGAAGTCGGCGACGGCATCGCCCGCGTGTCAGGTCTGCCCAGCACGTCGGTCAACGAGCTCCTAGAGTTCGAGGGGGGCACCCTCGGACTCGCCCTCAACCTGGACGAGGAATCCATCGGTGCTGTGGTCCTCGGCACCATGGATCACATCCAGGAAGGTCAGACCGTAACGGGAACCGGCCGCATCCTCTCCGTGCCCGTCGGCGACGAGCTGCTGGGCCGGGTCGTCAACCCCTTGGGCGACCCGGTCGACGGCAAGGGCCCAGTCAACGCGTCCGAGAAGCGTCGCCTCGAAGTCCAGGCGCCAGGCGTGATTCACCGGCAGCCGGTGAAAGAGCCCCTGCAGACGGGCATCAAGTCGATCGACTCCATGACCCCCATCGGCCGCGGGCAACGGGAACTCATCATCGGGGACCGGAAGACGGGGAAGACCGCGGTCGCCGTCGACACCATCATCAACCAGCGCGGCCAGGGCGTTAAGTGCATCTACGTCGCCATCGGCCAGAAGAACTCGACCGTGGCCGAGGTGGTGGCCACCCTCGAGGAGCACGGGGCCCTCGAGTACACGGTCGTGGTCAGCGCCCCCGCTGCCGACCCGGCCCCGTTCAAGTTCCTGGCCCCCTACGCCGGATGCGCCATGGGCCAGCACTGGATGGACAACGGCGACGCGGCCCTGATCATCTACGACGACCTGTCCAAGCAGGCTGAGGCCTACCGCCAGCTGTCGCTCCTCCTGCGTCGCCCTCCCGGCCGGGAGGCCTACCCGGGTGACGTCTTCTACCTCCACAGCCGGCTCCTCGAGCGTTCGGCCAAGCTCTCCGACGACCTGGGGGCGGGCTCGCTCACCGCCATCCCGATCATCGAGACCAAGGAGAGCGACGTCTCGGCCTACATCCCGACCAACGTCATCTCCATCACCGACGGCCAGATCTACCTGCAGACCGACCTGTTCCGTTCCGGCGTCCGTCCCGCGGTCGACGTGGGCATCTCGGTCTCCCGGGTGGGAGGAAACGCCCAGATCAAGGCCATGAAGTCGGTGGCCGGCACGCTGAAGCTCGACCTCGCCCAGTTCCGCGAGCTGGAGTCGTTCGCCAGCTTCGGTTCGGAGCTGGACAAGGTGTCTCAGGCCCAGCTCGACCGGGGCTACAAGCTCACCGAGCTGCTCAAGCAGGGGCTCCACTCGCCCATGGCCGTGGAGGAGCAGGTGGTCTCCATCTTCGCCGGCACCAAGGGCCACATGGACGACATCCCCCAGGAGGACGTCCAGCGCTTCGAGGCCGAGCTGCTCGAGGAATTCCGGAGCCGGCACAGCGACATGCTCGAGCAGATCAAGTCCGAGGGGAAGCTTCCTGACGAGGATGCCCTGGGCAAGGCCATCGACGAGTTCAAGGAGCGGTTCGAGCCGGGCAAGGACGACTCCGACAAGAAGGACAAGGACAAGGACAAGGAACAGGGGGACTCGGACAAGGCCGAGAAGAAGTCGGACGACGGCGACGACTCCAAGGGCGACGACACGAAGGCCGAGGACAAGAAGTCCGACGGCGACAAGAAGTCCGACGGCGACTCGAAGTGACCCAGAGGCTGGGGAGGCGATAGCCAGCCGTGGCCAGCGGAAGAGAGCGGATCCTCCGCCGGAGGATCAAGAGCGTCCAATCGACGAAGAAGATCACCCGGGCCATGGAGATGATCGCCGCCAGCCGGATCGTCAAGGCTCAACAGCGGGTTGAGGCGGCCCGGCCCTACAGCGAGCAGATCACCGAGGTCATGCGCGCTCTGGCGTCGTCGGGAGCGGGGCTGAACCATCCTCTGCTCCAGGAGCGCGACCCCGTCAACACCGTGGGCTATGTGGTCATCGCGGGGGACCGGGGCTTGGCCGGGGCCTACAACTCCACCGTCATCCGTACCGCCGAGCGGGCCCTGCAGGCGACGCTGGCTGACGGCAAGGACTACATGCTCTTCACGTCGGGGAGCAAGGTCGAGGGCGCCTTCCGCTACCGCCGCTATGAGATCACCGAGGCCTTCAGCGGGTACGCCGAACGGCCCTCCTACGAGGATGCCCGGCGCCTCGGCGATGCCGTGGTCAGCCGCTACAAGGAGGAGGAGATCGACCAGGTCGACCTGGTGTACACCCGCTTCCTCTCGGCCGGGTCCCAGCGCGTCGTCACCGCCCGGCTGCTCCCCCTGGAGCGGGACGAGATCGAAGACCACGCCAAAAGCGACGGCCCCCAGACCCAGTACGAGTTCGAACCCGAGCCGGACACGATCCTCGACGAGCTCCTGCCCAGGTATGTGGTCGCGAAGATCTTCGCCGCCCTCCTGGACGCCGCCGCCAGCGAGCACGCAGCCCGGCAGCGGGCCATGAAGTCCGCCACCGACAACGCCGAGGACCTCATCAAGAGCCTGTCCATCGAGGCCAACAAGGTCCGTCAGGCAGGTATCACCACCGAGATCATGGAGATCGTGGGCGGGGCCGAGGCGCTGCGCCAGGCCCGATCCGGAGGCGACGTCGACCTTCTGATCGACACCACCCTCAGCAGGGACTACTTCCGCGGCAAACTCGATTCCTCAGGAGCACGAAAATGAGCACGGACCAGGGAAACGACGAACCTCAGCCCAAGGAGGTCCTCGAGGCGCAGGAGAAGGCCCTCAAGGCCCAGGAGGAGGCGGTTCAGGCTCAACGGGAGGCGGTGGAGGCCCAGGAGAAGGCGACCGACGCTCAGCCCAACGGCCAGTCATCCGAGGGAAGTGACGGGGAGCAGGAGCACAAGGACGGCCGGGTCGTCGCCATCGCCGGCCCCGTGGTCGACGTCGAGTTCCCGGCCAACGCCCTGCCCGAGATCAACACCGCGCTGCACATGACCGTCGAGCTCGAAGGCGACAGCCAGGTCATCACCGCCGAAGTGGCCCAGCACATCGGGGACAGCCGGGTGCGGGCCATCTGCATGAAGCCGCCGGACGGCCTGCGCCGCGGCACGACGGTCAAGAACACGGGCCAGTCCATCACCGTCCCGGTGGGGAAGGGCGTGCTCGGCCACGTGTGGAACGTCATCGGCGAGCCGCTGGACACCGACGGAGAGGCGGTCGAGGAAGGCATCGAGGCTCACTGGAGCATTCACCGTCCGTCCCCCGCCTACGCCGACCTCGAGCCCCGCTCGGAGATGTTCGAGACCGGGATCAAAGTCATCGACCTGCTCGCCCCCTACGTGCGAGGCGGAAAGATCGGCCTCTTCGGGGGTGCCGGCGTGGGCAAGACCGTCGTCATCCTGGAGATGATCAACCGGGTGGCCACCCAGCACGGTGGTGTCTCGGTGTTCGCCGGAGTGGGGGAACGCACCCGCGAGGGCAACGACCTGTGGCTGGAGATGAAGGAATCCGGCGTCATGGACAAGGCGGCTCTCGTTTTCGGGCAGATGGACGAGCCGCCCGGGGTCCGCCTCCGCGTAGCCCTGTCCGCCCTCACCATGGCCGAGTACTTCCGCGACGAGCTGGGCCAGGACGTGCTGCTCTTCGTGGACAACATCTTCCGCTTCGTCCAGGCCGGTTCCGAGGTCTCCACCCTCCTCGGCCGCATGCCTTCGGCCGTGGGCTACCAGCCCACCCTGGCCGACGAGATGGGCGAGCTCCAGGAGCGGATCACGTCCACCAAGGGCAGGTCCATCACGTCCGTCCAGGCCGTTTACGTGCCTGCCGACGACTACACCGACCCTGCCCCCTTCACCACCTTCACCCACCTGGACGCGACCACCGAGCTGTCCCGCGACATCGCCTCCCGGGGCATCTACCCCGCCGTCGACCCCCTGGCTTCGACCTCCCGGATCCTGGCCCCCGAGGTGGTGGGGGAGCACCACTACGCCGTGGCCCGGCGGGTGCAGGAGGTGCTCCAGCGCTACAAGGAGCTGCAGGACATCATCGCCATCCTCGGGATCGACGAGCTGGCCGAGGACGACAAGCTCACCGTGCAGCGGGCCAGGAAGCTGGAGAAGTTCCTCTCCCAGCCCTTCTTCGTGGGCGAGCAGTTCACCGGCGTGCCCGGGGTCAGCGTGCCCATCGAGGAGACCGTGGAGTCGTTCGAGAAGCTCGTCGACGGTGAGATGGACGAAATCCCCGAGCAGGCCTTCTTCAACGTCGGCGGCGCCGACAGCGTGCTCGAGAAGGCCAAGACCCTCAGCAAAGAGGAGAAGGAGCTCGGGCCCGAGGACGACAAGAAGGCGGCCTAGCGGATCATGGCCCTTCAGGTGGAGCTCGTCTCTCCGGAGCGCATCCTGTACTCCGGCGAGGCGGACATGGTCGTCTGCCGCACCATCGGCGGCGGAGAAGTGGCGTTCCTGGCCGGCCATGTCCCCTTCCTCGCCGCACTGGAGATCGCCTCCGCCCGCATCAAGACCCCTGGCGGCGACTACGAGGTGGCGGCCGTGCACGGAGGCTTCGTGCACGTTCAGGAGGACAAGGTCGTCATCCTCTCGGACGTGGCCGAGATGAAGGACCAGATCGACACCGAACGGGCCCGGCAAGCCAAGGGCAGGGCCGCACAGGCGTCCAAGCAGGATGAGGACGACACCGAGGCCGAGGACGCCGTTCGCCGGGCCGAGGTCCGCCTAGAGGTTGCCGACCGCTAACGCGGCCGGCCCCCGCCGGGACGTTCAGGTATGCGGGGCGTACGTTGTTGAGATCGTGACTGGTGAGCTGGCCCGCCTCCGAACGGCGGGATGACGTCGCCGCCCCTGCTTCGTGCCGTCGGCCTCACCAAGCGGTTCGGACCCGTAACGGCGCTGGGAGATCTGACCGTCGACGTTCCTCGCGGTCGGGTCGGACTGGTCGGCGCCAACGGCGCCGGCAAGACCACGTTGTTCCGGCTGCTCCTAGGGCTCACCAGGCCCACGGCGGGTTCGGTCGAGGTGTGCGGGACCAAAGTGGCCGACGATCCGGTGGCCGCCCGGTCCCGTCTGGGGTTCATGCCCGAGCACGAGTGTCTGCCCGGCGACCAGACGGCGGCCGACGTCGTGGCCACCTTCGGAGAGCTGGCCGGACTCCCGGCCTCGGCTGCGAGGCAGAGGGCCTCCGAGGTCCTCGATCTGGTGGGGCTGGACGAGGCCCGCTTTCGTCCCATCGACGGCTACTCCACGGGCATGAAGCAGCGGACCAAGCTGGCCCAGGCGCTGGTGGCCGACCCCGAGCTCCTGCTCCTGGACGAGCCCACGGCCGGACTCGACCCGATGGGCCGGGAGGCCATGCTCGACCTCGTCGACCGGCTGGGTGGCTTCGGGATCTCGGTCCTTCTGGCGACTCACCTGCTCGATGACGTGCAGCAGGTCTGCGACCACGTGGTCATGCTCGATGGAGGACGGCTGGTCGTGGCCGGGCCGACGGCGCAGCTGATGGAGCAGACCGGCGTCGTGGCCGTGGAAGTCGACGATCGGGCCGAGGAGCTGGCCGCCGCCCTCGAACGGCAGGCGCTCGTCGCACGGGTGGAGAACGGGATGCTCCAAGTGACGGTCAGGGGTGACCACGATCTCGACCTCATACGCGACACCGTCGCCGACATGGGCCTGCCCTTGCACCGGCTGTCGTCCCGAGTCGGCTCCCTCGACGACGTGTTCGTGCGTCGGGCAGGTACTCCGTGAGCGCTCCGGCAGGAGCCGTCTACGACCGGGGTTACCGGCCCTACGAGGGAGCCCGCGGCGGGCATCGGTCGGCGGTTGCCGCGCTGTACCGAGCCACGCTGCGCCGGGCCCTCGGATTCCGCCGGCCCTGGCGCCAGAAGGTGCTCCCGTGGCTCCTCCTCGGGATCGTGACCATTCCCGCGGCGGTCAACGTAGGCATCGCCTACGTGACCCGCGACACGCCGCTCGACACCATCTCGATCATCACCTACCGCGAGTACGTCGGCGTATCCAGCGCCCTGCTTCTCTTCGTCGCACTGACGGCTCCCGACGTGCTGTGCCCGGATCGGCGCCAGCGGGTACTGCCGCTGATCTTCGCCCGCCCACTGACCGGGGTGGACTACGCCCTGGCCAAGCTGGGGGCCATCTTCACGCTGTTGTTCGCCTTCTCGTTCCTGCCCCAGGTGGTCCTGTTCGTGGGCCAGTTGCTGGTCAGCTCCGGCGGGGCCCTCGACTACCTGACGGCCAATTCGGCGGTCCTGTGGAAGGTTCCCGTCGCCGTCGCCCTGCTGTCGCTCTACTACGCGTCCCTCGGACTGGCCATCGCCTCCCTTACCGGCCGACGCATCGTCGCCGGCGCATCCTTCCTGGGCCTCCTGCTGGTCAGCTCGGCCGTCGCCGGCATCCTTCGGGCAGGGCGGGGCACCAGCGCCGCCACCGACGTCGCCAACCTGCTGGCTGTCCCGATCTACGTACGGGACCTGGTCTTCCTCGGCCACCTCGATCCGCGTATCCGGCTGTCGTTCGTCGACGGCGCAGGAGCTCTGGCCGTTGCCGTCTACCTGGCCGTGGTCGCGGCCTCGCTCGCGGTCCTGCTCTGGCGCTACCGGCACGCGGAGGCGTGATGGTGCAGGACCAGGCCGCCTTCGTGACCCACCCCACGGTTGAAGTGTCAGAGGTATCGGCCTGGTTCGGTCAGAAGGTCGCCCTGTCTCAGTTGTCGTGCTCGTTCGGACCAGGAGTCGCGGGACTTCTCGGGCCCAACGGGGCGGGAAAGACGACGCTGCTGCGGGTGGTGACGGGTCTCCTCCCGCCCAGCGGCGGCCACGTCCGGGTGACGGGCGGTGATCCGCGCGCTGATGCCGCCGTGCGGAGGGCCTTGGCGCTCGTGCCCGAGGACGAGGCCGTTCCCGGCGCCCTCACCCCCCGGCAGCTCGTGCGCTACCGGGCGGCGCTGTACGGGATCCGCGACCGGGGCGCTCCGGAGCGGGCCTTGGCCGAGGTGGACCTGACCGACGTCGCCGATCGGGCGCTGGTCGGTTTCAGCAAGGGGATGCGCCAGCGGGCCAAGGTCGCCGCCGCCCTGGTAACCCAGCCCTCGGTCCTGGTGCTCGACGAGCCCCTGAACGGCGCCGATCCCGTGCAGCGGGCCAGCCTCATCAACCTGTTCCGGCGACTGGGCGAATCGGGACGGACGGTCATCGTGAGCTCCCACGTCCTCCACGAGGTCGAGCGCCTGGCCGAGCGCATCGTGGTCCTCGTGAAC
Organism: Acidimicrobiales bacterium; assembly: GCA_046262035.1. Taxonomy (GTDB): domain Bacteria; phylum Actinomycetota; class Acidimicrobiia; order Acidimicrobiales; family AC-14; genus JBHENM01. The sequence continues at coordinate 1,270 of JBHENM010000383.1, read as the reverse complement.
GGCCGGCTGGCCGCCGCCGGGGATCGCCGGGCCATCCGGGATGCCATGGTCGACCGGCCTCGGCGGGTCCTGGTTCGGGCTTCGAGTCCTCGGGCCCTCGGTGCCGCTCTCGTCGGCCTGGACGCGGTCACGGGCGTGGCCCTGGAGGGGGACGCTCTCACCGTGGTCACGTCGCGAGCAGGCGACCTCGCAATCGCCCTGCCTCGGGTGGCGAGAGAGCTGGGCCTGCGCCTCAAGGAGGTCCGCCCGCTGGACGAGTCGCTGGAGAGCATCTTCCGGGATCTGGTCCGATGACGAGCCCACGGACGCCGACCGATTCCCCCCCGAGTGCACGCCGTCAGCGTCCCGAGCGGGCGGTCCCCGTCCTCGGCACGCTGGTGGCCTACACCCTGCGAGCATGCTTGCCTGGTCGGCGTCGCCTGGGCCTCCTCCTCCCCGTGCTCGGCGCCTTGCTCTTCGGACTCCTGGCCCACGTCGTGGTGGCCGATTCCGACCAGGAGGCCTTCGCCGTAGTTGCATCCGCGGGGCTGTTCTCCATCGTGCTGCCCATCGGCTGCCTCGTGATCGGCGACGCCGTGCTCGGAGCCGAAGTTCGGGCCGGGACCCTGCTCTTCACGTGGCTCTCTCCCGTTGCCCGGTGGGCCATCGTGCTGGCCCGGTGGGCCGGAGGGACTCTGGTGGCGAGCCTGTCGATGGGGGGTGCCTGCGCCCTGGCGGCCGTTCTGGCCGGGGTCCCTGACGTCGCTCCGACCATGTTGCTGGCCGCCAGCGCCGGCTGCGCCGCCTACGTCGCCGTCTTCGTGATGATCGGCGCCCTCAGCCGGCGGGCCGTCGTCTGGTCATTGGCCACGGTCGTCCTCATCGAGCGGCTCCTGGGGGCGGCGCTGGACGGGATCGCCCAGTTGTCCCCGGGATGGCTCGCTCGCGCCGCGTATGCCGGGCTCGGTCCGGGCGCCGAGGAGCTGGTCCGCACCGGCGTTCCCACCGGGTGGGCCGCCATCGCTCGCCTGGCGGTCGTCTCCCTGATCGCCCTGGCCGTGGCGTCATGGCGTCTGTCACAACTACGCCTGACCGCCCGCAGCGATTAGCCGGTTGATTGCGGACCGGGCACCCTAGATGCCTCGGCCCTTACCCTGAGGCGTGCCCAAGGTTCGTCTAGGAGTAGTGCTCCTCATTCCGCCGCCCCTCGATCGGGAGCTCAACGCTTTCCGCCGGGCCCTGGGTGACGGCACCTACGGGCGGGTCCCGGTGCATCTCACCTTGGTGCCGC
>JBHENM010000382.1:0-23909 GCA_046262035.1 Acidimicrobiales bacterium | reverse complement strand
GCAGCAACGGTCGCCGTGCTCGGCTCCACCCTGATTTCCGACGTCCCCGCCCAGGCGGTGGCCAACAAGGGTCTCAACGGCCTGATCGTGTGCGGTGGCACCCTTCCGACCACCGACCCGCCGTCGAGAGTCGTCGACTTCGAGGTCTACGTGATGAACCCGGACGGCAGCAACCGGACCAACATCACCGACGAGAACCCGATCACCGACTACAACCCCCTCTTCACCGCAGACGGAAAGCAGATCCTCTACGAGACCGAGTTCGTGGGGCAGGCCGTGGACGACACGTACGAGCTCGTCCTCATGAACCCCGACGGCAGCGGCAAGACGCCCCTCGTGATCAACGGCCGTCCCGAGGACATCCCCAAGGGCTACCACCCGGACGGCTCGCAGATCGTGTTCTCGAGCAACCGGGACGGGAACAGCGAGATCTACAAGATGGACGCCGACGGTACCAACCAGGTCCGGCTCACCAACCTCCCGAGCAACGAGGCGTGGCCCAGGTGGTCGCCCGACGGGACCAGGATCGTGTTCCAGAGCAACATGAGCGGCAACAACGAGATCTGGACGATGGACCCCTTCGGCAACAACCTGGTCAAGCTGACCAACGATCCGGCCCCCGACAGCGCCCCCGACTGGTCGCCCGACGGCCAGATCACCTGGGCCAAGAACGTCCCCGGCAGCGGGCTCGAGATCTTCAAGATGAACGGCGACGGCACCAACCAGGTCAACCTGACCAACCGCGTCGGTTACGACTCCATCCCCACGTGGTCGCCGGACGGAACCAAGATCATCTACTCGCGGCCCATCCCAGGCGACCCCAACTTCTCGGCGTCGGGTGCGAACTACGAGGTCTTCTCCATGAACGCGGCCGACGGCAGCGGCGTGACGCAGCTGACGTTCAACGCCTTCGACTTCGACGGCCGCTGTGACTGGCAGAGGCTGTGCACCATCTACAGCGTCGCGGGCGCCGCCACCATCGGCACTGAGGGCGACGACGTCATCTGCGGAACCGACGGCAACGACCGCATCATGGGCATGGGGGGCAACGACATCCTCCTGGGCTTCGGTGGCGGCGACCAGCTCGTAGGTGGCGCCGGGGATGACACCCTGTTCGGAGGCGTGGGCACCGACTCCCTCGTCGGCGGTGACGGCCGGGACTTCTCCTCCGCCGGCCCCGGCAATGACCGGATTTCGGCCGATGCCGGTGAGCGTGTGGATCCGGGTGCCGGAACCGACCAGTGCGCTATCGGGGGCGCCTCGGGTTGCCCGCCGCGCCTCTCGTAGGACGCCCGAGCGAGCTCTCCTGCCGGTGGCCGCGTGCCACCGGCAGGTCTTGGCTCAAACCGAGACGGAGTCGACCAGGTGGTGGGGGAGGCTCCGGAGGGCGGCGACCGAAGGGCCGTCGACATCCAGCGCATCCAGCCCTTCGGCGGCCTGCTCGGCGTAGCTGCGGGCCACGTCCAAGGCCGCGGGCACGGCCCCGTTGGACCGGATGAGGGCCCGCGCCTCAGCCACGGCATCCGGCTCGATGTGGCGACGCAACAGCCGGCGGAGAGTGTCCGCCGTGTCCGCGCTGGCCAAAGCCCGGATGACGGGCAGGGTGTACACACCCTCCACGAGATCGTTTCCGGCCGGCTTGCCCAGCTGCTCCTCGGTGGCGACCACGTCGAGGATGTCGTCCACGATCTGGAACACCATTCCCACCCGCTCGCCGTAGCGCGTGACGGCATCGATGCTGGGGCGGTCGAGGCCGGCGGTGATGCCGCCGATGCGACAGGCCGTCGACATGAGAGACGCCGTCTTACCCTGGATTGACACGAGGTAGTCGTCTTCGGTGCGCCCGATGTCGAACGTTTGGGACAGCTCCCGGACCTGCCCCTCGCACAGCTGGCCGATGGTCATGGCCAGCAGCCCGGCCACCTCGGTACCGAGGGAGGCGGCGATCTCGGACGCCCGGGCCAGCAGAAAGTCCCCGGCCAGGATGGCCACCAGGTTGCCCCACCGGGCGTTCACGCTCTCGACGTTGCGGCGGGTCCGGGCCTCGTCCATCACGTCGTCGTGGTAGAGGGAACCGAGATGGACCAGTTCCACGGCGCATCCGCCCATGACCACGTCGTCGGAGACGGGGGAAGCGGCCAGGTTGCCCACCCCCAGGGCCAGGGCGGGCCGGAGACGCTTGCCGCCGGCTGGGATCAGGTGGCTGGCGACCGTGGTCATGAACGGGTCGCCCGCCTGCACCGTGCGGCGCAGCGCGTCCTCAACCCGTGCCAGGTCCCCCTCGAGGCTGGGGAGGGAGAGGAGCGAAGCCAGCCCGACCATGCTCTAGAACCTACGTCAAGCGACCGCTCAACTCGAAATTCTTGTCCATGTCCGGCTAAACCGCCGAAAGAGGAGGTGTGGCTTCTCTGGAACCTGGGAACGCGGCACGGAGACTGCGTGTTGCATCTAGCGTGACCTCGGTAGACTTCCGCCGCGGACCCACCCGTCCCTGTATAGGGGGTTCTCTTGTTCGAGCGATTTACTGACCGAGCCCGAAGAGTCGTGGTCTTGGCTCAGGAGGAGGCTCGCCTCCTGAACCACAACTACATCGGCACCGAGCACATCCTCCTGGGCCTCATCCACGAGGGTGAAGGTGTCGCGGCCAAGGCTCTGGAGCAGCTGGGTATCTCCCTGGAAGCTGTCCGCACGCAGGTCGAGGAGATCATCGGACAGGGCGGCTCGTCGCCCAGCGGCCACATCCCCTTCACGCCCCGGGCCAAGAAGGTCCTCGAGCTCTCCCTCCGCGAGGCCCTCCAGCTCGGCCACAACTACATCGGCACCGAGCACATCCTCCTCGGCCTCATCCGGGAGGGAGAAGGTGTCGCCGCCCAGGTGCTGGTCAAGCTCGGCGCTGACCTGTCGCGCGTTCGTCAGCAGGTCATCCAGCTCCTCTCCGGCTACTCGGGCAAGGAGGCCACTTCGGGCGCCCCGAGCAGCGAGAACGCCCCCACCGGCTCCCTCGTCCTCGACCAGTTCGGCCGGAACCTCACCCAGCTGGCCCGCGACAAGAAGCTCGACCCCGTCATCGGCCGCGAGCGGGAGCTGGAGCGGGTCATGCAGGTCCTCTCCCGCCGGACCAAGAACAACCCGGTCCTCATCGGCGAGCCGGGCGTGGGCAAGACCGCCATCGTCGAGGGGCTGGCCCAGAAGATCGTGGGCAACGACGTCCCCGAGACCCTGAAGGGCAAGCAGCTCTACACGCTGGACCTGGGGGCCCTGGTCGCCGGGTCCCGCTACCGGGGTGACTTCGAGGAGCGCCTGAAGAAGGTCCTCAAGGAGATCCGCACCCGGGGCGACATCATCCTGTTCATCGACGAGCTCCACACCCTGGTGGGTGCGGGCGCGGCCGAGGGCGCCATCGACGCTGCGTCCATCCTCAAGCCCATGCTGGCCCGGGGTGAGTTGCAGACCATCGGCGCCACCACCCTCGACGAGTACCGCAAGCACCTGGAGAAGGACGCCGCCCTCGAGCGCCGGTTCCAGCCCATCAAGGTCGAAGAGCCCACGATCTCCCACACCATCGAGATCCTGAAGGGCATCCGCGACCGCTACGAGGCCCACCACCGGGTGACCATCACCGACCAGGCCATCGTGGCCGCGGCCAACCTGTCCGACCGCTACATCTCCGACCGCCACCTGCCCGACAAGGCCATTGACCTCATCGACGAGGCCGGTTCCCGCAAGGTCATGCAGCGGATGAAGACGCCTGCGGACTACAAGGAGATCGAGGACGAGATCACCCGCGTCCGGCGGGACAAGGACAACGCCATCGAGAACCAGAAGTTCGAGCAGGCGGCCAAGCTGCGCGACAAGGAGCGGGAGCTCCTCGACCGCAAGTCGATCAAGGAAGCGGAGTGGAAGACGGCCGGCGTCGACCTGTTCGACGAGGTCGACGAGGAGGCCATAGCCGAGGTTCTCGCCCTCTGGACCGGCATCCCCGTGTACAAGCTCACGGAGGAGGAGACGGCCAAGCTCCTGCGCATGGAGGAGGAGCTGCACAAGCGGGTCATCGGCCAGGAGAGCGCCATCCACGCCGTCTCCCAGGCCATTCGCCGTACCCGTGCCGGCCTCAAGGACCCCAAGCGCCCGAGCGGCTCGTTCATCTTCCTGGGCCCGTCGGGCGTGGGCAAGACCGAGCTGGCCAAGACCCTGGCCGAGTTCCTCTTCGGGGACGAGAGCCACCTCATCCAGCTCGACATGAGCGAGTACATGGAGAAGCACACGGTCAGCCGCCTGGTCGGCTCGCCTCCCGGCTACGTCGGCTACGAGGAGGGCGGCCAGCTCACGGAGGCCGTCCGCCGCAAGCCGTTCTCGGTCGTGCTCTTCGACGAGATCGAGAAGGCCCACCCCGACGTCTTCAACGCCCTCCTCCAGATCCTGGAGGACGGCCGGCTGACCGACGCCCAGGGCCGCACGGTCGACTTCAAGAACACCGTGCTGATCATGACGTCCAACCTGGGCACGGCCGACCTGCGCAAGGCGGCCATCGGCTTCCAGAAGTCGAGCGAGGCTCTCACCTACGAGAAGATGAAGGACAAGGTCAACGAGGCGCTCAAGCAGCACTTCCGGCCCGAGTTCCTCAACCGGATTGACGAGACCATCGTCTTCCACGAGCTCACCCGCGAAGAGGTCACCCGCATCGTCGACCTCATGATCCGCAGGGTGCGCACGCAGCTCGAGAGCCAGGGCCTCAGCCTGGAGCTCACGGACGCGGCCAAGGACCTCCTGGCACGCAAGGGCTACGACCCCACCCTGGGCGCCCGGCCGTTGCGGCGGGCCATCCAGCGGTCGGTGGAGGATCCGATGTCGGAGCGCATCCTCTGGAAGGAGTTCCGGGCGGGCGAGACGGTGATCGTCGACGCCGAGGGCGAGGAGATCGTTTTCCGCACGCTCGACGGCATCGAGCCGCCTCCGGTCGAGCTGGCCGAAGCCGGCCCCGCGGCCGAATAGTCCTCAGCCACTCCATCTGAACCGGTGACACTCAGGGGCGCGGTGGCGCGCCTGAGTGTCACCGGTTTGTTGGTTTTCCTGCTCGGCGGCTGCCAGGTGACGCTGAGCGCAGGCATCGACGCCCGGCCCGACGGCAGTGGCTGGGTGCGCGCCGGCCTCGGTCTCGACGCCGAGGCGCTCCGGGAGCTGGGCGACCCGAACAAGGAGCTGCGCTTGGACGACCTGCGTCAGGCGGGATGGGACGTCCGAGGGCCCGAGGCCGAAGGCGACGGGCTGACCTGGATACGGGCGGGCAAGCGCTTCGAGACGGCAGACGAGGCGGCCCAGGTGGCGGCCGAGCTCAGCAACGCCGACGGACCCTTCCGCGAGTTCCGGCTCGAACGGACGAAGGGCTTCCTCAGGACGCGCATGAAGTTCACCGGCCTAGTCGACCTGTCCAAGGGACTCGCGGGCATCAACGACCCCGCCGTGCAGGAGAGGCTGGGCGACGCCGACTTGGGGCTCGACCTGGCCGGGCTGCAGCACCGGTTCGGCGCCGACCTGGACCGAGGCGTCCGGGTGCGGGTCGAGGCGCGGCTCCCGGGGGACATGGAGGCCGGGCCCGGGGTCACCCGTGTCGGGGGCGGCGTGGCCTGGCAACCGGCGGCCGGGAGCTCGACCCGGCTCGAGGCCACGTCGGAGTCCTGGAACCTCCAGCCCCTGCTCCCGGCCGTGGCCGCCCTGGCCTTCGCCGTGGCGGCTCTGGTGCTGGCCCTCCGGGGCCGCCGCTGAGCGCCTTCGGGCCGGGTGTCGTACCTCCTCGGTACCGTCCCGCCATGAGCCGGTCGTCAACCTCCTTCGGCTGCACCGAGTGCGGTGAAGCCCTCTCACGCTGGGTCGGTCGCTGCCCGGGATGCGGTAGCTGGGGGACCCTCGCGGACACCGCGTCCGGCAAGGGGGGCCGCGGCGCGGGCGCCGGGCCCACACCCATAGGCCAGGTGAGCGGCGGGGAGTGGCAGCCCCGGCCCACGGGTGTGGGCGAGCTCGACCGGGTCCTGGGCGGCGGGCTGGTCGTCGGCTCCGTCACCCTCCTCGGAGGGGAGCCGGGGGTGGGCAAGTCCACCTTGATCCTGCAGGCCCTGGCTCGACTGGCCGGGAACGGCCACCGGTGCCTGCTGGTGACGGGCGAGGAGTCGCCCCACCAGGTGCGGCTCCGAGCCGAGCGCCTCGAGACGCTGGCGCCCGAGCTGTGGCTGGTGGCCGAGGCCGAGCTTCCGCGGATGCTGGCCCACGTCGACCAGGTGGAGCCCGCGTTCCTCGTCGTCGACTCGATCCAGACCGTGGTCGACCCCGAGGTGCAGGCCCCGCCCGGATCGGTGGCCCAGGTGCGGGCCTGCGCCCACCGGCTGGTGCGGTTGGCCAAGGAGAAGGGTGTCACCACTGTGCTGGTGGGCCACGTCACCAAGGACGGCACCCTGGCCGGGCCCCGGGTCCTGGAGCACCTGGTCGACACCGTGCTCTCGTTCACCGGCGACCGCCACCACGCCCTCCGCATGCTCCGCGCCACCAAGCACCGGTTCGGCCCCACCACCGAGCTGGGCCTGTTCGAGATGAGCGAGGCGGGCCTGGGGGCGGTGCCCGACGCCGGGCGCCTGTTCCTGTCCGACCGCCGCACGGGAGTCCCCGGGTCGGTCGTGGTCGCCGCCCTCGACGGGCACCGGCCCCTGCTGGTGGAGCTCCAGGCCCTCGTCGCCCCCGCCAGTGGCCCGCCGCGCCGTTCGGCGCAGGGCCTCGAGAGCGGCCGCCTGGCCCTGCTCCTGGCCGTGCTCGAACGGCGCGTCGGCGTCCGCGTGGCCGCGTCCGACGTGTACGCCCTGGCCGTGGGCGGAGTGCGCATCTGCGATCCCGGTGCCGACCTGGCCGTGGCCCTGGCCGTGGCGTCGGCCGTGGCCGACCGGCCTGTCCCCGCCGATCTGGTGGCGTGCGGAGAGGTGGGCCTGGCCGGCGAGCTCCGGCAGGTCCCGCAGACGGCGCGCCGGCTGGCGGAGGCGGCCAGGCTGGGCTTCCGGAGGGCATTGGTGCCGGCGTCGGCGCCCGAGGCACCGGAAGGGATCACCGTCCTGCGGGCGTCGACGCTGTCGGAGGCGCTGGACTCTGTCGGGCTCCTTTCCGGGCGGGGAATCGGGGATCGGCGGGAATCGGGGCTGATTTCGACCAACTAGCATGCGGCCGTGCCTACGAGGCGGCATCTGGTGCTGACCGACGCACTGGCGGCTGTGGCGCCGGGAACGCCTCTGCGCGAGGGCCTCGACCGGATCCTGCAGGGTAGCCGGGGCGCGCTCATCGTCATCGGAGACGGGCCCGAAGTGCTGGCCATCTGCTCCGGGGGCTTCCTACTGGACGCCGAGTTCACGCCGCCACGGCTCTCCGAGCTGGCCAAGATGGACGGCGCCATCATCCTCGCCCCGGACGCCAGCCGCATCGCCCGGGCCAACGTCCATCTCGTCCCCGACCCCAACGTGCCCACGTCGGAGACGGGCACCCGCCACCGCACCGCCGAGCGGGTGGCGCGCTCGATCGGGGTCCCTGTGATCTCCGTATCCGAGGACATGTCCTCGATCGCCGTGTACTACGGCGATTTCAAGCACCCGCTCGAACCGTCGCCGAGGCTCCTCAACCGGGCCAACCAGGCCCTGCAGACGCTCGAGCGCTACAAGACCCGGCTGGACTCGGTGTCGGGCGCGCTGTCCGCCCTCGAAGTGGAGGATCTGGTGACGGTGCGCGAGGTGGTCACCGTCCTCCAGCGAACGGAGATGGTCCGTCGGATCGCCGAGGAGATCCAGGGCTACATCGTCGAGCTGGGCACCGACGGCCGGCTCATCCGGCTCCAGCTCGAGGAGCTGATGGGCGGCGTCGAGGACGACCGGCGCCTGGTCATCAAGGACTACTTCAAGGTGGATGACGACTACCACCTCAACGAGGCCATGAGCGCTCTCGCCCACTTGACCACCGACGACCTGCTCGACATCAAGTCGGTGGCGTCCGTGCTGCACCTCCCGCCCGAGGCGGCGCAGATGGACATGGGGCTGCAGCCCCGGGGCTTCCGTTTGCTGGCCAAGATCCCCCGTTTGCCGGACGCGGTCAGCGACCACATCGTCGAGCGGTTCGGGACGCTGCAGAAGATCCTGCGGGCTTCAGTGGACGATCTGGACGACGTCGAAGGCGTCGGTGAAGCACGCGCCCGGGCCATTCGGGAAGGGCTGTCGCGGCTGGCCGAAGCCAGCATCCTCGACCGGTACGGATGAGCCGGAAGGGACGGTTCCGCTTACCGGTTGGCCTTCGCGGCTAGTTCCTGGCACTCTGGAGTTGTCCCCATTGGTGTCTCGTTCCTGGGAGAAGTATGTCCTTTGATGTCGGTGACAAGGTCGTCTATCCCCATCACGGCGCGGCTGTCATCGAAAGGCGGGAAAGGCGGGATGCATTCGGCACGGATCGGGAGTACCTCGTACTGAAGCTCGCCTACGGCGACCTCACGCTGATGGTGCCCGCTGACAACACCGAAGAGGTGGGGTTGCGCGAGGTCATCAACGACGAGGAAGTCGAGGAGGTATTCGCCGTCCTTCGCAAGAAGGAGGCCCGGATGCCCACCAACTGGTCTCGACGGTTCAAGAACCACGTCGAGAAGCTGAAGTCGGGCGACATCTACCAGGTGGCCGAAGTGGTGCGGAACCTGTCCATCCGGGAGAAGGACAAGGGTCTCTCGGCGGGGGAGAAGCGCATGCTCACCAAGGCCCGCCAGATCCTCGTCTCGGAGCTCACCTTCGCCCTGGGGGTGGACGAGGAAGCGGCCGAGCTCAAGCTCGACGAGGCCTTGCCGTAGTATCCACGACGACGCCGGCGGGCGGGCCGGTATGACGAGCGTCTGGGTGATCGTGGTCGCCGCTGGCGCCGGGTCCCGCTTCGGGGCTCGCAAGCAGTACGAGGCGCTGGGTGACCGCCGGGTCCTCGACTGGTCGCTGTCCGCAGCCCGCACCGTGGCCGACGGGATCGTGATGGCGGTACCGCCCGACTGCGCCGGAGTGGAAGAGGCGGGCGTGGATGTCATCGTCCCGGGCGGTGCCCGCCGGTCGGACTCCGTGCGCCAGGCGCTGGCCGCCATACCGGTGACGGCCGACGTGATCGTCGTCCACGACGCAGCCCGGCCCCTGGCCAGCCCCTCACTGTTCGCCGCCGTGGTGGCGGCCTTGGATGACGCCGACGGGGCCGTGCCCGGGCTTCAGCTGGCGGACACGGTGAAGCGGGTGCGGGACGGGCAGGTCATCGACACCCTTGACCGGGCCGAGCTGGTCGCGGTGCAGACGCCCCAGGCGTTCCGCGCCGGCGTGTTTCGGCGGGCCCACGCCACCGGTGCCGACGCCACCGACGACGCCGCCTTGGTGGAGGCCATGGGGGGCTGCGTGGTGGTGGTGCCGGGCGAGCCGGCCAACACCAAGCTCACCAGCGCCGGTGACCTGGACCAGGCTCGGGAGCACGCGGCGCGCCACCAGTCGCCCCGCGCTGGATGAGCATGCGCGTCGGCCTCGGATTCGATGTCCACCCCTTCTCCGACGAGCCGGGAAGACCCCTTCGCCTGGGGGGAGTCGACTTGGAAGGTGAGCGGGGACTGGCTGGGCACAGCGATGCCGACGTCATCAGCCACGCTGTGGCCGACGCCCTGCTGGGCGCGTCCGGCCAGGGCGAGCTCGGTCAGCTCTTCCCCGACGACGACCCGCAGTGGGCCGGGGCCGACAGCCTGCGCCTCCTGGCCGCGGTCGTCGAGCGGGTGCGGGCTGCGGGATGGCGTCCGGTGAACGTCGACTGCGCCGTGGTTCTGGACGCCCCCCGCCTGGCATCCCACCGGGAGGCCATGGAGCAGCGGCTGTCCGACGTGGTCACGGCCGACGTCACCGTCCGCCCCAAGCGGGCGGAAGGCCTCGGCGCCCTGGGTCGGGGCGAGGGCGTGGCGTGCTGGGCCGTCGCCCTGGTGGAGCGGGCGTGACCGGGGCCCCGCGGGGCCGGCCGCCGCGGCGGGGAGGTCCGAACCGCCGCCCCGAGCGATCGGGTGGCCGTCCCCCCCGCCGGGAGGCCGGTCCCGACAAAGGGCTCGGCGGCGAGCAGGTCGAGGGGCGTCAGGCCGTGGCCGAGCTGCTCCTGGCCCGACGCCGCCGGGTTCGCGAGGTCTGGCTGGCCGAGGATCTCGACCCGGCTGAGCTCATTGACGAGATCGTGGACCGGGCCGAGCGCTTGCGGGTGCCGGTCCGTCGGGTGAGCCGGGCCCGGCTCGAGGCCGCCGCCCGCACCGAGGCGCCTCAAGGCGTGCTGGCGCACGCCGAGCCCTTGCCCGAAGCCGAGTTCGAAGCCCTGTGCCGGCCTTCGCAAGGGTTGCCTCTCCTGCTCGCGGTCGACGGGGTGACCGATCCGCAGAACCTGGGCGCCCTGCTCCGGACGGCCGAGGCGGCCGGCGCCACCGGCGCCGTGCTGCCCCGCCATCGGGCCGTTCACGTCACGCCGGCCGTGACCAAGGCGGCGGCGGGCGCGGTGGAGCGGCTGCCCATAGCGCTGGTGACGGGTCTTCCCACGGCGCTGACCCGGGCCAAGGAGCTGGGCATCTGGGTGGTGGGTCTGGTCACTGACAGTGGTCAGAGTCTGTTCGACCTTTCCATCGGGGACGCGCCGGTGATGGCCGTACTGGGGGCCGAGGGGTCCGGGCTCTCCCGCCTGGTCGCGGCCCGGTGCGACGTTCTGGCGACGATTCCGCTTCGCGGGGCAATTCCGTCCCTGAACGTGGGCGCAGCGGGGGCGGTAGCCCTGTTCGAGCTCGCTCGTCAGCGCTCCCAGGGGGCGGCTGACGCTGGCTCGTGACGAAAAGGATTCTTTTTCGTTTCGCAACCATTGACACCGTGAGTGGCGGGTCGGTAGAAAGGACAAGTCGCCTCTAGGCATTCGTCACATACCGCAGCAGTCGTAACTCGCCGCCGCCATCGCCGTAGCAATTCGAGGAGCCCCCTGCATGCCCCACCATCTGGCCGCAGCCCAGCTGGACATTTCCGACGATCGACTCGTAGAGCTCTTCCGTGACGGGGAGGTCGAAGCCCTCAACTTGCTCCTCGAGCGGTACCGCCGGTTTGCCCGAGCCAAGGCCCGGGGCTACTTCCTGGTGGGTGCCGACTTCGACGACATCGTGCAGGAGGGCATGATCGGCCTGTTCAAGGCTGTGCGCGACTTCAGGCCCGATCGCCAGTCCTCGTTCCGGGCGTTCGCCGAGCTGTGCATCACCCGTCAGATCATCACCGCCATAAAGACGGCGACGCGCCAGAAGCACCAGCCCCTGAACCAGTACGTCTCCCTCAGCGGGCTACGGGTGGTCGACGATCCCAACGAGCGCTCGATGGAGGAGCTGCTCGACGACCACCACGCGCCCGACCCGGCGGACGAGGTCGTGTCGTGGGAGCGGATGGCGGCCATGCGGGCGTCGATGAGGGAGATGCTCTCCACCCTGGAGGTGGATGTGCTCCGGCTGTACCTGGAGGGTCGGTCCTACCAGGAGATCAGCGAGGAGCTGGGCCGCCACGTGAAGTCCATCGACAACGCCCTGCAGCGGATCAAGCGCAAGCTCGAAGCCCACCTGGCGGCCAGGGACGCCGAAGAGCTGGACGCCGCCGTCGCCTAGGGCCCGAGCGGCCCTCTGAGCGGACGCCCAGTCCGGGAACCGTCCAGCCCCTCGACACCCGGCTTACGAATCAGTATCGTCCGGCTCTCTTGACATGAGGAGGCTGGGGTGAAGAGGAACCGACGGTTCGTACCCGTGATGGCGTTGGTAGGCCTGATGGCCCTGTCAATGGCCGCCTGCGGCGATGACGACGACGACGAAGCGTCGCAGACGAGCGAGACGACCACCGCCCAGCCCGTGGGATCGGCCTCCGTCACGGTGGCCATGAGCGACTACGCCTACAACGTCAGTGGTCCGCTGATCTCAGGAGGCACCCTCAGGATCTCGAACGTCGGCAAGGAGTTCCACATGATGGGGCTCGGCAAGTTGAAGCCGGGCAAGACCCTCGGTGACCTGACCGCCGCTCTCAGCCAGGGCCCCCCCGGTGGCGAAGGAGGCCCGACGACCACCGCCGGCGGCGCCCCCACCACCTCGTCCGGGGCGGCCACCACCAGTTCGTCGACCACGACGTCGGGAGCGCAGGGCGGAGCCGGCGAGGAGGAGGACCCCACGGCCGAGATCGTCGACCAAGTCGGTCTTCCGGGGAACTTCATGTCGCCGGGAGAGTCAGCCGACGTGACGGTGTCGAACCTCACCCCGGGCACGTACGCCTTGGTGTGTTTCATTCCTACCGAAGGCCAAGGATCCCCTCACTTCTCCAAGGGGATGATCAACCAGCTCGAGGTCGTGTCCGGGACCGCCCCGCCGGCGCCTACGCCGGACGCGACCTACAGGGTGGCTCCGGGCCAGCCCGTCCAGGGGCCGGCAAACCTCACGCCGGGCCGGCACACGCTCAAGTTCGAAGCCGCCGCCGGCGGCAGCCAGCTGGAGCCGGGCATCGCCAGGCTGAACCCGGGGGCGACCCTCGCGCAGCTCGACGAGGCATTCGTCCGGCTGTTCGAAAGTGAGGAACCCCCTGCGGTGGGCGCCGCCGGCCAGGTCCCGGGCCAGGTCCTATTCGGCGGCTTCGACTTCGAGGGCCTGACCGACTTCACCCTCAGTGTCGATCTCCGGCCTGGCGACTACGTCATCATCGCCGAGGACACCGACCCGGAGGATCGACCAAAGCCGCCCAGGGAGATCCTGAGCCTGAAGGTGGGTTGACACACCCGTACCTGCGGTAACTGTCGAGCCGGTGGTCGGATTCGAACCGACGACCTGGCGATTACAAGTCGCCTGCGCTACCGGACTGCGCCACACCGGCCGGTGGACGATGCGCCCACCGCGCCCAAGCTATCGGCTGGGGATGCTTGACCTCGCCCGGCGTTGGGGGCAACCTGCCCCCAATGGGTCTCAGCGACCGCGACCGCGCCATCCTCGATTTCGAACGATCGTGGTGGACGGAGCCGGGTACCAAGTCAACCGCGATTCGGAACCAGCTCCAGCTGTCGCCCGCCCGCTATTACGAGATCCTCGGCGCCTTGGCCACGTCTAGCGACGCGGCGGGCTACGACCCGCTCCTGGTGCGCCGGCTCCGGCGTCTGCGGGCCAACCGGCGCCGGGCTCGCATCGAGGGCCGCTCGGCGGTTCTGCCGCGCGGCCGTTGAGGCCAGGGCAGGTGGGCCTTCCCGAAGGGCAAGGATCCCAACCGACGGCCGTAGGGCCGCGCGGCCTGCTGCTGGTGGCGGCGGCCGTGCTCCTCGGCATCCTCCTGTTGAACGAGTTCGACGACGCGTCCGTCCCCTTCACCGAGATCGAGACGGAGACGTCACCGACGACGGCCCGACCGCTCCCCAGCGTGTCCGTGCTACCGCCCACGTCGACGGCCGTGGCGCGCCCTCCGGCCGACGTCAAGGTGCTGCCCGCCAACGGGACCAACACCTCGGGCCTGGGGGCGCAGGCCAACGAGTTCCTCCGCAACAGCAACTACAACGCCCTGGCCCCGATCGACTCGAGCCGGGTGCTGGACACCTCCCTGGTGGCCTACCGGGCCGGCTTCGAGGCTGAAGCCCGAGCCCTGGCCCAGCTGCTCCAGCTTCCCCTCAGCTCGGTGCGGCCCCTCGACGACAGCACTCCAGTGCCGGAAACGAGGGATGCGGACATAGTGCTCATCGCCGGCGCCGACCTCCGACTGCCCTGACCGAGCTCGCCTCCGCCCTCGCTCCCTTTCTCCAGGAGAGCGGCCCGGCGGGGGTGTTCAGCGACTTCGACGGCACCCTCGCCCCGATCGTCGACGACCCCGAAACCGCCCGACCGCTCGAAGGGGTGGTGGATGCGCTTGAGGCCGTTGCCCAGGGGGTGGACCGGGTGGGCGTCATCTCCGGGAGACCGGCCTCGTTCCTGATCCAGCACCTCGGTGGGCGGGGGTTCTCGCTGTGGGGCCTCTACGGGCTGGAAGCGGTGGAGGAGGACGCCGAGGGGGAACCCCGGGTCGTGCCCTCACCGGAGGCCGAGGAATGGCGTCCCGTGATCGACGAGGTGACGGAGCGGGCCGAGGACGAGTTGGGAGAGACGCTCGGGGTCGAGCGCAAGGGTTTGTCCCTCACCCTGCACTACCGGAGGGCTCCCGGAAAGGCCGACGCGGCTCGGGAATGGGCCGAGGCCGCGGCCGAGTCCTCGGGGCTCATCGCCCACCGGGCCAAGATGTCCTACGAGCTCCGTCCTCCCCTGTCGAGCGACAAGGGGACAGTGCTGGAAGGAGCGGCGTCCGGCCTGGAGCGGGCCTGCTTCTTCGGGGACGACCAAGGAGACCTCGAGGCGTTCGACGCCCTCGACCGGCTGGCCGGCCGCGGCGTGACCGTGCTGAGGGTGGGCGTGCAGAGCGGAGAGGCGCCGGAGGAGCTGCTGGACCGGGCCGATCTCGTGGTCGACGGCCCGCCCGGCGTGCTCGAGGTGTTACGGGCCCTCGCGGAGGGCTGACCCGGCCTGGCCCACCGGCGCCCGGGCCGAGCGCATCTGGTCGTCCAGCCAGTCCTTGGGCGAACGGGAGGCGGCGGTCTTGCGCAGGGCGGTGGCGTGGATGAACCGCTCGGACGGACTCATGGTCAGCGCCGTGACCAGGGCGTCGGCCGTGCCGGAGATGTCGAAGGGGTTGATCCCGAGGGCCACCCCGCTCAGCTCCTCCCACACCCCGGCCTCACGGCTGAGCACCAGGACCCCGTCACGCTCGTTGAGCATGGCGCCCTCTTTGGCCACGAGATTGAGCCCGTCACGCACGGGGTTCACCAGCAGCACGTCGTACCGGCGGAGGGCGGCGACCGATGCGGCGAAGTTGTCCGACGTGTCAAGCAGGACGGGCGTCCAGTCGGGCGTCGCCCACCGGTCGTTCAGGTGGCGGGCCAGCGCCTCCACCTCCTGGCGGTAGGCCAGGTACTCGGGGAGAGCCTCCCGCGAGGGGTACACGAGGGCGGCGAACACGACCCGACCCCGCCATTCGGGCTGGTTGCGCAGCAACTCGTCGAAAGCCCAGAAACCCCGGAGCAGGTTCTTGGAGAGCTCGATGCGATCGACCCGGAGGATCAGGCGCCGGTCCCCGAGGGTCCGGTCGAGGTCGCCCAGGGCTCGGGCGCAGGCGTCGGAGGCCGCGACGCCGCCGATGTCATCGTGGTCTGGCGTCAGGGGGGAGACGAAGGTGGCGGGCTCGAACCCGATCACGTCCCTACAGCAGGAGGAGAAGTTGTCGGCCCACCGGCGAGCGTGGAAGCCGCAGGACAGGTGGCTGCTCATACCGACCAGCAGCTCCTCGGCGACGTCGGTGGGGAGCACCCGCAGAGAACCCGGCTCGCAGAAGGGAATGTGGCTGAAGTGCACGGCCCGCAGATCGGGTCGTTGCTGAGCCAGCCACGTGCCCACCAGGGCGAAGTGGTAGTCCTGCACGAGGACCACAGCCCCTTCCGGCGCTTCCTCGAGCACGGCCTGGGCGAAGGTCTGGTTCACCTTCCGGTAGGCGTTCCACGCCTCCCGCCACCTCCGGTCGAGCCGGGGCCGGCGGGCGAGATCGAACAGATCGTGGTGCAGGAACCAGAGGGTGGCGTTGGCGACCACGTCGTAGAACATCCGGAACTCGTGCTCGTCGACGGCCAGGGACCGGATGCGGAAGTCCTCGGCCTCGATGATCCCGGATTCGGCCGCTTCCCGGTCGCCCTCGGTGATGGCGGCGGCCAGCCACAGAGAGCCCGTCCCTCGAACGAGGGGACCGAGACTGGAGACGAGACCGCCCGCGCCGCGCCGGGCCTTCAGCTTTCCGTCGGTGTCGCGGTAGAAGGCCAGCGGCCCCCGGTTGGAAACGACGACCAGTGGCGTGGGTTTCCTGGCGATGCCACACCCTAAGTGATGGAGAACTCAGTCCCGACCCTGGAGGATCAGCTCGAGGACGTCGGCCACGCCCTCGCCGTGGCTCCCCGGCGTGCGGTCCGGCCACTGGAGCTGGGGGTCGGCGTTGGCCACCAGCCAGAAGCGCCCGACTTCGGCGGCGCACGCGAGGTCGCTGGCCGAGTCGCCGACGTAGCCGACCTCCTCCAGGGCCAGGCCGTGGTGCTCGAGGTCGAGCCGGAGGCCGGCGGCCTTCCCCGTGCCCACAGGTGCCAGATGGAAGGCGTGGGGGCTTCCCTCCCGGGACAGCACCCCGTTGTCCGTCAGCTCGCACCACGAGAAGCCCTTGTCGCGAAGGTGGGCGTTCGCCGCGGCCACGTCCGTCGTCCCTCTCAGGAGATACGTGGCTTCGCGCCCTTCGTTCCACGGCTCGTGGGGCTCGAGGCCGAGGTCGAGCATGGCTTGGATCGCCCCGCGCCCGTGCATGGCCTCCAGCGGCGTCTCGCCCGTGAACGGGAAGCCGCCCAGCTCGTACCGCACCTGTCGCCCCTCCACGTGGATGCAGCCCAGCTCGGCGATCCCGCGGGGCAGCCCCAGCAGGCGGCAGAGCTCGAACACCTGGATCCTTCCCCTGCCCGTCACCGGGACCACGGCGAGCCCTGCGTTGCGAGCGGCGAGCAGCGCCTCGGTGAGCCGAGTTGTGCCGCCGGAGAAGAGGTCTCCGCCGGGGCCCACGAGAGTGCCGTCGACGTCGACGTAGAGGACCTTCAGGGCCGCCGCCTGATCCCGGCCAGCGGCGGACGCTCGTCCAGAGGGTCGACCTCCACTCCCGCCCGGGAGAGGGCGGCGTGGGCCACCGCTCTCGCCTGGTGACCGAGCTCGGCTAGCGGCCGGTTGCGGTGGACGCGCTGCCCGAGGTCGACCTGGGCCACGGCGGCCAGGCCCACGCTCGCCACCACGTCGACCAGCAGGGCCAGGTCGACGCCGTAGCCCTGGACGTACGGAACCTGCTCGAGCACCTCGCGCCGGGCGGCGAACTCTCCCGCCAGGGGCTGGTCGAAGCCTTCGAGGTGCGGGAACAGGAGGGAGATGAGCGGCCGGGCCACCAGCTCGGTCACGCGGCCGCCGCCGCCAGGGCCCGAGCGAGGTTCTGGCCTGTCGTAGGTGCCCTTAACGAACTGGAGGTGGCCGTGAAGGAGCAGCGGGCCGAGCAGGCCGGTGACGAACGACGGGTCGAACTGGCGGATGTCGGCGTCGCAGAAGACGAGGATGTCGCCCTTGGCCGAATCGACCGCCTTCCAGAGGGCGGCCCCTTTCCCCGGGGCGTCTCCCCAGTCGGGGAGCACATCGGCCGAGGCGATCACGGTGGCGCCCGCAGCGACGGCCGCCGCCGCCGTACCGTCGGTCGAGCCGTCGTCTATCACCAGGATCTCGTCCACGAGGCCCCAGTGGTCGGCCAGGGATCGGACCTCGCTCACGATGGCGCCCACGGTGGCCTCTTCGTCCCGGGCCGGGAGGCACACGGACACGTGATGGTCCCCCTTGTGCTTCGCCAGCAGCTCGGGCGGGAACTGGCGCCCGTCGAACTGCTCGGGGGCGACGGGGGGCTGGATGCCGTCCGGTGCCATGAGTCCGACATTCTCGCCCATTCGCTTTGACGACCGTTCCCGTCGCCGCGATCATGGACGTCATCATCCAGAGCGGTTGAGGGACCGGGCCCGACGACGCCGCGGCAACCAGCTTCCCCAGGGAAGTCAGGTGCCAATGCCCGAGCGATGACTGGAGGCATGGAATGTCGTCGATGAGTGGGCTCCGATGTCGTGAGTGCGGCCGCGGCTATCCGGCGGAAGCCCTGCACGTGTGCGAGTACTGCTTCGGCCCCCTCGAGGTGACTTACGACTACGAGGCCATCGCCGCCGGCCTGTCCCGGGAATCCATCGCCGCGGGCCCGCCCTCCATCTGGCGCTACGCCGACCTGCTGCCCGCTCACAAC
Source organism: Acidimicrobiales bacterium (assembly GCA_046262035.1). Classification (GTDB taxonomy): domain Bacteria; phylum Actinomycetota; class Acidimicrobiia; order Acidimicrobiales; family AC-14; genus JBHENM01. The sequence continues at coordinate 5,946 of JBHENM010000382.1, read as the reverse complement.
GACGGCGCCGTCGACCTGGGCGCCGGCTTCACCCCCCTGGTGCGGGCCGACCGGCTGGCGGCGGAGCTCGGTCTGGGTGAGCTGTGGCTGAAGAACGACACTCTCAACCCGACGGGCTCGTTCAAGGACAGGGTGGTGGCCGTGGCCCTCGCCCGGGCCCGTGAGCTCGGCTTCAAGGTGGCCGCCTGCGCGTCCACCGGGAACCTGGCCAACTCGGTGGCCGCTCACGCCGCCCGGGCCGGCATGCGTCACGTGGTGTTCATCCCCGCCGACCTCGAAGAGGGCAAGGTGGTCACCACCGCCATCTACGGGCCCAACCTGGTGGCCGTGGACGGCAACTACGACGACGTCAACCGGCTCTGCGCGGAGCTGGCGTCGGAGCGTCCCACGTGGGCCTTCGTGAACGTCAACCTGCGCACGTACTACGCCGAGGGGTCCAAGACCCTCGCCTTCGAGACGGCCGAGCAGTTGGGATGGCAGGTACCCGACCACGTGGTCGTGCCCGTGGCCTCGGGATCGCAGCTGACCAAGATCGCCAAGGGTTTCGAGGAGTTGTGGAAGGTGGGCTTGCTCGACGAGGAGCCCCACGTCCGGGTGTCCGGGGCTCAGGCCCTGGGGTGCTGCCCGGTGGCAACCGCCTTCACCGAGCACCACGACTACGTGCGCCCGGTGAAGCCGTCGACCATCGCCAAGTCGCTCGCCATCGGCAACCCGGCCGACGGTTGGTACGCGCTGGACACCGTGCGCTCCAGCGGGGGGGCCCTGGCGGCGGTGACCGACGAGGAGCTAGTGGAGGGCATGGTCCTCCTGGCCCAGACCGAAGGGATCTTCGCCGAGACCGCCGGAGGCGTCACCATCGCCACCCTGGCCAAGCTGGCGGCATCGGGTCACGTCCGTCCCGACGAGAGAGTGGTGGCCTACATCACCGGCCACGGCCTCAAGACCATCGAGGCTGTAGCCGCTCAGGCCCGCCCCACCGTGACCATCCCCCCCACCCTCGAGGCCTTCGCCGACGCCCTCGGGGACAAGCTCGACCAGGAGACCTCTTCATGAGCGCGAAAGTCCGGATCCCAACCCAGCTGCGCTCCCTCTCGGGAGGGGAGGCCGAGGTCGCCGTCGAGGGAGGCACGGTAGCCGAGGTGCTGACCGCCCTCGAGGCTGCTCACCCCGGCTTCCATGGCCGCCTGTTCGACGACGACGGCAAGTTGCGACGGTTCGTGAACGTGTTCGTGGCCGACGAGGACGTGCGGTTCCTCCAGGGCCTGGCCACCGAGGTCCCTTCCGGTCAGGTGGTCTCGATCATCCCCGCCGTCGCCGGCGGATGAGTGTGAGGGCCGGCGCGGGACAGGCCCAGGTCGGCGAGCATGGCGTCGAGGAGCACCTCGGCGGGAGGCCAGGGGAAGGGGAATCGCTGGCCGATGCGTAGGTCGACCAGGCCGTGGCCCGACAGCCAGACCTGGAGGGCCAGGAACCAGCTGTCCCGGCCCGGCTGCGCCGGAGCACCCTCGTCGAGGCACCGCTGAACGGCCTCGACCAGGGCGAGGAACGTCGCCGCACCCGGGTGCTGCGCCGGGTCGTCGGTGATCCCGGCCGGGGCCGCGGCGCTGAACAGCGTGCGGTAGTGCCCCGGGCGCTCCTCGGCGAAGGCCAGGTAGGCCAGGCAGAACCGGCGTAGCGAGTCGAAGGGTTCGTCCGATTCCGACGCCGCCCCCACCAGAAGCCGGTGGAGCTCGGCCCATCGCTCGGAGAGAACCGCGACCAGCAAAGCCTGCTTGTCGGCGAAGTGGCGGTAGATGGACGGAGGCGTGACTCCGACGGCGGCGGCCACGGCCCGGATGGAGAGCTGGTTCGGGTCTCCCAGGTCGGCCAGGAGGTCGCTGGCGGCGTCGACCAACTCGCTCCGGAGCCGGTGACCCTCGCCTCGGGGGGCGCGGGTCCGGCGCGGTGGAACCGCAGGATCGGTCTCGGATGTAGGGGCTTGACCCATCGCCTAACAGTCGTTACGTTACGGGCTGTGAGCTTTCACCCGTTAACTTTAGCAGTCGGGATTTGCCGGGCGTGACGACCGTGCCCGCCGTCGAGGTGGCCGATCTGTCCAAGCGCTACGAGCCGTCGGGCGTGGAGGCTCTGTCGGGGATCAGCTTCGCCGTCGCCGAGGGCGAGATCTTCGGCTTCCTGGGTCGCAACGGAGCGGGCAAGTCGACCACCGTCCGCATCCTCACGACCCTGCTGCATCCCACCGCCGGATCGGCGCGGGTGCGGGGGATGGACGTCCTCGAGCAGCCCAGCGCCGTCCGGCGGGTCCTCGGGGTGGCCCTTCAGGAGTCGGCCCTCGACGAGCTCATGACGGGCCGGGAGCACCTGGTGCTGGCCGCCCGCCTGACGGGCAGGACCAAGGGCGAGGCCAAGGCCCGCGCCGCAGAGCTGCTCGACGTCTTCGGGCTCGAGGGGGCGGCCGACCGCATCGCGGCCCGCTACTCGGGCGGAATGCGCCGCCGGCTGGATGTGGCCATGGCCTTGGTCGCCGATCCGCCGCTGCTCTTCCTAGACGAGCCCACCACCGGCCTCGACCCGCAGAGCCGGCGCGCCCTCTGGACCCTGATACGTCAGATGCGCGATCGGGGCGCCACCGTCTTCCTCACCACCCAGTACCTGGCCGAGGCCGACGATCTGTCGGATCGGGTGGCCATCGTCCACTCGGGGAAGTTGGCCGCGGTCGGCTCCCCCGCGGAGTTGAAGGCGCGGCTCGGCACGACCACCGTCCAGGTGCGCGTCGCCGGCCCCTCGGCCGCCGATCAAGTGCGCCAGGTCACGGGGATCGATCCTCTGACGGCCGGGGAGGACGGCTGGCTGGTCCTGAACCTTCCCGGCGGCGAGGCCGAGGTTCCGTCGGTGGTGGGCCGGCTCACGGCCTCGGGCCCGACCATCGAACGTCTGGTGGTCGCCCCCCCGACTTTGGAGGAGGTGTTCGTGAGCCTGACCGGCAGCGAGCCCGAATCGGGTGCCGGTGGCGGCGACGACGGCTCCCTCTCGGCCGTGCGCCGGGGCATGGGCGTGTCCGCCGGCGGCCGCGGGTGACTCGCCCGGGAGGCGAGTCCAAGCAAGCAGAGACTCGCCCGGGAGGCCGGTCCCAGGAAACACAGAGCACCGCCGCCCAGGTGAGACTCCTCCTCGTCCGCAACCTGCGGGAGGGCATCCGTAACCCGGTGCTGGCTTACGGCCTCCCCGTCGTCATCCCCCTCACCCTGCTCGTGCTCGTGGCCAAGACCCTGTCCCGGGTGACCGACCTCCCCGGCTTCCCGACCCAGAACTACGCCGAGTTCATGACGCCGGCGATCATCATGCTCACGGCCATGACCGGCGTCGGCTACGCCGCCACCAGCCTGGTGATCGACATCCAGTCCGGGTTCCTCGACCGCCTCCGCCTCCTCGACGCCAAGCCGTCCTCGCTCCTGCTCAGCCGCCTGCTGTTCGACGTCGTGCGCGTGCTGCCGGCGGGCGCGGCCCTGCTCCTCCTCGGGATGATGATGGGAACCGACATCAACGAGGGCGTGTTCGGGATCGCCCTGCTCTTCGCCCTGCTCATCCTCTGGGCTGCGGCCTACGGGGGGCTCTACTTCGTGATCGCCCTGGCCACGCGGAACGCCCAGGCCCCACTGGCTCTGGCTCCGCTGTTCCTGCCGCTGCAGTTCCTGTCCACCCAGTTCGTGCCCGAGTCGATCCTTCCCGGGTGGGTGCAGGGCGCTTCCCGCTGGAACCCGTTCACCTACATGGTCGACGCCGCCCGCGCCCTCACCACGGGCCCCTTCGACGGGGCTGCGCTCGGTCGGGCCGTCGCCGTGGGGCTGGCCCTGCTGCTGGTCACCCAACTCGGCTCGCGCTGGGCGTTCTCGCGGGCGGTCAGACTCAGCTGATCGGGCCGAGGTCGCCGGCGACCTGCGAGTCGGGGTAGCGCACCCGACGAGGGCGCGCTATCGTTAGCACTCGACAGACGAGAGTGCTAACGGTCGCACGACCGGAGGGCTACATAGCCGTCGAATACGGAGGAACCCCCCCATGCCCAAGATGATCGCCTTCGACGAGACCGCCCGGCGAGCCCTGGAACGAGGAATGAACCAGCTCGCTGACGCGGTACGCGTCACGCTGGGCCCCAAGGGCCGCAACGTGGTTCTCGACAAGAAGTGGGCTGCGCCCACCATCACCAACGACGGTGTCTCCATCGCCAAGGAGATCGACCTCGAGGACCCGTACGAGCGGATCGGGGCCGAACTGGTCAAGGAAGTGGCCAAGAAGACCGACGACGTGGCCGGTGACGGCACCACGACGGCCACCGTCCTGGCCTGGGCCATGGTCCGGGAGGGCCTGCGCAACGTGGCTGCGGGCGCCAACCCCATGTCCCTCAAGAAGGGCATCGAGCGGGCGGTCGAGACCGCCATCGGCGCCATCAAGGACGTATCCGTCGAGGTCGAGTCCAAGGAGCAGGTCGCTCAGGTGGCCGCCATCTCCGCGGCTGACTCCGAGATCGGCGACATGATCTCCGAGGCCATCGACAAGGTCGGCAAGGACGGCGTCATCACCGTCGAGGAGTCGCAGACCTTCGGGATGGACATGGACCTGGTCGAAGGCATGCGCTTCGACAAGGGCTACATCTCCCCCTACTTCGTCACCGACCCCGAGCGCATGGAAGCGGTTCTGGAGGACCCCTACCTCCTGTTCGTGAGCTCCAAGATCTCGGCCGTGCGCGACATGCTGCCGGTTCTCGAGAAGGTCATGCAGTCGGGCCGGGCCCTGATCATCATCTGTGAGGACCTCGAAGGCGAGGCGCTGGCCACCCTGGTGGTCAACAAGATCCGGGGCACGTTCAAGTCGGTGGCGGTCAAGGCTCCCGGCTTCGGCGAGCGCCGCAAGGCGATGCTGCAGGACATGGCCATCCTCACCGGCGGCCAGGTCATCTCCGAGGAGGTCGGCCTCAAGCTGGAGAACGTGACCCTCGACATGATGGGACGAGCCCGCAAGGTCACCGTCACCAAGGACGAGACGACCATCGTGGAGGGTGCCGGCGACGACTCCGACATCCGGGGCCGGGTTTCGCAGATCAAGGCCGAGATGGAGCTCACCGACTCCGACTACGACCGGGAGAAGCTACAGGAGCGTCTGGCCAAGCTCTCCGGTGGTGTGGCCGTCATCAAGGTCGGCGCCGCCACTGAGGTCGAGCTGCGGGAGAAGAAGCACCGCATCGAGGACGCCGTCAGCACCACCAAGGCCGCCGTCGAGGAGGGCGTGGTCCCCGGTGGAGGCGTGGCCCTGCTCCGTGCCCAGGCCAAGGTGTACGAGCTGGCCAGCTCCCTCGAGGGCGATGAGGCCACCGGCGTCCGGCTGGTAGCTCGCTCGCTGGAGGAGCCCCTCAAGCAGATCGCGGTCAACGCCGGTCTCGAGGGTGGTGTGGTCGTGGAGCGGGTTCGCGGCATGGACGGGCCTACGGGCCTGAACGCCGCCACCGGCGACTACGAGGACCTGGTCAAGGCCGGTGTCATCGACGCGGCCAAGGTCACCCGTTCCGCCCTGCAGAACGCGGCTTCCATCGCCGGTCTGTTCCTCACCACCGAGGCCGTCATCGTCGACAAGCCAGACGAGTCCAAGGCCAACCAGGCCGCGGCGGCCGCAGGCATGGAGGACTTCTAACCTCCCGCCGCTCACCCGGCGCGACGCAAGATTGACGAGGGGCCGGTTCGCCGGCCCCTTGTTCGCGTGTCCACCCCCTCCGAAGCAGGAGATTGGCCGGTCGAGGGCGAATCGGGGCTTGAGGCTTCGCGCCCGAGCAGGTGCTCAGGCGCGGTTCAGGGCTACGGTGAGCGAAGGGGCGGCGACGAATGAACATGGGGGGAACCAGGTGACTCGAATGGTGCGGATGACGGCGCTGGGATTGCTGGCGGCGCTCGCGCTCAC
>JBHENM010000381.1:0-2436 GCA_046262035.1 Acidimicrobiales bacterium | reverse complement strand
GCCCCCGACGGGTCGGAGGCAACGACTACACCACCTACGAGTGCGCGCCCCCCGGGGCAGAGGCTCTGGCCTCGAGTCTCATCGCCCTTGCCGAGCGCTGCGGCCTCGAAGCGACCGCATCGTCCCGCAGGAACTGAGACGGCGTTTCGGCGGGAGCAGCGGACGCGTTGAGGGGCCGCTCCGCTCTCCAGGTCCAGCCGGGCAGCGCTTCGAGGCGCGAAATTCGAGATGGCTCGATCGAGCCATCGTGGTAGGAGCGGCGCTGCACCCGGACCCATGTCCCCAAGGCGAAGCCGTCCTCGACGCAACTCCTCGGCACACCGGCGGTGCCGGTCCGAGCCACATGACGGCGAAACGCAGTGAAGGACTCCTCCCACTTCGCAGACCTGACGTCCCACTCCCAGCCGGGTAGCGCCTCCATCCGGCTGATCCGGTCGGAGGGGAGCATGCCCTTGCGGAAGGTGCTGCGCTGGACGTCGCACCACTGGCCGAGCTTGAACCGCTCGTCTCCCTCGAGGTGGTCGTAGCGGACCCGGGCGTGGCCGGTGCGCTCAACGTGGCGGCGGAGAAAGGCGTAGCCCTGGTCCCAGGCTCCCTGGTTTGTGTCCCACACCCAGGCGGGGTACTGCTCGAGCCGGCGGATGCGCTCCTCCGCCAGCGTGCCCTCGGCCCGGCTGCAGCGCTGCTTGCCCACCCACGAGCCCAGGCGGTAGTCGCCCTCGACGTGGCGCTGGGGGACGACCGCGTGATGCTCCCGGGCCACGAAGCTGTCCAGGGCTTGCAGGCCGGCGGTCCACTTGTCGAGCCGGAGGTTGCTGGACCACCCGGGCAGCTCGCCGAGGCGTCGGGCCTGGTCGGCCCTCAACCGGTCGGCGGCCACAAGCCGGCGCTGGCGACTCACCCACGCCCCCAATCCGACCGCCTCGTCGCCGGATCCGGAGATCTCCACGTGGGTCTTCGGCACCCGGGCGTGGCCCTCCCGCCGCGCGAAGGCGACCAGGGCCGCGAACATGTCCTCCCAGGCTTCGGCGTGGGGCTGCCAGCTCCAGCCCGGGAGATCAGCCAGCAGCTTCGCTCGGCGATCATCGAGATGGCCCTGCGCCCTCGCCTGGCGTTGCTGGGCCAGCCAGGCTCCGATGCGGAGACCCACTTCCAACGTCGTCGGCGGCATCCGCACGGTTCCGTGGCGAGCGGCATAGGCCTCGACGGCGCCGAAGAACCGGGCCCAGCGATCCTCGCCGACCTCGAAGGTCCACCCCGGCAACGCCACCAGGCGCTCGTGGTGGGCCAGGGAGAGCCGGCCCGCCCGCCACCGGTCACGCTGGCGGGCCACCCACGCGCCGACGGCCAGGTCGCCCTCCTTGTGGCTCTGCACCGGGCATGCATTGCCCGAGCGGGCACAGAAGGCGGCCAGTGCCGCGAAGTACTCCTCCCAGCGGTCGGCCGTCGGGTTCCACCACCACCCGGCAAGGGTCTCCAGGCGGGCCGCCCGATCGTCCTCCATGTTGCCGGCCCGGCGGGCCACCCGCTGGTTGGCTACCCAGTGGCCCAGGCAGAAACCGTCCTCCCTCCACCTCAGAGAGGGCCGGGCGTGGCCCTCCCGGGCGACGAACGCTTCGAGCCGGACGAAGCCCTCGTCCCAGGCCGCCTGTCTGGCGTCCCAGGACCAACCGGGCAGGGACTCCAGCGCGGCCAGCCGGTCGATGCTGAGGCGACCCTGGCTGTTGAGCACCCGCTGAGTGAGCACCCAGGCCCCGAGGCGGATCCTTTCCTCCTGATGGGCCTGGGGCACCAGGGCGTGACCCTCGCGAGCGACGTAAGCCTCCAACAGCCCATAGCAATGGTCCCAGGACGCCGTCGTGGCCTCGATCAGCCGCAACGACAACGCCTCGGCCAACCTGGGCCCGATTCCCTCCGGCAAGTCGATGTGGATCCTGTGGGGCAGCTGCCCACGGCCGCCGCCCCTGGCAGCCTGTCGCCGCAGCTGGTCGAGCTGAGCTCCCATCTCCTCGTCGTGTGCCCGAAGGCCTCGAAGGACGGCCCACACCGGCTCGAAGCTCGAGTTCTCCAGCACCTCCTCCGGGTCGCGGCCGGCGTCGACCACCACGGGCAGCACCACGGTGCCCACCGACTTGTCCGGCGATCGCCGGATGGCCCGCCCCAACACCTGCGCCACGTCGATCTCCGAGCTCCTCGGGTCGACGAAGGAGACTCCGTCAAGCGACGGGACGTCGATCCCGACTCCTAGGCACCGGCTGTTGGCGAGCAGGCCCACCTCGCCCGGGCGAAGGCGTCGGAGGCGATTCAGGAGCCGGCTGCGCTGCGCGGTGGGAATCTGGCCACTGACGTGCCGGGCCCACAAGGTGCCCTCTGGTCGTTGGTCGGGCGGCAGCTGGGCCACCACCTGGTCGACCAAAGCGACGAACTCGGCGGCCC
>JBHENM010000380.1:0-8039 GCA_046262035.1 Acidimicrobiales bacterium | reverse complement strand
CCCGCCGCCGTACGTACCCCCTGCCCCCTACTCGGCGACCCCACCTTCCTCGGCTATGGGGGCCGACGAAGTCTTGGCCGCGGAACGGGCAGCCAGGGCCCTCGAGGCCGCCCGGGTGGCAGAGGAAGCCGCGTCCGCGGTCAGGGCCGCAGCGACCCAGAGGGCGGTCGAAGCCAGGCGGGCGGCCGAGGTGGCGATCGAGGCGGCCCGCGAAGCGGAAGCAGCGGCGTCCGTCGATCAGGCCACCGAGGCGGCACGGGCGGCTGGCGCAGCCGCCGTCGCCCAAGCCGCGGCCGCGGCCGCCGCCGCCGCCGAGCAAGCCGCGGCCGCCGCCGCCGCCGAGGCGGAGGCTTCCCGGGCCGAGAGCGAGCTCGAGAGCACGGAGGAAGAGGCGCTGGCCCGGGCGGCAGTGGAGGCTCTGGCCCAGGCGGCGGCCGCCCAGGCCGCTTCCGCGGCGGCGGAAGCCGAGCTGGCCGCGGCCCAGGCCGCGGCACTGGCCAAGGCGGCCGAGGGCGCCCGAGCTGCGGCCGCTCGAGCTGAGGCCCAGGCGGCGGCGGCCATGGCCGAGGCTGCGTCGGAGGTCGAGGCCGAGGCTGAGGCGGAAACCGTCGCCAACCAGGCCGCCATGGCCGCCGCTCAGGCCGAGGCCGATGCCGTGCGGGCCGCGGAGGCGGCTGAAGCCCAGGCTGCCCACGCCACAGCAGTGGCGGAAGAAGCCCAGGCCGCCCAGGCCGCCGCCCGGGCGGCGGAGATCCAGGCAGCCAAAGTCGCGGCCGAGGCGGCGGAAGCAGAGGCGGCCCAGATCGCGGCGCAGATGGCTCAGATCCAGGCCGCGCAGGTCGCCATGCAGGTTGCCCAGACCGAGGCTGCCCGGGCGGCCCAGGCCCAGGCCCAGGCGGCAGCTCAGGCCGCGAGGGCGGCGGAAGCCCAGGCCCTGGCCCAGGCGCAGGCCCAAGCGGCGCGGGCGGCCGAGGCGGAAGCTCAGGCGCAGGCCGAAGCCCAGATGCAGGCGGCGCGCGCCGCTCAGCTGCGGGCCATGGAAGCCCGTGCCGCCGAGGCTCGTGCCGCCGAGGCGCGTGCCGTCGAGGCCAGAGCCCGGGCCGAGGCCAGGGCCCGCGCCGAAGCCCGGGCCGCCGAAGCGCGAGCGGCTGAAGCCCGAGCGGCCCAGGCCCGCGCTGCGGAGGCGCAAGCGCAGGTCGAAGCGGCCCGCGCCGCTGAGGCTCAGGCCCACGCCGAGGCCGTGCGGTTGGCTCAGGTGGAGGCCCAGGCGGAAGCGGAGCGATTGGCCGAAGCCCACGCCGCCGAAGCGGACGCAGCTCGCCAGGCCGAAGCTCGCGCCGCCGAGGCTCGGGCGGCCGAAGCCGAAGTGGCCGAGGCCGAGGCCCAGGCCGAGGCAGCCCGCGACGCAGCCAGCCGGGCCCACCAAGCGGAGGCGGCCGAGGTCGAGGCCCAAGCGGAAGCGGTCAGGGCCGCCGAGATAGACGCGGCCCGGGCTCGCGCCGCCGAAGGCGAGGCCCGGGTGCAAGCGGCACGGCTGGTCGGCGTCGACCCCGCCGAGGCCGAGCTCCAGGCCCAGGTTGAAGCGGCCCTCGCGGCGGAGGCCGAGGCGATCCAGGCCGAGGCCGCCGAGGCAGCCAGGTTGCGAGCAGCCCAGGCCCAGGTCCACGCGGCTCAGGCGTCGGCGGTTGACGCGTCCGAGGCGGCCCGACTGCAGCAAGCGGCGGCCCAAGCCCACGCGGCCCAGGATCAGGGCCCCCTGGACGACGCCGCGGAAGCCCGTCGGATCGACTTCCGGGCCCGTGAGGCTCGCCGCGTCGAAGCCCGCCGGGCTGACGCCCGCGCTTCTCAGTCCCGGCGAGCCGAAGCACGGCGTGCCGAGTCACGGAGCTCCCAGGCCCGTCGGGAGTCCCGCCGGGCGGAGATCCGAGCGTCCGAGAGCCGCCGCCCTGCATCCCGCCGTACTCCCAGCGAGGCCGACGGGGACACGTCACTGTGGGCCGCGGATCCCTTCGTCGGTCCCGTCACCCCGATCAGAGGCCCGCTGGAGACTCCTCCGCAGTCCCTTTCCATCTCCGAGCTCCTGGACGAGGACCTGCCCATTCCCGAGCCGGCTGCCGCCGAGCGCGAGCCCGAGCGGCTGTGGATCGACAACCTCCTGGATGAGGAATTCTCTGCCGCCGATGCGCCCTCCAGCGAGGCGCCCAAGGAGCGGGAGCCTTCCCCGGTCGAGGTCGAGGCCTCTGAGGAAGGGGAGGACGCCAAGGACTTCCTGCCGCCCCCGCCGCCGCGGCTGCTCGCCAACGTGTTCGAGCCCGACCCGGACGATCCCCTCGTTCAGGCCACCCAGCCCCGAGGCCGGCGCGGCGACGACCGGCGGAGGTAAAGGAAAACACTCTCACCGGCGGAATTGCTCAGCCGCCCGCGGAAGTTGATATCGGTGATAACAACTTTCCTGAGCAATGCAAGGGGGAATGCCTGTGGCCCTGGACCCGAACCGCTGGACGCTGAAGACGCAGGAAGCCTTTGCGTCTGCTCAAGAGCTGGCTCGACAGCGCAGCCATCCCGAGGTCACGCCCGATCACATCCTGTCCGCCCTGCTGGGTCAGGAGGAGGGCGTCGTCCTGCCCACGCTCCAGAAGGCCGGGATCACCCCTCTGGCCCTCCGGAACAAGGTGGAGGACGCCCTGTCGTCCCTGCCCAGGGCCTATGGCGGCGCCGAGCCCCATCTCTCACGGGACACGCGGGACGTACTGCACGCGGCCGATCAGGAGCGGGAGGGCCTGCACGACGAGTACCTGTCGACCGAGCACCTTCTTCTGGCCATGGCCGGACGGGTGGGCGTCGGGCGGGAGGAGCTCCTTAACGTCCTGAGGGAGGTCAGGGGGAGTCATCGGGTGACGAGCCAGAGCCCCGAGTCGACCTACGCAGCCCTGGAGCGGTTCGGGCGGGACCTCACGGAAATGGCCCGGGAGGGCAAGCTCGATCCCGTCATCGGTCGGGACGAGGAGATCCGGCGGGTCATCCAGGTCCTTTCCCGCCGGACCAAGAACAACCCGGTGCTCATCGGCGAGCCAGGCGTGGGCAAGACCGCCATCGTCGAAGGGCTGGCCAGGCGGATCGTGGAGGGCGACATCCCCGAAGGCCTCAAGGGCAAGAAGGTCGTGGCCCTGGACCTCGCCTCCATGGTCGCCGGGTCCAAGTACCGGGGTGAGTTCGAGGAGCGGCTGAAGGCCGTCCTCAAGGAGATCGCCGACTCCCACGGGGAGGTCGTCACCTTCATCGACGAGATGCACACGGTTGTGGGCGCGGGCGCGGCCGAGGGGGCCATGGACGCCTCGAACATGCTCAAGCCCATGCTCGCCCGTGGCGAGCTGCGCATGATCGGCGCCACCACCCTCGACGAGTACCGCAAGCACATCGAGAAGGACGCGGCCCTGGAGCGGCGGTTCCAGCCCGTGCTCGTGGGCGAGCCGTCGGTGGAGGACACCATCGCCATCCTGCGGGGCCTGAAGGAGCGCTACGAGGTGCACCACGGCGTCCGCATCCAGGACGCGGCTCTGGTGGCGGCGGCCGTCCTGTCCAACCGCTACCTCAGCGGACGGTTCCTGCCCGACAAGGCCATCGACCTGGTGGACGAGGCTGCGAGCAAGCTCCGCATCGAAATCGACTCCCTGCCCACGGAGATCGACGTCGTCGAGCGGCGCGTCCGCCAGCTGGAGATCGAGCGGATGGCCCTGGCCAAGGAGACCGACGCCGCCAGCCGGGAGCGTCTCAGCGCTCTGGAGTCCGAGCTGGCCAACTTGCGGGAGCAGTCCAACGGCATGAAGGCCCACTGGACGTCGGAGAAGGAGGCCATCGCCCGGATCCGCAGCATCAAGGAGGAGATGGAGGCCAAGCGGGCGGAGGCCGAGCGCCGGGAGCGCGAGGCCGACCTGGCCGGGGCCGCGGCCATCCGCTACGGAGAGATCCCCGAGCTCGAGCAGCGGGTGGCCGAGGCCACGGCCGCGCTCGACGTGCTCCAGGCCACCGAGAAGATGCTCAAGGAGGAGGTCGACGAGGAGGACGTGGCCGAGGTCGTGAGCCGGTGGACGGGGGTGCCTGTGTCCCGGCTCATGGAGGGTGAGGTCCAGAAGCTCATCCGCATGGAGGAGGTTCTCCACGACCGGGTGATCGGCCAGGACGCAGCTGTGAGCGCGGTGGCCAACGCCATCCGGCGCAGCCGCTCGGGCCTATCCGATCCCCACCGGCCCATCGGTTCCTTCCTGTTCCTCGGCCCCACGGGCGTGGGCAAGACCGAGCTGGCGCGGGCCCTCGCCGAGTTCCTGTTCGACGACGAGCGGGCGATGACCCGCATCGACATGAGCGAGTACCAGGAGAAGCACACGGTCAGCCGGCTCATCGGGGCGCCCCCCGGCTATGTCGGGTACGAGGAGGGCGGCCAGCTCACCGAAGCCGTGCGGCGGCGGCCGTACGCCGTGGTCCTGCTGGACGAGATCGAGAAGGCCCATGCCGAGGTGTTCAACGTCCTACTCCAACTGCTCGACGACGGCCGGCTGACCGACGGCCAGGGTCGCACGGTGGACTTCACCAACGTGGTGCTGATCATGACGTCCAACCTGCCCGTCGACCCCGAGACCTTCTTCCGGCCCGAGTTCCTGAACCGCATCGACGAGATCGTGCGCTTCCGTTCGCTGACCGAGGCCGACATCGAGCGCATCGTCCACGTCCAGCTGCGCCACCTGCGCGACCGGCTCGCTCAACGACGCCTCACCCTCGAGATCTCCGACGAGGCCGTGGCCTGGTTGGCCCGGAAGGGCTACGACCCGAACTACGGGGCCCGACCCCTCAAGCGGGTGATCCAGCGCAGCATCAGCGACCCCCTCGCCCTCGGCTTGCTCGAGGGCCGCTACGGCGAGGGCGACCTCGTCCGTCTCGACGTTGCCGGCGAGGATCTCGTCCTCAAATGAGGGGCGTCCGACTCGCGTAGAGTCCGGCCATGGCAGACATGATCACCGGACTCAAGGACGAGGACATCACCACCGCCGGCAACGGCTCACCGAAAGCGGCTGCGGACCCCGACAGCACCGACAGCCCCAGTGAGGGCGACACCACCGACGCCGTCGACGCCCCCTCCGAGGACACGGACAGCACCGACGGTGCCGACACCGACAGCACGGACGGCGCCGATAAGGACGGCACCGACGGCAGTGACGTCGACGGCGCCGACGCCTAGACCTCCTCTCCACCACATATGACGGGCCTGGCCCGGTGCGTGGGGGACGTCCCGACCTTCCTCGACCGGTACTGGGGCCGTGCTCCGCTCTTCACCGAAGAGGCCGATCCCGCCGCCTTCCGCGACCTGTTCTCGCTGGAAGACGTCGACCGGCTCGTGTCGTCGTCATTCGCCCGGCTCCCGGCCTTCCGCCTCGTGCGCGAGGGCAGGCCCGTCCCTCCCAGCCGCTACACCCGGACCGCTCGGCTGGGCGGCCAGACCGTTTCCGGCGTGGGCGACCCCGGCAAGGTGCTGGACGAGCTGCAGGCAGGAGCCACGATCGTGCTGCAGGGGCTGCAGCGCTACTGGCCGCCCCTTTCCCGCTTCTGCCGCGCGCTCGAGCTCGAGCTGACCCACCCCGTCCAGGCCAACGCCTACGTCACCCCCGCCGGCTCGAGGGGCCTCAGCGTGCACTACGACACCCACGACGTCTTCGTTCTCCAGGTGGCGGGGGGCAAGGAGTGGGCGGTTCACGACCCCGTGCTCGACGACCCGCTGCCGTCCCAACCCTGGTCGGCGGAGCGTGGCTCGCCGGAACCGCCGTTCCTCTCTCCCAAGCTGCTGGCCGGCGACAGCCTGTACATCCCTCGAGGCTTCCTCCATTCCGCGCAGGCTCAAGAGGACCTGTCGGTGCACCTGACCATCGGGGTGCTCACCCAGACGTGGCATGACGTGCTGCGCGAGGTCGTGGCGGCCGCAGCCGAGGAACCCCGTTTCCGGCAGGGCCTTCCGGCAGGATTCGCCCACGACAGCGCCGGGCTGGCTCGCGGCGTCGAGACGACAGTGGCCTCCCTCCGGCGGTGGCTCGACGAGGTCGATTCGGCCTCGGTAGCGGAGAAGGTCGCCCGGAAGTTCTGGAGCAGCCGTACTCCGATGTTGGCGGGCCAGCTCAACCGGCTGCTCCAGGTGGACAGCATCCGGGACACCTCCGTCCTGCGGCGGCGGGAAGCTTCGATCTGTCACGTGGTGCCCGGTGAGGAAGTCCTGACTGTTGTGCTCGGCGAGCGCGAGCTGCACATGCCGCCCGCGCTCGAGCCCGCCATCCGGCGGATCGCGCACGGGCAGCAGTTCGTGTTGTCGGAGCTGCGTGACCTCCTCGACGAGGAGAGCCGACTTGTCCTGGCCAAGCGGTTGCTGCGCGAAGGGCTGCTGGAGATCGTTGTAGCCGACGGTGCTTGAGCCGCGCTGTGCCGGCATCTCGCGGGCGCGGGCCGAGCCGGTACGGGCCAGCGCCTCCATGGTGCGGGGCTGGGTAATGCTCGAGCAGCCGGGTCCGTGGGGCTCGGAGGCGGTGGCCCAGAGCCGGCTGCCCGACCCCGTGGCCGGGCCCCTCCAGGAGCTGGGGCGGGTTCACGGGCTCCGGGTCCTGCTGCTGCGGAGGCCGGAGCGGCCTGCCGTCACCGATCCGCACTGCTTCGTGGCCTACTCCGGACGGCCCTCGCCGTGGATCGAGAAGCGGGTCCTCTCCGACCCTCACCAGCTCCTCGACCTCGACCTATCCGGCCTGGCCACAGGCCGGCGCCTCCCCCCGAGTCCAGCGCGTGAGGCCGAGCTGAGCGAGCCTCTGTACCTGGTGTGCACCAACGGCCGTCACGACCCCTGCTGCGCCCAGCTCGGCCGGCCCGTCGTCCGCGCCCTTCTGGACGGCAGCACCGGAGACCGCGTCTGGGAGTGCTCGCACATCGGTGGTGATCGCTTCGCCGGGAACCTCGTCTGCCTCCCGCACGGTCTCTACTTCGGACGCCTGGGCCCGGTGGAGGCGGCCGCCGTGGTGGCGTCCTATGAGCGGGGGCTGATCGAGCTCGACCACTACCGGGGCCGGGCCGGCGATCCTTTCGCCGTGCAGGCCGCCGAGTTCTTCGTCCGCGAGAGCGAGGGCCTGCTAGGCGTCGACGATCTAGTACCCGAGCGGCGGCGCCGGATGGACGACGGAGTGGTCGAGGTGTCGTTCAGGGGGCCTCGCGAACGGCGGTTCATCGTGAAGTTGGCGGCCAACCCGGCCGACGAACCCCGGCCCCTCACGTGTGCCGCTGTCCGCCAGCAGCGGCCGGCGACCTATTCCCTGCTCGGGCTGCGAACCGGCTGATCGGGCGGGTCAGGCAGGATGGGGAGACGGGGGGAGAGCGAGGATCGGAGACGCCAGGGCGGCCAGCGCCGTGTCCTCTTCAGCTCAACCCCCCGCTCCCTCGGGTGGTGCAGTTCTGGCGGGGTCACTGCACTTTCACTGTTTCGGCGGGCGCGGCTCGGAACTTGAGGGGCGAATGGAACGAGGCCTCATCGCCGTGGCGGTACACTGGTCGGACCGCAAAGAGTTTCGTTTCCTAGGAGTCGCGCGTGCCCGGTACCGTCGTCGTAGGTACCCAATGGGGCGACGAGGGCAAGGGCAAGCTCACCGACCTGCTCGCCCGGGACATGCAGGTCGTGGTCCGCTACCAGGGCGGCCACAACGCCGGCCACACCATCGTGGTGGGCGACGAGTCCTTCGCCCTCCAGCTGGTCCCCAGCGGGGTCCTCAATCCTCGTGTCACCCCGGTCATCGGGAACGGGGTCGTGGTCGACCCGGCGGTGCTGGTGCAGGAGATCGCCATGCTCGAGGGCCGGAAGGTCGACTGCAGCCGGGTGCGTCTCAGCGGCAACGCCCACCTGATCATGCCGTACCACATCGAGCTCGACCGGCTCACGGAGCGGTTCCTGGGCAAGAACCGCCTGGGGACGACCAAGCGAGGCATCGGCCCGGCCTACGCCGACAAGGCCGCCCGCGTGGGCC
>JBHENM010000379.1:0-3825 GCA_046262035.1 Acidimicrobiales bacterium | reverse complement strand
GCCTGGGACGGCCGGTGCGGACGTTCACCGCCGGCGCCCTGGCCCAGGTGGCGGTCCCCTCCCCCAGCGCGGTGGTGGCCGCCGCCGTGGGGACACCCAGCGTGGCCGAGGCCGCCGCCCTGCTGGCTGCCGGCCCTGAGGCCCACCTCGTCGTGACCAAGCGGGCCAGCGCTCACGCCACGGTGGCCATCGCCCGTCGCGCCCGCCCGCGGGGCCACCTGAGCCTGGTCGGGCTGGGGCCGGGCGGGGCTGCACACCGGACGCCGGCGGCTGACGCCGCCGTCCGTCACGCCGACGTCGTCATCGGCTACACGGCCTACGTCGACCAGGCCGCCGGCCTCCTAGGGCCGGGGCAGGAAGTGGTGCGGAGCCCGATCGGCGAGGAAGTGGTACGGGCCAAACAGGCCCTGGCCGACGCCGCCGCCGGGCGGCGGGTGGCCATGGTCTGCTCGGGCGACGCCGGCGTCTACGCCATGGCCGCCGTGGTCCTGGAGCTGGCCGACGACCCGTCCGTGCCCATCGACGTCGTCCCCGGGGTCACCGCCGGGCTGGCCTCGGCCGCCCTCCTCGGCGCCCCCCTGGGCCACGACCACGTCCTAATCAGCCTCTCCGACCTGCACACACCGTGGGAGGTGATCGCCCACCGGGTCCGGGCCGCAGCCGAAGCCGATCTCGTCGTCGTCCTCTACAACCCGCGTTCCCAACGCCGCACCCGCCAGCTCGAGGAGGCCCGCTCCACCCTCCTCACGGCGCGCCGGGGGGAAACTCCGGTGGGCCTCGTCGCCCATGCCGGTCGCCCGGGGGAGCGGGTGACGGTCACCACCTTGGCCGGCTTCGACGCTGCCCAGGTGGACATGAGCACGTGCGTGATCATCGGCTCCTCCACCACCCGGGTCATCGCCGGGCGGATGGTCACGCCCCGAGGGCTGGTTCCGTGACCGTGACCGTGACCATCGACCACCGGTGCACGGGCTGCGGCGTGTGCCTGTTCACGTGTCCGGCCCGGGCCCTCTCACCCGCTCCCGGTCGGCCCCTGGTCGACGACGCCGGCTGCACCGGTTGTCTCGAGTGCATCGAGGTCTGCCCCCGGGACGCCATCACGGAGCTCACATGACCCGCCCGGCCGGCTGCGTGCCCGAACGCGGTGGAGGCGGGTCCCGGCCCGCATCCATCCATCCCATCGAGGTCGAGAGCTACCGGATCCTCGGGGAGCGGGCCGACCTGTCCGCCTTCGGTCCCCTGGCTGCGGCCGTGGTGGCGAGGGTCATCCACGCCAGCGCGGACATCGACTACGCCAGCACGATGGTGGTAGACGAGGCCTCCGTGGAGGCTGGCGTGGCCGCCCTCGAGGCCGGGGGGCCGGTGGTGGTCGACGTGGAGATGGTCCGGCACGGGATCTCCGGCGCAGAAGCGCTCTGCTACCTCCCCGACCCAGGGACGCCGACCGGCCCCGAGCTCACCCGCAGCGCCGCCGGGATGCGGATCGCGGCCGCTCGCCACCCCGAGGGAGCGGTGGTCGTGGTGGGATGTGCCCCCACGGCGCTGGCCGAGGTCATCCGCCTCCACGACCAGGGCGAATGGGCCCCGGCGCTCGTGGTGGGGCTGCCGGTGGGCTTCGTGGGCGCGGCCGAGGCCAAGGACGCGCTCCGCACGAGCAGCCTTCCCGCTATCTCCAACGTCGGTGAGAAGGGCGGAAGCGCGGTGGCCGCCGCCGCCCTCAACGCCCTTCTGCGGCTGACCACGGGAGGCTCGGTCCGTGGGTGAGCCGCGCTCCCTCCTGCTCGTGGGCCACGGCAGCCGGTCGACGGCCGGGGTCACCGAGTGCCGCCAACTCGCCCGGGTAGTGGCCGAGCTCGCGCCCGAGCTGCCGGTCGAGTGCGGCTTCATCGAGTTCGCTCCTCCCGACCTGGACACGGCCGTCGACCGGCTGGTGACGGGCGGCGCCCAGGACGTCACCGCCGTCCCCCTCGTCCTGCTAGGGGCCGGCCACCTCAAGGACGACGGCCCCGCCGCGCTGGCCCGGGCCCGCTACCGGCACCCGGGAGCCGGCTTCCGCTACGGCCGGGACCTCGGGGTGCACCCCCTGGTCCTC
The DNA here is from genome assembly GCA_046262035.1 of Acidimicrobiales bacterium. GTDB lineage: Bacteria > Actinomycetota > Acidimicrobiia > Acidimicrobiales > AC-14 > JBHENM01. Next base: position 1,733 of record JBHENM010000379.1, on the reverse strand, counting down.
AGGGTCGCCGAGGACCGGGCCCGTGCGACGGTCCAGGTCATCGGCGGTGCCGCGTCCTCGACGGCCGTGGTCCTGGTCGGTCGTGGTTCGAGCGATCCGGACGCCAACGGCGACCTCTACAAGGTCGCCCGCCTATTGTGGGACGGGCGGGGATTCGGCGCCGTCGAGCCCGCCTTCGTCTCCCTGGCCGCTCCCGGTGTCGGCGCCACCCTCGACCGGTGCCGGCAACTGGGGTTCGCCCACATCGCCGTCGTCCCCTACTTCCTCTTCACCGGCGTGCTCGTCGACCGCATCCGGGCCGAGGCCGCCGAGTGGGCCGCCTCCCATCCCGACGTGACGGTTCGGGTCGGCCCTCACCTGGGGCCGGACCCGCGTGTCGCCCGCCTCGTGCTCGAGCGGTACGAGGAGGCCCTCTCGGGCGACGTCCGGATGAACTGCGACCTCTGCGTCTACCGACTTCCGCTTCCCGGCCACGAGCACAAGGTCAGACGAGCCCCCGGGCCCCACGCCCACCCCCACAGCCACCAGCCCGCCGAGAGGGGGTGATGCATATGGAAGAACGCCTGCCCCTGGCACCGACCCGGGTGCCGGCCTGGTCCTGGCTCGTCGTGAGCCTGGCCCTGGCCTTGGCCTACCTCGTCACCCTGGACAACGGTGCCGTACTACAGGGCGCCGCCAACGTGGCCCACGAGCTGTTCCACGACGGCCGCCACTTCCTGGGCGTCCCCTGCCACTGATCATTTCCGACGGGCACCCGGTTCCTTCGGCACTCGCCCGTCAGTGCCGGCGGGGGCTGTGTTTTCCCGGCGGGCACCCGGTTCCTTCGGAACACGCCCGCCGGTGCTCCCGGGGCCCCAACCCCGGCAGCCTGGGACAGTCGGCGAACACGCCGGCAGCCGCCCGGCGACGAGGCATACATCGACACAACCGAGAGGAGGACCCCCATCCGAAACTCCCTGCGTCACGGCGCTCTGGCCGGGCTGGCCGGGGGCGCCGCTCTGGCCGCCGTCCTGCTCCTGGCCGGGGAGAGCCCCCTTCAGCGCGCCATCGACCTCGAGCCTGCGGGCGGCGAGGAGCTGATCACTCGCTCCGGCCAGCGGGTCGGTGGCGTCATTGCCGCCCTCCTGGTGGGTGTGGCCCTCGGCCTGGTGTTCGCCGTGGTGGCGACCGCCGTCCGGCATCGCCTGGCCGACAAGGCCGCCGATCCCTGGCGCACCAGCCTCCGTCTGGCCGCTCTCGCTTTCGTCACCTTCCAACTGGTGCCCTTCCTGAAGTATCCGCCGAACCCGCCCGGGATCGGGACGAGCGAGAGCGTCGGCCGGCGCACGGTGCTGTACGTCTCCTTGCTGGCGTGGTCCGTCCTGGCCACCTGGGCCGGCTGGAGGGCCCGGAGGTGGCTTGACCGGCGCCAGATACCTCATCAGCTGGCGGGCCCCGCGGCCGTGCTCACCGTGCTGGCTCTGATCCTGTTCGCCTTGATCGCTCTGCCCGGAGGACCCAGCCCGGACGCCGTCCCGGCCAGCGTGGTGTGGAGCTTCCGCCTGGCCAGCCTGGGCGGATGGGCCGCCTACTGGGCCGTCCTGGCCGCCGTGTTCGGCTGGCTCAGCACCCCCGCCGAGCTGCGCCATACCAGCCACACGAACCCGGCTTCGCCTGACCGAGTGCGCGCCTCCGACTGAGCGCATGATCACAGCCGTCCTGTTCGACTTCTACGGCACGCTGGCGAGGGCCGT
>JBHENM010000378.1:0-4561 GCA_046262035.1 Acidimicrobiales bacterium | reverse complement strand
CCCTCACCCGCACCACCACCCTGGCCCGCCTGGCCCGGCTCTGTCGCTGGCACCACCACCTCAAGACCTACTGCGGCTACCGCCTCGACGGCACCCCCGGCAACTGGCGGTGGATGGCGCCCGAGGAACCGGCGGGCGGGTAGGGGGGCGGGCGCGGCGCTACAACACGAACACGCGAAAGCCCGCCACCACGGTCCACAGCACCCCGGTGGCGGCGGCGACCTTGCCCAGGGCGGCTGTCGGGTCGCCCAGGAGCACGACACTTCCGAGTACGAAGGACTCACCGAGATGGCGGAAGTCGGCGGGGTCGACGTAGACCGCATCCGACAGGCAGACGGCGAGGACCAGAGTGAGGAGCCAGGCCAGCTTCTCGTGGGAGCGGGCTTGCGAGCGTCGCAGTGAGCGCAACGCCATTACCGCGAACCCGGCCAGGGCCAGGAGCTCGGCCAGGCGGATCGCCAGCCGGGGCCGTGTGACCCCCTCCACCCACGACAGGGCGTAGGGCGCCATCGCTGAGAAGGGGATGGCGAGGTTGTTCCCGCCGCTGCTGGTGAGGGGAAGGGGGCCGGCGGCCAGAGCCCGGAGTTGCCAGGCCAGAAAGGCGAGCGTCGGGAGGGCCCAGGCCAGGGCCGCGGCCCAGGGCTCCCCCGGGCCGGCGGAGGGAGACGTGGTCGCATCATCGGCGGAGGGCAAGGTGGCCGCATCATCGGCGGCGGCCGGGGGAGCCGCCGGGGGCCCGCCCGGTGCACGCAGCCGCTTGAGCCGTGAGACGAGCCACACCAGGCCGATGGCCGCGACCACGATCATGGTCGACTCCCGGGTGAGGGCGCCGAGCGCGAGGACGGTCCCGGCCCAGACGAACCGTCTTCGGCGGTAGAGGACCAGCCCGGCCAGGACGGCCGCCCCGGCCGTGACCTCGGTCAGATCTCGGGCGACGGTCATGACAAAGCCCCAGTAGCCGGCGGGCAGCAGGCCCCAGAGGGGCGAGCGCCCGCCCTCCCGGGCCACGAGCCCGCCCAGCAAAGCGATCACGCCGATGCCCATCACGTTGACGGCGATGAGGGCCTCGGGGACGAGCGAGCGCTGGCCGCCGCCCGACACCAGCCAGGCCACGGCCGAGTAGCCGATGCGCTGCCGGCGGAACGGAGCGTCGAGTCGGATGCCATGGGCGTCGGTCCCGAGATCGAGAGGATCGAGCGCCAGCCGGTACTGGAACTGGCCGTCGTAGCCGTCACCGGGACGCACGTGCAGGTCGTCGGACGCACGCGTCCGGTCGACGAAGGCCTGACCGGCCACGACGAAGCGGGACGGGTCGCCGTGCTGGGCAATCAGCCGGGCCCCGACGAAGAGCCCGGCAATACCCAACGCCACCACCACGGGCGCCCACAGGCTGCTGCTCGCCGTTCGTCGCCGGTCCCCACACTCTGCTCCAGCCAAGGCGGCGGGAGTCTTGCAGACGAGGCCCCGCCACCCGCGGGAGGGGCCAACGGGGCACGTAGGCTGGCGCCATCGTGGCCCCGAAATCGGAACGAACTCCCGTGCTGGCGACGGACACGTCGGACACGTCGGTCACGGAGGACACGCGGGCCCCGGCCGCCCGGTCGCCCGCCGAAGATGGGTCATCGTCCCGGGACGCCCTCACCGACCCGAACGCCAACGGGCCGGCGACGCAGTGGTGGAAGCCGGTGCTGCTCTTCCTGGCCTTCACCGCCGTGTTGTTCCTGGTGGCGGGGCTGTCGCTGGCTCACCTGCCCTACACCGGCACCGACGTGCGCCGCCATCCTTTTCCCGGGCAGTCGTGGCTGGAGGCGTGGGTCCACGGCGACGGCTTCTGGTACGGCGACATCGCCGAGCGCGGCTACTGGTCGTTCATGCCCAGCCAGCAGGGCCCGCTGGCCTTCTTTCCCACCTACCCCCTGCTCATGCGGGTGGTCAGCTATGCGGTGGGCAACTCCCTGCTGGCGGGGATCCTGCTGACCGTCGCCGCCGGAGCGACGGCCGCCGGCCTGTTCTTCACCTGGCTGCGCGATCGCGTGTCGCCCGCGGCGGCCTGGACGGCGCTCCTCCTGTTCCTCCTCTATCCCTTCGCCTACTATCTGTACGGCGCGGTCTACGCCGACGCCGTGTTCATCGCCTCGGTCCTGGGCGCGTTCGTCCTGTTGGAGCGAGACCATCCCTGGCTGGCGGGGCTGGTGGGCGCGTTGGCGACCGCCGGCCGCCCCGTGGGCGGGGTGCTGGTCGTCGCCCTGCTCATTCGCGTCGTGGAGAGGCGGGACGGATGGCGACAGGTGCCGTGGCGGGATGTCGGCGTCCTCCTGTCGGCCGCCGGTCTGGGAGCGTTCTGCATCTGGTCGTGGCACCGCTTCGGGACCCCGCTTGCCTTCGTGGAGGCCCAGAAGGGATGGGACCAGGACCCCGGCGTGGGCACGTGGCTCAAGGTTCAGTTCTGGGAGGACGTGCAGGACTTCCGCAGCCCGCTGGCGTGGTTGGTCTTCGTGTCCCACCCGATCCTCACCGTGGTCGGCCTCGCCCTGGTGCCCCGGGTTGTCCGCCGCTTCGGGTGGGGATACGGGTCCTACGCTCTCCTTGTCATCGCCTTGTCGGCCATCTCCACCAAGAACTTCTTCGGCATGAGCCGCTACGTCCTCTCGGCCTTCCCCTGCTTCGCCGTCGCCGGCGAGCTGCTGGCCGAGCGGGTGCGGCTGCGGGCGGTAGCGCTCTCGGCCAGCGGGTTGGTGCTGGTGGCGGCCACTTCGTTCTACGCCCGGGGTCACTACCTGTCGTGACCCGCCTCCTGATCGTCAACGCCGACGACTACGGGCTCACCGAGGGCATCTCCCTGGGCATCCTCCGGGGTCACCGGGAGGGCATCGTCACCAGCACCTCGGTGCTGGCCATCGGTCCTGCCTATCCGAAGGTCTCGCACCTGCTGGGCGACCATCCGGACTTGGGAGTCGGTGTGCACCTGGCCGCGGTGGGGGAGGACCCGCCCCTGCTCTCGCGAGCCGAGGTCCCCACCCTCTTCGACCGGCGGGGTCGCCTGTGTGAGACGTGGGCCTCCTTCCTGATGCGGACGGCGGCCGGTCGCGTGGACCCGGAGGACGTCACACGCGAGTTCACGGCCCAACTTGAGCTGGTCCAGGAGCTCGGGGTGCCCATCACCCACCTGGATGCTCACCAGCACCTTCACCTCTGGCCGTCGATCTGCCGGGTCGTGCTCGACCTGGCCCGCCGGTACGACATCCCGGCCGTGAGGGTGCCGCGCCTCCGGGCCCCGACCCCGACCGGCCTGGGCGTGACCGTGCTGGGACGGTTGCTGGCCCGGCGGGCAGGCCAGGCCGGACTTCGGTTCCCCACCGACGCCATCGGCATCGAATGCGCCGGGAACCTCGACCGGGCCCGTCTCCGCAAGGCTCTGGGAAGCCTGGCCGCCCACGGGGCGGACACGGTGGAGCTAACCGTCCATCCCGGCGAGCCCGAGGATCCCGACCGGGCCCGGTACCGCTGGGGCTACCGCTGGCACGACGAGCTGGACGCCCTCATCGGGCCGTCCGCTCACCATGCCGTGGCCGAGTCCGGGTTCACCCTCGGCACCTATGCCGACCTTCCCGTCGCGGCCCCTCTCGGAGAGTGATTTCCAAGGCGCTCTCGCTGTACTCCGGTGCCCCCCCGCAGGTGCGGGCTCACGTGTGGGGCCGGTGGGCCACGTGCCCCTTTCCCAAGGTGGCGGCGGCCGTGCCCGAGCGCGGGCGGGTGCTGGAGATCGGCTGCGGCTACGGGCTCTTCTCCTGCCACCTGGCGCTGACGTCACCGCAGCGGGAGGTGCTGGGGGTCGACGTCGACGTGGACAAGATCGTCCACGGACGGTTCGCGGCGGAGAAGGCCAGGAATCTGGGGGCGGAGTGCGAGCTCCACCTGGAGCCTCCGGGCGAGGTCCCCGAAGGGCCGTGGGACGCGGTGGTCATCGTCGACGTGCTGTACCTCCTGGACCCCGACGCCCAGGCCGGCCTCCTGCACTCGTGTGCCGAGCAGCTCGCCCTGGGAGGGGTGCTGGTGGTAAAGGAGATGGCTTCGTCACCCCGCTGGAAGGCGAGGTGGAACGCAGTCCAGGAGACCCTGGCCGTGCGCGTGCTGCGCATCACCACTGGCGATCAGCTCGTCTTCCTGGAGCCCGAGGTGCTGGGCGCCTGGATGGAGAGCGCGGGTCTGAAGGTGACGCATGAGCCCCTCGACCACCGCTACCCGCATCCCCACCACCTGATGGTGGGCGCCCGCCGCCGTTCCATCGACGGTCAGCGGGTGGTTTCGTGAGACCGGACGCGCAACCGGGCCCCTGCTCGGGGCCCGGTCGACCTCCCTCAGGGGAGCGTTGCGCTAGTTACTCGAGCGTGCAAATCGAAGCCGGGTTGACCTTCGGCAACGAATCGGCGCAATAGGGGATGGGCAGTGACTACTCGAGGGTGCAGCCGCAGGAGTTGACCTCCCGCACGATGACGCCCTTGCCCGTGTCCATGTGGGTGGTGCAGGGCATGCAGGGGTCGAAGCTGCGGACGGCCCGCAG
>JBHENM010000377.1:0-1237 GCA_046262035.1 Acidimicrobiales bacterium | reverse complement strand
CCAGAGCGGAGGCGTCCGTCGCGTGATCCTGCGACCTGGACTCGTGGAGAGCCGGATGCGTGGCAACGCGCACGTCCGGTTCGGAGGTGCGGGCCGGGGAAACGGACCGCCCGAAAGGGCGGCACTGCGCCCCGGCCCGATCCCTACTATCCGGCCAAGGTGTGGGTCAACGGCAACGAGTGGGCCAAGCGCCAGGCGGCTCGGGCTGGGATCAGCTTTCGGGCCCTGGCCAACGGCTTCGCCGCCTGCGACCAGCCCGAGCGGCTCCAGGAGATCTGCGACGGCTTCGGGCCCGAGGCGGTGCAGGGCTTCTTCGACCGCTGGATCGGGGCCATACCCGTGCCCTTCACCGCCGCCGACCGAGCCGCCGGCTACTGGTGGGAGCTGTCGGTGCGCCAAGTGGAGGCCTCCCGCACCCTGGTCTTCGACGACCCCCGCCGGGGCCGGGGGTTCTTCGAGTCTCTGGTGGCCGACAACATCGGCATCGGCCGGCCCCACGAGGTGGCGGCCGTGTTCGCCCGTCGGGTGATACGGACCACGCCGGGCATCTTCCGGACCCGTGTCTTCGGGGCCGGCACCGAGGTCCGCCTCGAGTTCGCCTACAAGCACAGCCGCGTCAAGCAGTACTTGAAGGAAGGGAGGGCGCTGAGGATCGAGACCGTGATCACAAGCCATCCGACGTCGGCTGCAAGGCCCGCCTCGAACACCTGCCCGAGCTGGTGGCCAAAGGGCGCGAGGTCAACCGTCGTCTGCTAGAGATCGAGCGTGCCGGTCAGGGTTGTGCCATCGGCTCTGCGCTCTTCGAGCGCATCCACCAGCCCTACGTACGGGAGGGCCAACGAACCGGAGCCCTGCGCTTCGGGGATCCACGCGCCATGGCCCTGGCCGGCGCACTCTGCTGCTTCGTCCACGCCATCGCCGGCTTCACCAACGCAAGCCTTCGCGGGCTGGTGTCCGGGCTGCTCGGGCGGGACTACAGCACCAACCAGATGACCTACGACCTGCGCCGGCTTCGCCTCCACGGACTCATCGAGCGCATCCCCCAAACCAACACTTACGTCCTGACGCCCGAGGGCGCCCGGGTGGCCCTCTTCTACACGAAGGTCCACGGTCGGCTGCTTCGACCGCTCGTTGCAGCCGGAGATCGACCACCGGCACCTCTGGAGCTTCGTCGCGCCCTCGCCACCATCGACAGGACGATCGCTGACTACGCCGAAAACGCCCGGCTGGGCCGAGT
>JBHENM010000376.1:0-13403 GCA_046262035.1 Acidimicrobiales bacterium | reverse complement strand
CTCGAGGGCTGGGTGGCCGTCGGCGCGTAGCTGGGCGAGCGCGGCGTCGAGGTAGACGGTGTTCCACAGGGTGATGCAGTTGAGGACGAGGCCGAGCGCGCCGAGTTGGTCTTCCATGCCTTCCTGGTAGTGCTGGCGCAGTTCGCCTTTGCCGCCGTGAAAGACGTGGCGGCCGAGGTCGTGGCGGCCTTCCTGGAGGTTGCGGATCCCTTTGATTTGGCGGCGGTAGGTCTCGTCGTGGACGTAGACGAGGACGTGCAGCGTCTTGAAGATCCGGCCGTAATGAGCGAGCGCGTCACGTCACCGAGCTGCGTCGTCTTGCCGCCGCTGGAGAGCATTCGGATCACGTCGTGGGCGCTGACCGCCCCGGTGTGTACGACGCTACGAGGCGTAGCATGTCGGGGTAGTGTCGGCGGATCCGCTCAAGGTCGATCCGGCCGCGCGCCGCCGCGTTCAGCGGGCCGTAGTCGGCGGCCGGGTCGAGGCGCCAGAGCTTGGCGTCGGGCAGATCGGCGAGCTCGGGGCGGCAGGCGAAGCCGAGGAGCTGGAGCAGCCCGAATGCGATGTCGCTGTAGGAGCCGGTGTCGGAGATGATCACCTCGGGGCGACGGCCGCCGTCCTGGCGGTAGATCAGGTCAACGATGTGCAGCGAGTCACCCGGCGTTCCGGAAACCACCTTGCTCGCCAGGCCCACAGACTGGTCGGAGATGAGGTTCAGCCACGTCGCGCCGCGCCGTCGCCCGAAGTACTTCGGGTTCGGCCTCGCATAGACGCTCGGCACCGGGACGGCGAAGCGGATCCCATCGGCACCGGCGACCAGGCCGCCGCCGAGTGCTTGGGCGAGCGCGATGTCGGCCTGCGCTTCGATCAGCGGCACGTTCGCGCCGGCGTAGGTGTCGGCGCGCAGGTAGTTCTGGTCGACGTGGCTGATCCGCGCCCTGGTCAACGCCGGCACTGCTGGGGAGATCACCGGCGTGTACCCGATGTTCAGCGCGTGTGCCGTGAGGGCGGCAGCGATGCTTACCTGTAGGTCGCCAAGGCGGCTGTCGCCGCCCGAGGCGGCCGTGAATGCCTCGACGAAGCCGGGATGCCAGCTCATGACCTCCAGGAGCTCACCGATGTCGACCTTGGGCAGCATGGCCTCGCACCGCTGGCGCAGCGCCGTCAGGCTCGGCGGGTCGGCGATGGCGTCGAGGGCGGCGGCGTGGAGCCGGCCATCGGTATCGACGGTGACCGCTCCGGTGGCCCCCAGCTCGTCGGCGACGTGGCGCCAGGCCTCGTCGAGGTCTCGGGCGTGGCTGGCGAACAGCTCTTCGGGATCGAGAGGCAGCTGCAGGGCGTTGAGCGCCGGGCCTCGGGCCGCCTCCCACGCCGGCCCGCTCAGGAGCCGGGCCCTGGGGTCGGCCCACCGGGACGAGGCGGTGGCGAAGATGTCCCGTCGACGCAAGCGCTGGTGGAACTGCTCCAGCACGCAGAACACATAGGCGGCCCGATGCACGGTGCCCTTCGGCCGGTCGGAGGGGAAGACCAGCTGGCGCCACCACCCTGGCGGCACCACTTCGGGCGCAACCAGGGTGGCGTCGAGGTACCCGGCGGGCACACGCCTGGATGCCCGAGCGTCCATCAGGCCGGGGAGCTTCTGCAATGCGCCCAGCACCGGGGCCGCCTCGGCGGTGGCCCCGAAGTGGATCGTCTGGCACAGCTGGGGCAGGAACCGGCGGACGACGGCGTAGCGCTCCACCATGTCGGCCCCCCACTCGCCTCCGGGATCGCCATCGGGTGCAGGCGTCAGCTCCCCGATGTTGGCCACCGCGGCCCGCAGCTCGTCGCGCGGTACGACGGCGTCGATGGCCTCCCAGATCGTCCTCAGGCTGGCGGCGGAGTCCGTGGAGGATTCCAACAGGACGGCCACCGCCGCGGCGCAGCGGGCGGCGTCGCGGGCCACCCGGGGGTACTGGCGGACCTTCTCGGCGGTCGACTGGCGCTGGGCCCGGGCCATCAGGTCGTTGACCATGAGCACGTCGAACAGCTCCAGCGCATCGTCGATGGCCCTGGCCTCGAGGTACACGACGGTGGCCAGCAGTGTGGCCAGTCTGCGGGAGGAGCGATGCCGCCGCAGCGCCGAGCCTTGCCGGCCATGCCCCAACGGGCCAGCTCCACCACCCGCCGGTGCGGCACAGCATCGAGATCGAGGGACCCGAGCCCGAGGGCCGCCAGCTCGGCCACCCGGTCCAGGGCCGCCGCCATCGCCTTGCCCGACACCGTCGTGGGCCCCGTGCGCAGACGCTCCAGGTCCGAGATCCTCGCTCCAAGAGCGCCTCCAGCACCCGCGCCTGCGCCGGTGTCACCATCGCCGCCACGGTGTCCCACAACCGCTGCATGGTCGCCTCTCGGACCCGGGCCACGAGCCGGCTCAACCTGGTCATGCCCGGCAGTAGGACCCGGCGCTCCCGCAGCCAGCGCACCGCCCCTTCGAACAGGGCCCTGGGGCCCTCGCCCGTAGTCCAAATCCGGTCGTCGAGCCAGTGCTTCAGCTCGTTCTCAGCGTCGGCGAAGTCCCGGTAGGCGTAGGCCTGGCTGATCTCGGCGACGTGCTCAAACGCGTCGGGCGCCGACTCAGGTAGCCCTTCAGGCACGAGGCGTCGGCCGCTCCCACCTGGGCCGCGACGTAGTCCACGACCTCGGTCGGTACGTCGGTCGGGTCGGCGAGGAAGGTCCCCAGGAAACGCACGGTGCCCATCTGCAACGCGAAGCCGACGCGGTTGCGGTCGCCGCGACGCTTGTCGACCAGGCGCCTGTCGACGTCATCAAGGAAGAAGAACCGCTCCAGCTCTGCCCTCGACGGTGGTCCCACGAAGAGGCCGTAGAGCGCCCCGTCTGCAGTCGGGAGCTCGACGGCCACGACCCGCCACCGTAGGCGGCGACGGCCTTAGCGTGACGAGGATGCCCCGCTGGGCGAGTGCGCGATGGCGCCCCTGGCCGCGGTGGCGAACACGGCCAGCATCTCGGCCGCGTGTGGGCTCACCGGCTGCCTCGCGGTTGTGGCCGTCGAGGATCGTCCGGGAACAGGAATTGGACGGCTTCCCCTCCAGCGCCAGCGGGTCGCCACTTGTCTTTGCCATCGCCTCCGCACGCCCCGAATAGCGGCACCAGCAGGAGCGCCGATGCCCAGCGCGATCGGCGGTCAATGCCGGCCATGCTCTAGGCGTCGACGGCGCTGAAGCCGGATGAGGCCAGAGTCTCCTTCAGCTGCGCCTCGTCCAGCACTGAGGGCTCATAGCGCACGTACACCCGCTTCTGCGGGATCTTGGGTCGGACTTCTCTCACACCGACCATTGGGGTCAACGCTGTAGTGATCTTCTCGGCACAGCCCTCGCAGTGCATGGCCGGCACCACGAACTCGGCCTCCGCGAGCGGCTCGGCGTCGACCGCTTCCGCATCGCGCTCGAGGTCAACGCGACGTATGCGCAGCGTGTTGAGGAGGATGGCAAAGATGCTGACGAGCATCCACGAGATAGCGAGCGCGGGGGTCACGAGACCCAGCATGGCGAGGGCCATTCCCACGATGTTGAACGTCACAGCCACGAGGACGTTGCCGGTGAGCGTGCGGTAGGCCGCATTGCCCAAGATGAGGGCACCGACGATGTCGTCGAGCCGGTCGCTGATGAGGATTACCCCCGCTGACTCGATGGCAACGTCGGTACCGGCAGCGATGGCGATGCCCACATTGGCCTGCATGAGAGCAGGCGCGTCGTTGATGCCGTCGCCCACCATCGCTACCCGCTTCCCGGTTGCCTGAAGGGCCTCGACCGCCGCCACCTTCTCGTCGGGCAGCAGCTCTGCCCGCACTTCGTCGATCCCAAGGTTTTGGCCTATGGCCTTCGACGATGTTCGAAGGCCGCCGCGCCTTCTGCGTCTACTGGGAGGATGTCGGGTACTTCGGGGGCCACACGGACAAGCTGAACACGTTCCGCCTCTACCTCGTGGATGCCGGGGGTGGCGACTTCGAGATCGTGTTCGACTACGACTCCATCCTCTGGGAGACCGGCGACGCCAGTGGTGGCAGCAACGGGTTCGGGGGAACGTCGGCCGGGGCTGGCTTCTCCAGCGGCAATGGCGATCCGTCCGGCTTCTTCGAGCTCCCTGGTTCGCTGACCAACGGCGCCTTCCTCGACGGCGCCCCCACGGGCCTCGCCCGTACATCCAGCAACAGCTTCGACGTCGGCGTGCACCGCTTCGCCGTTCGCAACGGTTCGGGCAGCGGGACGTTGCAACTGAATGGACGCGTGGTCGGTGGCGCGAGCGGCGGTTCCCCGGTGGCGGGCGCGCTCGTCGAGGTCTGCCCGTCCACCGGCGGCCGTTGCCCGTTCGTCACCTTCACCGACGACTCCGGACGCTTCTTCGCCTCAGGGCTCAGCGCCGGCGACGACGACGTTCGCGGCTTCCCGCCCACCAACAGCCCGCTGGCGCCGCGTCGGGTGTCGAACGTGGCGGTCTCCTCAGGGCCGGTCCCTGATGTGGAGGTCGTCCTGCCCGGAACGGGCCCGCCCGCAGCCGGTACGACGATTGTCCCCTCGCGGACGGACGACCAAGGCGTTCCTTCTGTGCGCCCGGGTGAACCCGCTCACCCTCACCACGTCAGGGTGCGCCGGTGGGACGGCGACCTATGACGTTGCTTCGGGCGGAGCGCTGCTGCGCCAGGGCGTCGCTCTTGGCGAGACGGCGCCGGGTACGTACTCGGGCCAAGTCGCCGGATTCTCCTCACCCGGGAACGTCGTGATCACGATCCGCATCGCCTGTCCGGACGGCACCGTGCAGCAGCAGTCGTTCACGGTTTACATCGACCCCAGGGGGCTGGTCCGTGACACCTCGGGCGCTCCGGTGGTCGGGGCGACCGTGACCCTGCTGCGCTCCGACGCCGAGTCCGGACCCTTCACGGTCGTCGAGGACGGGTCGGCTGTGATGTCGCCCGGAAATCGGGCCAACCCCGACACGACCGACGGAGTCGGTCACTTCGGCTGGGACGTCATCGCCGGCTACTACCAGGTCCGGGCGTCGGCCGTGGGTTGCCACGCACCGGGCGACCCCGATAGAGCGTTCGTCGAGACACCGGTTCTCTCGATACCACCACCGGCCATGGACCTCGATCTGCGGCTCGACTGTGAGCCGCCGGCGACGGCCGATCTCGCCGTGTATTCCTCGGTCGTCAACGCCGGAGACGAAGTACACACCTTCACCTACGAAGCCCGCTGCGTTCCGCCCGGTGGAGGCGAGTCGATTTCAGCACCGGTCGTCCTCACTGCCGGAGTCGTCGGATCGCTCGGGTCCCATCCTGTCGGGTCCCAGTGCACGGTGACGCAGCAAGCGGCGCCTGGATACGTCGTGCTGACGGGCCCGACCCTTGATGCCGTCATCGCTGCCGACGGCGGCGAGGTGCATTTCGGGAACCGCATCGGAGCGCCGCTCCCGGCCGAGCTCACCATCGCCGCCGATGCCGGGGACGCTTCGCTTGCCGGCCTTCCTGTGCGCTTCTCGGTAGCGTGCACCAGTGGCTTCGAGGCTGAGGTGAATACGACGATAGGTGGTTCCTCGACGCTCACCGGGCTGACCGAGACAGACATGTGCAACGTCCGGATCGCCGATGCCGCGGGGCTCGATCCTGTCGAGTTCGACCGCCAGCGGATGATGCTGGCATCGCCCGCCAATGATTCCCGTTTCACTTTCACCCAGGCCGCAATCGCCTGCACCGTCCGCGGCACCGAGGGCGCCGACATCCTGAGGGGAACCGACGGCAATGACGTCATCTGCGGCCTCGGCGGCGACGATGTCGTGGTCGACTCCAACGGCGACGACACCGTCTATGGCGGGTCGGGGAACGACCGGATCGACGGCGGGAACGGCGCCGACACCCTCTACGGTGGCGCCGGCGATGACATCCTCAACGGCGGCAACGGCAACGACCGGCTTGAAGGGGGAGACGGTGCAGACCGGATCCGGGGCGAGCGCGGAGACGACGTGCTCGTCGGCGGCCCTGGTGACGACGACCTCGACGGCGGACAGGGCCGCAACGAGGTCGTCCATAGCGGCCTCGGACGCGTGGAGCTGGCGCCGCCGGCCACGGCAGACGTCGGACCTCCCGCCTCCTGGGCGGCGGGCAGCCGTGGCGATGGCGCTGGTCGTCGGCGGCGTGCTCGCCCTGCTCGGCTTCTACGGCACGCTCCTCGGCGGGTGCGCGCACGACTGTGAGACGTCGGAGCGACGCCTTCAGTTCCTGCTGGCCCTGGGGGTCGCCGCTGCAGGGGTCGGGGTGGGCCTACTGGGCGCGCTCGCGGCGCGTGCCGGATGGCGCCTCTTCGGCCTGTGGTTGATCGCCTTGGTGGTGGGAGTCAAGCTTCTGGACGCCAGCCTGGGCGGCGCGTAGGGGTTACCGCGCCGGTCGGCAGAGGGGCGCCGACCGGCGGTCAGCAACCGAGCGCGTAGGTGATCGCCGAGCAGACCCTTGTCATGATGACTGACGGGTCCTTGAGCCCGACCGTCGCATGATCGAAGTCGACTTCGGCGGCGATGTCTCGGACCGACGTGGTGATCTCTGCGACCGTGACGAGCTGGCGTACATCGAGCACTTCGGACCGGGTCAGCACCAACACCGGCCGCTTTCTATCGCGCCACGAGGGAGAACTTGAACGTGTTCTGGCAGTCATCGAGGTCGGGAGGCAGCTGCTGGGCGATCGTGGGCGAGATCAGGCAGTACTCGCCGACGGGATCGGTAGCCATCGTCTGGATGGAGAACACGGACTCGCCGTTGCCGTCGGCGTCGATCGCCAAGGTCGTGAGGTAGTCGCACGTCAACGAAACCCGGCCGCCCTGGTACGGCGTTCGACGGCAGACGTGGATACGCACCTTCTCCGCCGGCCGGAAGCCGCTGAATGCAGCCCGGAAGGTGGTGCCCGGGGGTCCGACGTGCGGCTCGAAGACCACCAGCCAGGGCTGCTGGGGGCGGACCAACCGGAATGTCGCGGTGGCTGTGTCCGATCCCGCCTGCGCAGTGATTCGGTACTCACCGAGGGGATCGCCGGGAAGGAAGTCCCGATAGACCCAAAGGCCACGGAGCGTTTCCGTTTGAGCGGCTCCGCTCGGAGGCTGGAACGTGACCGTGGTATCTCTCTGCAGGAAGGTAGTGCCGAAGCAGAAGGCGACCCGGTCCGGAACGTAGATCGTGGCCGGGACCCGGATCGACCGAGGATCGTCCGGCTCCTGACACGGAGCGTCGCCACCGGCGAAGTAGCTGTAGGTCGCCTCTGCGTCCGACGGGACCACGTCTCGACGGGAGAGCACTCCCGAGAGAACGGGTCGGGTTGCCTCCGGCGCCGTACTCGTCAGCCCGTCCGCCTCCCGCGTGGCCGCGCCCTCGCCGTCCCCGTCTCCGCACGCGGCCGCGGTCGCGGTCGCGACGAGCAGGAGTATCCCGATGAGGGCGGTGCTTCCTCGAGTCCGACAGCCCTGCGGACGCTCCACCGTCGCCGCCCCCCGCCATTTCCGTACGTCCAAGGGTAGCTTGACATCGACGCTCGCACCATGGCCAGGAAAGGGCGGATCGATGGACCAACTAACCGCGGAGCAAGCGCTACGCCGGCTCGAGCCTCTGGTCGGCGAGTGGACCTTCGAGGCGAGATGGCCCGACGGGGAGTCGTGGCCCGGCGGCGGACGGGTCACCTTCGAGTGGCACGCCTCGGGCGCACATCTGGTCGAGAGCGGGACGGCTGAGCTTCCCGAGGCGCCCGACAACGTCTCCATCATCGGATGCGACGCGGCCAACGGGACCTACTTCCAGCTGTACTCCGACGAGCGTGGCGTCTGCCGCGTCTACGAGATGAGCATCGGTAACGGCGAGTGGAAGCTGTGGCGGGACGGCGAGCCGTTCTCCCAGCGCTTCGCCGCGACCTTCAGCGACGACGGGACCACGATCACCGGGCGCTGGGAGATCGCCGAGGACGGCACTAACTACACGAGCGACTTCGACCTCATCTACCGAAGAGTCGGCACCTGACGCCCACTGTGCGGGGGACGCGCTTCCCTACAACGCCGCGCACTGCCCGGTCTTGGCCCCGGCCGTGTTGACCTGACCGGAGTTGGTGGGCGGCGGGTTGTTGCCGGAGCAGGCCAGGGTGCCGGACACGGTGTTCGCCTTGATCACGGTGTTGCCGGGCCCGTTGGTGTTGATGGTGGCGTTGTGGGACACGGCGTTGGCCCCAAATATCACCGCCAGGTTGCCGGTGAGGACGACGTGACCCGCGAAGCGATTGCCGGCGCAGCCGCTCGCCGGATCGCCCACCCGGATGGGCACGGTGGCGTTGGTCACGCTTAGCGCGACGCCCGGCGTGGGCGACGGGCCGCTCACCTCGGTGCCACACAGGCTGAAGAAGCTCGGGGCGTCGGCGGTGATGCCCCGAGCGATCCTCGAGCCGACCACGGTGAGGGCGCCGCCCGGCTCGACCGTCACCGGGCCCACCACGCGGGCGTTGGTGATCAGGACACTCTCACCGGCGCCGACCGTGACCGGGCCAAGCATGTCGCCGGTGATCGTCTTGGTGAAGGGCGGCGCCTGGAACGGAGTGATCTCGACCGACTCGTTGGGGGCGCCACACGGAGAGGTCGCTGCGTTGTTGTTGGCGTCCCCGTTGTAGACCGCGGTCCAGTAGTACGTGCCGGCGGCGGCAGGGGTGAAGTCACCGGAAGTAGCGGTTCCTCCCGACACGGGGTTGGTGGAGGTGAACACCTGGGTGGTGCAGGTGTTGTCGGAGAACAGCCGGAACGTCACGTCGCCGGTCGGGCTCACGCCTCCCGAGAGGGTGGCGACGTCTCGCACGGCCGCCCCCAACAGGTTGCCGGGCGATGCCTGGGTGGCGATGGTCGGGCTCGCCTTGGTGATGGTCACCGACTCGTTGGGGGCGCCACACGGAGAGGTCGCTGCGTTGTTGTTGGCGTCCCCGTTGTAGACCGCGGTCCAGAAGTAGGTGCCGGGGGAGGCCGGGGTGAAGGAACCCGACGTCGCCGTAGAGCCGATCAGGTTGTTCGTCGAGGTGAAGACCTGGGTGGTGCAGGCGGGGTCGCTGTACAGGCGGAAGGTGACGTTGCCGGTGGGGTTGGAGCCACCCGAGACGGTTGCTGTGTCGGAGACCGCCGTGTTCGGGACGGGCCCGCCGGGCGACGCCTGGGTCGCGATGGCGGGACTGGCCTTGGGCACCACCGACGTCTCGTTGGGGGTGCCGCAGGGGCTGGTAGCCGGCGTGTAGTTGGTGTCGCCGCTGTAGACGGCCACCCAGTTGTAGGTGCCGAGCGCGCTGGGGGTGAACGGACCGGAGCCCGCCGTCGGCGGTGGCCCGCCGGCCAGGGGCTGGGCCGGGCTGGTGAAGATGGGGGCGCCCGTGCAGGTGGGGTTGCCGGGACCGAAGAGGGTGAAGACCACCGTGCCCGTGGGCGTCGGGGCCGGGCTGGCCGCACCGGTGACCGTGGCCGTATCGGAGATGGGGCTGCCGACGCTGACCGGAGTGGTCGCCGAGGTCGAGATGGTGGCCGTCGCCTGGTTCACCACCGACGTCTCGTTGGGGGCCCCGCAGGGGCTGGTGACGGACGGGTAGTTGGCGTCGCCGCCGTAGACCGCCACCCAGTTGTAGGTGCCCGCGGCGGTGGGCGTGAACTGAGCGGAGCTGGACGTGGGGGGCGGCCCGCCGCCGAGAAGCCGGTTCGGGCTGGTGAAGACGGGGGCGCCGGCGCAGGTGGGGTCGCCCGGCCCGAACAGCGTGTACGTCACCGTGCCGGTAGGTGTGGGCGCAGGGGCCGGGGCACCCGTCACGGTGGCGGTATCGGAGATGGGGTTGCCGAGAGTGACCGGCGTGGTCGCCGAGGTCGCGATCGAGGCCGTCGCCTGGTTGACCACCGACACCTCGTTAGGGGCACCGCACGGACTGGTGGCAGGCCCGTAGTTGGCGTCGCCGCGGTAGACCGCCACCCAGTTGTAGCTGCCGACCGCGGTGGGCGTGAACTGAGCGGAGGTGGACGTGGGGGGCGGCCCGCCGCCGAGAAGCCGGTTGGCGCTGGTGAAGACGGGGACGCCGGCGCAGGTGGGGTCGCCCGGCCCGAACAGCGTGTAGGTGACTGTTCCCGTCGGTGTCGGCGCAGGGGCGGCGGCACCGGTCACGGTGGCGGCGTCGGAGATCGGGCTGCCGATGGTGACCGGCGTGGTCGCGGAGGTCGCGATCGAGGCCGATGCCTGGTTCACGGCCGACGTCTCGTTGGCGGCCCCGCACGGGCTGGTGGCAGGCCCGTAGTTGGCGTCGCCGCTGTAGACCGCCACCCAGTTGTAGCTGCCGATCGCGGTGGGCGTGAACGGACCGGAGCCCGCCGTCGGCGGTGGTCCGCCGGACAGGAGCTGGGCCGGGCTGGTGAAGATCGCGGCGCCGGTGCAGGTGGGGTCGCCCGGCCCGAAGAGGGTGAACGTGACCGTGCCCGTGGGCGCGGGTGCCGGACTGGCCGCCCCGGTCACCGTGGCCGTGTCGGAGATCGGGCTGCCGATGCTGACCGGCGTGGCCGCCGACGTGGCGATGGTGGCCGTGGCCTGGTTGACCACCGACGTCTCGTTGGGGGCCCCGCAGGGGCTGGTGACCGACGGGTAGTTGGCGTCACCGCTGTAGACCGCCACCCAGTTGTAGGTGCCCGCTGTGGTGGGCGTGAACTGAGCCGAGGTGGACGTGGGCGGCGGGCCCCCGCCGAGAGGCCGGTTCGCGCTGGTGAAGATGGGGGCGCCGGTGCAGGTCGGGTTGCCCGGCCCGAACAGGGTGTACGTCACTGTGCCGGTAGGTGTGGGCGCAGGTGTCGCGGCACCGGTGACGGTGGCGGTGTCGGTGATGGGGCTGCCGAGAGTGACTGGGGTGGTCGCCGAGGTGGAAATCGTGGCCGTGGCCTGGTTGACCACCGACGTCTCGTTGGCCGCGTTGCACGGGCTGGTGACCGACGTGTAGTTGGTATCCCCGCTGTAGACCGCGATCCACCTGTAGGTGCCGACCGCCGTGGGCGTGAAGGGACCGGAGGCAGCCGTGGGCGGTGGCCCACCGGAGAGCGGCCGGTTCGCGCTGGTGAAGATCGGCGCCCCGGTGCAGGTGGGGTCGCCCGGCCCGAAGAGGGTGAACGTGACCGTGCCCGTGGGCGCAGGCGCCGGGCTGGCGCCACCGGTGACCGTGGCGGTGTCGGAGATCGAGCTGCCGATGGTCACCGGCGTGGTTGCCGAGGTAGAGATGGTCGGGGTCAGCAAAGTGGGGGTGAGGGCGATGCACCACCCGCCGGCGATCGTGCCCGTTTGGGGGGCACCATCGCTCACGACGTAGAGGCTCCAGTTGCCGTTGGCGTTGGTGCCGTTGAAGGTAGCGAGGCTGGTGGCCGTTGACGGGGTAGGCGCCGGTGCCGGGAAGGCGTCGACCTCGCCGACCGGGGTGTAGTTGGTGCGCTGGGACAACACGGTCGAGCCCGGGGCACCCCAGGGGGCGGCCTGGGCCAGCTGCCCGGGCGCGGCGTCGTCGAAGGTGGCCGTGACGTTGCTGGTGTTCGTGCCGGCATCGGAGACCAGAACCAGGTTCTGACCGGCGGGGCCGACAAGCAGGACGTCGATGTCATCGGGGAATTCGTGGGTGACGTTCTTCAGCGTCACCGTGACCTTGCCCAGGTTGGTGGGACCGCCGGTCACGAAGATGTTGGACGGGTAGGGCGTGGCCGGGTTGGGTAGTGCGTTCACGGTGATGGGACCGGTGTTGCAGTACTGGTTCCCGGTGACGACGGTGGAATTGTTGACGCGTTGGTTCACCGTCCCCGAGCTGGTCGCGAACGCGGCGGTGCCGTTGTAGGTCGCGGTGATGATGTGATTGCCCTCGGCCAGGTCGGACTTGCTGAAGGACGCTTGACCGCTGTCATTGACCGCGACGTTGGAGGCCAGGATGGCGGCCCCCTCGGTGAAGGTCACGGTCCCGGACGTCACCGGGTTGCCGCCGGAGGTGACAGTCGCGGTGAACGTGACCGATTGGCCGGTCGTCGACGGATTGGGAACGGCGACCACCGTCGTGTTCGTGCCCGCCCCGCCGGCAGTGCTGATATCGATCGTCCACCCACCGGTAATGGTCTCCACCGGATCGTCGCAGGCGTCGTTGACGACGTACAGACTCCAATTGCCGTTCGGAGCGATGCCGTTGAACGCCGACGCCAGGGTGGCTGATCCCGCCGGAGCCGGGTTGTTCAGCGGCGTAGGAGCCGGAGACGGGAACGAGGTCTCGGCTCCGCTGAGCTCGGTGTAGTTCGTGGGCTTCGCCGTCAGCGGGGAAGGCCCCCACGCCGTGTTCTGGGGGAGGAGCGCGGCGGCTGAGTCGTCGAAGGTGAGCGTGAAGTTGCTCACGTCGCCAGTTCCGGCGTCCGACAGCAGCACAAGGTTCCTCGCGCCCCCGGGGCTGACCAGGAGGATCTCGAAGTCGCCCCTCCAGTTGTTCATCCCGTGGAGCGTGACGTTCACGTCGGAGACCGTGCCCGTCAGGCCCGTCACATTGATGTTCGACGGATAGAGGGTCGCCGGACCCACGGCGCCCCCGCAGGGCGGATCGGGGTCGTGATCGGCGTCGTGTTCGAGAAAGTTTCCGCCGCGGCCGTCGGCGCGAGGAGCACGAGGAGGGCGCCCACGAGGAAGGCCGCTACCGCCAATGCAAGAGGTCGCGACGGTACTGACGTGCTACTTGTGGTCATGGCGTCCCCTCGGCGGTATTGGGAGGAAGATACCAAGCAGGGCAACCAAGCAGGGCAACCGAGTACCTTTTTTCGGCCGTGGATGTCGTGGAGGACGAGTCGGGTGGCTGAGGAGCCCACGCCATTCAGCGTGCTGCTGGCCGGGTACGGCACCACGTCACTCGGCGAAGGGCTGCACGTCGAGTCCGTGTTTGCCCTTCTCAAGGTCCGGGCCGAGGACGGGAGCGCGGCATGGTCGGTCCGGAGCGGTGGCTCGCCTGTGACCTCGGAGGAGCTGTTAGGGGTCCTCGACGGGCTCACGACCTCGATGCGCCAGAGGCTGACCATGGCCTGGAGGCGCCAAGCACCTCAGCGCGCCCCCGGTGGGCCAGCCGCCCCCATTCAGTTCAGCGAGCTGCTGGCCGGGCTGGGGACAGTCGGCCTCGGTGACCAGTACGTGATCGAGTCCGTGTTCGCCGTCATCAAGGCCCGACGATTCGACGGGTTACCGGCCTGGTTCGTGCGTTCCTCCGAGATGAAGCTGAACCCGGAGGAGCGATTGGGCGCCCTCGAGGGCTATGCGGATTCCGTGCGGCAGGGTCTAGCCGAGACCTGGAAGTGGTGACCTGCTTTCGGGCGTAGGGAGA
>JBHENM010000375.1:0-4285 GCA_046262035.1 Acidimicrobiales bacterium | reverse complement strand
GGGGCCCTCACCGTCCACGTGCAGCGCACGTTCCCTCTAGAAGAGGCGGCCGAAGCCCACCGTCTCATCGAGGCCGGCCACATGCGGGGGAAGATCGTCCTCGAGATCGACTGAGACGGCGAGGTGGTTCAGGGCCGGCCTGGCGGGCCCCCGGCGAAGGGCGGGATGAACGTCCCCGCGGGAGTCTCGCGAGCGCGGTCGACGCCAGCGGCGGGCGGACCGCCGCCGTCGTCGTTCGGGGGCGCGCCGGGCCCGCCCGGCCCGCCGGTCACGAACGGCGGGATGAACGATCCCGCCGGGGTCTGACCGGCCCGGTCGATACCGGTGCTGCCGGGCTGGGCTGGGCCCTCCACGGTCGGCGGTAGGGATTCAGGCGATCCCGACGATGGCGTGACGGCGGGCGCCTGCTCCGTCGCATCGCTCTGCTCGGCGGGAACCGATTCGGTGCCGGGCGCGGCGGGTAGGTCCGAGGCGGTGCCGGGCCGTGGGACAGGCGCCGCCGGCAGCGGCGGCTCGCTTGGCTCGGAGAGCTCGAACGGGGTAACCGCCTCGACCACTCGGACGATTGTCCGCATGGCCGGATCGGGAATGACACCGGTCGTTCCCGCCACGGCGAGGGCTGCGGCCGCGATCCCGACGCCGGCGGCAATGCCCGCCGTCAGGCGCAACCGGCGGGAGAGGAGCCGCAGGTTGGTCGGCTCGGTAGGGTTCACCGGGGGCTCGGCAGGCCGGGGTCGCCAGGGGGTCGGGGCGTCCGCAGGCACAGTCGGTGCGGCCACCAGAGCGGGGGCGGAAGAGGTCGCCGAGGTTGGGTCGTTCAGGAACGCCAAGAGGGGACGGTTGGGACGGGGGGGAGGTCCGCCGGTTGCGACCAGAACCTCCTCGGCCAGCGTCAGAAGGGCCCGGTCCTGTCCCCAGCTCGCCTGGCCGGTTCCGAGGAAGAAGGCCTCGATGGCCCCGTCGTCGAGCACTGGCGTTCCCATGTCGTCTACGTAATCGTCGTCGGGCGTCACCGCGATACCCCCTCACGCTCGAAGAGCCGGCGGATGGCGCCCAGGCCACGGCGCTGGAGGGCCTTGACCGCGGTCGGGGACTTGCCCAGCGCTTCGGCGGCTTCGTCGACGGTCATGGCTGAGACGAGGCGCAAGAGCAAGACGTCGCGCTGATCCGGAGCCAGGCGGTCGCAGAGGTTCCGGACCCGCTCGACGCTCAGCCGGCGGAGAATCTCGTCCTCCACATCGCCGCCGGAGTCCACCGCTTCGGCGGACTCGCCATAAGAGATCTGCGGTCGGCGGCCGCCGCGCCGCCGCTCGTCGACGAGCCGCCGATGGGCGATGGTGAACACCCACGAGCGGAATTGGGGCTCGTCACCACTGAACGACCCGATGGCACTGAACACGTTGAGGAAGACTTCATTGGTGAGGTCGTCCGGATCGTCGGCACCCTGAAGGCGGAGGTAGCCGGCCACCGGTGGTGCCAGGGTCCGGTAGAGGCTCTGGAACGCCCAGGAGCCGCCCGACTGGGCGGCGACGAGGAGGGAGGGGAAGGCTTCACCAAGCCGCGGTGCGCGCTCCCGCCGAGGTTCCACAGGTGTGTTATCGGCCACTTCGAGCCCTTCTTTGAGGGTTCCCGACAAGACTACGCGCACGAGGCCCCGCGACGGTGCGGGGCCTCGCGGCGTTAAGGGTGTGCGGAGGCTCAGGAGCGGCCGAACATGCCCTTGACGAACGGGGGGATGTGCTGACCGCCCGGGGTACCGGTGGCGGTGTCGATTCCCGTGGCCCCTGCTCCGGCGGCCGGCGGCAGGTTGGCGGGCGGGCCGGCGATCGGGGGCACGTTGGCGGGCGGGCCGGCGGTGGGGGGCACGTTGGCGGGAGGGCCGGGCACGAACGGCGGCAGGTGGGCTCCGGCGGGGGTTTCGCGGGCCCGGTCGATGCCGGTTGCGGCGGCCCCGGCGTTCGGGCTGACGGGCACGCTGGCGGGCGGGCCGGGCACGAACTCGGGCAGGTGGTCGGCGGCGGGCGTCTGGCGGGCGATGTCGAGACCTGTCTGGGCGCCGGCCGGCAGCTGTCCGCTCGTGGCGTCGGCGGCGATGCCCAGACCCCGGTCGGCGTTGCCGGTGGGCACGGTCGGGAGCTGGACCTCGACCGCCGCGGTGGTCCCGGGTGCATCGGGGACGACGACGGGCACCACGATGGCCACCCCTGCGGTGGCGACGGTGGCGATGCCGAGCCCGGCTGCGGCCTTGGCCGCCACGCCCATGCCCGCGAGCTTGGCTGCGATTCCTGCGAGGATTCCGGTGATCATTGTTCGCTCCAGTTCGGTAGTCCGGCCACCTGCGGTCGCAGGCCCGGTGACGTTGCTTGCTGCCGTCGCCGGCAGGTCGCCTTTTCGCTTGGAGACGCTGATTCGGTGGGCATCTCACCCCTGTCATCGCCCGGGAAGCGATGAGCGATACCCCTCGCGGGCAATTTTCCTGCGGTTGTTCCCGGTAGAGTCGGTCCTCGTGGAGCGGACCATCGAGGGGTTCCACCAGGACGACACCGGAGCCTGGGTCGCCGAGCTGTCCTGCGGGCATCGCCGCCACGTCCGCCACGACCCTCCGTTCCGGCCTGCCCCGTGGGTCCTGGACGACGCCCAGCGCCAAAGCCGCGTCGGCTCGCCGCTCAACTGCGGCCTTTGCGATCAGCCCGCCGGCACCTGATCCCTCGGCGCGCTCGGCGTGCTGAAGTGTCCACATGAACGCCGCTTCCGCTCTTCAGACGCTGGCGGCTGCGCTCGACGGCGGCGGTGAGGTCCGGGCCGGTCAGATCGCCATGGCCGAGGCGGTGGCCCAGGCCGTGCGCGACGAGCGGCCGCTGGTCGTCCAGGCGGGCACGGGCACAGGCAAGTCGTGGGCCTACCTGACGGGGGCGTTGCTGGGAACGGCCGATAGCGGCGGAAGGGTGATCGTGGCCACCGTCACCAAGGCCCTGCAGGACCAGCTGGCGGGCAAGGACCTTCCCGCCATCGCTGCGATCGGACTGAGGTCCGGCCTCACCTGGGCCGTCCTGAAGGGTCGTAGCAACTACCTATGCCGCCAGGCCGCCCTGGAGGCCACCCGGGAGAGCGAAGCTCCGGCGTTGGACCTGGAGGGCGGCACCGGATCCGCCACCGGCAAGGAGGTAGCCCGGCTGGTGGCGTGGGCCCAGGACAGCAAGACCGGCGACCGGGCTGAGCTGGATTTCGAGCCCAGGGCGGCGGCGTGGTCGTCGGTGAGCGTGGGCTCCGACCAGTGCCCCGGCGCGCAGGAGTGCCCGAGCGGGCAGAGCTGCTTCGCCGAAGCCGCCCACGAGCGAGCGCGGGAGGCAGACGTGGTTGTCGTCAACCTCCACCTTCTCGGCGCTCACGTCGCCTCGGGCGGCCACATCCTTCCCGACCACGAAGTCCTAATCCTCGACGAGGCGCACGATGCCGTCGACGTTATGGCCGGCGCCCTCGGTGTGACGCTCACTCCTGGCCGCGTGGCAGCAGTGGCCCGCCTGGCGTCAGCCGCAGGCCTCGGCCGCCACCGGGACGGCATCGACCGTGTGCTCAGCCCGTTGGTCGGCAACCGGCTGCCGAAGGGGGCGACGGGCGACGCCGCCGTGGGCGAGGGGCTGACGGACCTGGCCGAGGCGGTGCGGAGCGAGCGGGCTGCGCTACGAGGCCTCGATGACGATCCCGCCCTGAAGGCCCGGCGGGACCGGGCGGTCAAAGCGCTGGACTCTCTCGCCGCCGATGTCGAGACCATCCTTCACGCCGGCGACGAGATGGTGACCTGGGTCGAGCAGTCCGGCTCCCAGCCGGCCTTACGGGTCGCGCCGATCGACGTCGGCGGAGAGCTGGCCAAGGTCGCATGGTCCTCGGCCACGCCCATCCTGACCTCGGCGACCATCCCGCCGGGACTCGGCCGCCAGCTGGGACTGGGCGACGACGCCGTCGATCTCGACGTCGGCAGCCCCTTCGACTATCGCCGGGCCGCTCTCCTCTACGTTCCCCGCCTACTTGATCCCCGTCACCCCGACCACGAAGCCATGGCTCACGCCGAGCTCGAGTTCCTGATCACGGCCGCAGGCGGGCGTACCCTGGCCCTGTTCACCTCGTGGCGGGCGATGCGTGCCGCCCACGCGGCGCTGGCCGGCCGACTGGCCTTCACGGTCCTCGCCCAGGACGACCTGCCCAAGCCCGCCCTGATCGAGGTCTTCCGGTCCAACGAGACGTCCTGCCTGTTCGCCACCATGGGTTTCTGGCAAGGCGTCGACGT
>JBHENM010000374.1:0-1594 GCA_046262035.1 Acidimicrobiales bacterium | reverse complement strand
AGGCCCGCCGCCCCTGCGGGGCGCGTCTCATCTTCCCCAGGGGCTGGCGCCCCCGGGACCCCCCGCCTCGACTTCGCTGCGGGCGCTGCGCTCTGCGGCCTTGACCCTGGCCCCGGGGTCGCTGGGTGAGGGACACCCCCGCGAGGAGCTCGTGGGACTCGCCAACAGGAGGCAGACATGCCGAGCACCAACAACCCCATTCCCCCCCAACTCGCCGTGGTGGCCTGGGCCGACCCGGTCGTGGACGCCCTGGGCTTTCCCCCCCACGACCCCTACAGCGAACTGGTGTGGACGCCGACTCTTGGCCCGTCGGCCGTTCTCGCCTGGCGCCGTATGGCCGGCACGCTGATCCACCGCCCCGACGGCTACACCCTCGACGTCGCCGATCTCGCCCAGGCCCTGGGCCTCGGCGCTGGCACGGCACACCACTCCCCGGTGTGTCGGACGCTGCGGCGCCTGGCGGTGTTCGGCCTGGCCCGCTTCGACGACGAGAGCACCTACGCCGTGCGTCGCCACATCCCCCCGGCGACGTACTCGCAGCTACGCCGCCTCGGCCCCGAGCTACAGCGGCTCCACACCGCCCTCCTGGCCCGCCACGACACCGAGCGCCTGGCCCGCCGGGCCGAGGCCATGCGCCGGGGCGCCTGAGCGATGGCGGCCCCGCTCCACCCCAACACCAACTCGGCCGGCGCCTTTCCTCACGGGGCGCCGGCTAACAGCCCTGACGACCTGGCGGCGCTGGTCAGCTCCCACGACGACATCGACGAGGGGGTCACGGCGGTGGCCTCCTTCGTGCCGCCTCTCGCCCAACAACTCGTCGAGCGATTCGGCCTCTCAACCGCCTCCGTCGGCCCCACCCCGGCGGCTCAGCGGTCACTGCATAGCGGAGACCGTTTGCTCCGAATCTGGAGCGGCCCCGCCGGCCTCGACGACGGGCACGCCTTCATCGAAGTCTTGGTCAACGAGTTCGGCCTCCGACCCGACCCTCGCTTTGGGGACTGGCCCGTCGTCGTCGAAGCCTTCCGGGTGCACGACCCGAAGGACAACCCGCCGCACGAGCCCGATCGCCTGTTCCAGTTCGTCCGTGTCACTTACGCCGACGGTGCCATCTACGTCGCGCTGTACACGACGAAGGCCGACGCCAAAGCAGACGCCCGGGCCAACGAGGAGCCCGACCGATGATCGAAGGCCGGTGGGCCGACCCCCTTCCGGGTTTCGCGAAAGCCGCTCACCCGGCGTGGGCGATAAAGGGCCTCGGCGGCGCTGACGCAACCCCCTCCTCGGCGACCAAAGAGGGCGTTTCACAACGCCAACCTGGCGCGATCTCGGATGGGCCCTGGCGGGCCCATGGGGGGCGGCCGCCGCCGGCCTCCCCCCTGGTCGCTCCGCTCCCGCCCCCCTCCTCAGGTACCAGGTTTTTCTCGGGGGTCTCTCACCTCGCAGGCTGTGCTTACTGCGCCCGCAGCTCGGCCCTGGCGGGCCGGCGGGCGCGGGAGGATGGCCTGCTCGTAGCAACCCCGGGGCCACCGTCATCGGTGAGTGGCACCAGGGGGACGGAGTCACTGCGTCAAGGCACGCTACGCACCCTCGCTGC
>JBHENM010000373.1:0-3568 GCA_046262035.1 Acidimicrobiales bacterium | reverse complement strand
ACCAGGGGGACGGAGTGGCTGCGTCAAGGCACGCTGCGCACCCTCGCTGCAGTCGAGGCCCGTCGCCCCTGCGGGGCGCGTTCTTGCCTTCCCAGGGGCTGGCGCCCCCGGACCCCCCGCCTCGACTTCGCTGCGGCCGCTCCGCTCTTCGGCCTTGACGCTGGGCCCGGGCTCAGCCGATTGGGGGCACCCCGTGAAGAAAGGAGCGCCCAATGACGCTGTTCCCCGTCCTCTACGACGGGCTCAATGCCGGCTGGCTGAGTCCCTCCGACCTGAGTCCGGACCTTGCCGGAATCCAGGTGTGGGTCCGCCTGGCCGAGCCCTGCACCCTCCATCCCCGACGGTGACTGCCTCGCCGCCGCCATCCACGAGTTCCCCGTCGACGGCACCAGCTGCATCTACGGCCACTGCGATCCCGAGGGCCCCGTACCGGAGACCACCACCGACGTCGTTGCCGTGCGCTTCCTCTGGGCCGACGGGCGGGCCGAGGCCATCGGGCCGGCCCAGACGCCCTACCTGCACCCCATCCTCGCCCGCCTCCAGCCCTGACCCGGCGCGCCCGCGCCGCCTCTTCCACCGCTCACGAAAGGAACACCGCCATGCCCGCCAACACCGACAAGGTCCGCCAGCTCCACGACCGCCTCACAGCCCAGGTCGAGGCCCTCGTCTCCGGGGAGGACTGGGCCCGCTTCCTCAACGTCGCCGCCCGCTTCCACTCCTACTCGGCCAACAACGTCTGGCTCATCCTGGCCCAGCGCCCCGACGCCACTCGCGTCGCCGGCTACCGCACCTGGCAGCGCCTCGGCCGCCAGGTCAACCGCGGGGCGTAGATATGCAGGGTGTGGTCCACCACCCGCCCCGCTGCAGTTGTCAGGATCACCTCCGGGTGGGAGGGGGCTCCATGGCGTGGACGCCGAAGGTCACCAAGTCCGTCGTTGACGGGGAGGTTCAGTCACTGGCGGTCGGACACCCGCTGGTGGACGAGTACCTCGCCTTCCTGGGTGCCCGTGTCCGGGTGAACAGTTGGCTGGCGGCCGCGTACGACCTGAAGGTCTTCTTCTGCGTCGTCGTCAAGGAGCCGGCCGACGTCAGGAAGGTGGACATCTTCTCCTTCATCGCCGATCAGCGTCGTCCCCGGCAAGGTGCCAAAGTGCTGCGTCTGGAGGATGGGGAATCTGGGCTGGCGGCGCGCACGATCAAGCGGCGCCTGGCCACTCTCTCCGGCTTCTTCACCTACCTGGTCGCCCGTGAGGACGTTGACATGGTCGCCAACCCTGTCCCGTCAGGTTCGGCGGGAAGGCGCTCCGCAGGGCAGCCTGGGAAGGGAAGCCGCGCACTGATCCGCACTCCGACGGACCCTGCCCCGGGTGGTCGGTCCGACCGACGTGAGCAGCTTCGTGGATGCCCTGCGAACGCACCGAGATCGAGCCATGGTCAACGCCATGCTCTTGGGCGGCCTCCGCCGCTGCGAGGTGCTTGGGCTTCGGCTCGCCGATCTGAACGCCGGCGAACGCCGGGTGTTCGTCGCCGAGGGCAAGGGTGGCAACCAGCGCGTCGTCCCTGTCTCGGCCCGGTTCTTCCAGGCCGTCGGTGACTACCTCCTGGAAGAGCGTCCTTTGGACGCCTCGACGCAGCGGGTCTTCGTGGCGCTGAAGGGTCCTCGGCGGGGGCGTCCGCTCTCGCCCTCCGGACTGGATGAGGTGATCGGGTCGGCCCGCGCTCGGGCGGGGATAGGTCGCCTCACCTGTCATCAACTCCGCCACACCTGCATGACCCGACTCCGGGAGGCAGGCATGGCTCTCGAGGCCGTGCAGGCCCAGGCCGGCCACCGATCCATCGAGTCGACCCGGATCTACCTTCATCTGGGTGACCGCTGGGTCGCCGAGGAGTACGCCCGGGCCATGGCCGCTATCGACCACGACCTCGCCCGACCCGAGACATGAAGGCGTTCACCCTCAACGCCTCAGAGCTCGCAATGGTCGAACACTTCGTTGCCGACCACCGCAGCGCCGAATCGGCCAGGCCCGCCTGGGCCCGGCTGCTGTGCCGTCAGTTCTGCGCCCGCGTCGGTGATGCCGCGGCATGGCAGGAGTTGAGCGTCGAGGAGAAGCTGGCGCTGCCTCGATCGCAGCGCCGGGTGGCCTCGTGGCTGCTGGCCAGCGGCCGGGCACACGCGCCGGCCGGCTATCTCGTCGGCGCCGGGGCCTTCCTCGGAGACGCATTCGCCCGCTCCCATCGAGCCTTCTTCGAGGAGTTCACCGCAGCAGCGACCGCCATCGGCTTCGCCGGGGACCGGCCGCAGCGTCAATGGTCATCACTGGCCCAGGCCGCCGCGCTGCACGGGGTCGGGCCCGCCGCGCTCACCGCCCCGCAGATCCTGACTGCGAGGAACCAGTTGCGAGAGGCACTCCTCGGCGTCGATCGCGCCGGTCAAGCCGAGCGGATCTCCGCGGCCCTCTTCCAGGCCCAGGTGACGCTCTTCCATCTCGGTGTCCTACATGAACCTCCCCGCAAGACGCGGAGTACCGCCGGGCTGCTCCAACGGGCCGAGTGGGACACCGTCGCCTCGGGCGTGGCCGAGACCATGCAGGCCTACCTCACCCAGCTGACACTGACCCGCCGACCGGGGACGGTGCGCCAGGTCGAAGGGACCCTGCGGGAGTTCGCACGGTTCCTTTCACGGGAAGCGGCCGACGTGAGCCGCGTCTCCGATATTCGTCGCCGCCACGTCGAGGCCTATCGACTCTGGCTGGCGAAGCGCCCCGCCCAGGGGCACAGCCGACCGGTCGCCCGCAAGACCCAGGCCAAGCGGCTGGCGATACTCCGCCACTTCTTCGAACGTCTGGTGGAGTGGGAGTCAGACGACGCTCCCACCGGCCGTCTGGTGACCGACGCCGACACACCCATCCTCGATCGGCCGCTGCCCCGGTTCATCGACGACTCCGCCGCCGCCCGGTTGCTCGTGGCGGCGCGCGCCGTGGAGGATCCCTTCGATCGCCTCGCCGTCGAGTTCATCGCGCGCACCGGCCTTCGAGTGGGCGAGTTCTTGGACCTGACGATCGATGCCGTGGTCCAGATCGGCTCGTCGTTCTGGCTGCGGGTGCCGCTCGGCAAGCTTCACAATGACCGCTACATCCCGCTTCACCCCCAGCTTAAGGTGATGCTCGACACCTGGCTCGCCGCTCGCCCGACCGAGCTCCGTTCCCCGTTCCTGTGGATCAGCAGGGGTCGCCGTATCGGCCGGGCCCGGGTGGGGGCGGCGCTGAACAGGGCGGCCGCCTCGGCCGGCATCGCCCACGTCGCACCCCACCAGCTTCGTCACACCCTCGCAACGCAGGCAAAACCGCGGCATGAGCCTGGAGGCGCTCGCCGCCCTCCTCGGGCACAAGTCGCTGTCGATGACCCTCGTCTATGCCCGCATCGCCGACCGGACCGTGAATCGGCCTGGGATCCGCGGAGGCTCCATACCTTGGAAGTGAGGATGGAGCATGACATCGAAGCACCCTGCTCAGAAGAGGTACCCGCCCGAGCTCCGGGAGCGAGCAATTCGCATGGCCCGTGATGCAAT
>JBHENM010000372.1:0-1603 GCA_046262035.1 Acidimicrobiales bacterium | reverse complement strand
CCTTCTCGTGAAAGGGAGCGCTCTGGCTATGGTCGGAATCACGACGGCGTGGGGGCGCCCAGCGTTACCTAGGTGCTCGACGAACGCAGTGTCGTCGGCGACAACAATCGAGATCGGGTGACCCCCGGAATGGGAGCGCGGTCGCGTCAGTGTTATAAGGCCGTCCAGCACGGGTGCTGGCGTGCATGCGCGTGGCAGGAGCTGACCGCGAGACCCTGATGTCCGTGTCGGGCGGTCCCGACCGTCGAGTCCGACTGACGCGGCCGTCAGTTCTTGGGCATGGCGTCCTTGGGAATCGTGTAGACGAAGTCGGGGTCGAGGCTCCGCAGCGTGTGGTAGCAGCGCCGGGCCAGCTTGCGGGCCATGGCGATGGCGGCGAGCTTGCCGTCGTGGGCCTGCTTGACGGCCTGGTAGTAGGCGTAGTCGGGGCTGGTGGGCCGCGATGCGCACTTGCCCGCCTCGAACAGCGCCCAGCGCAGCGCCCCCGGACCCTGCCGGGAGAGATGCCCACCGGCTCGGCGGCGGTCGGAGGCATCGACGGTGACGTCCAGGCCGGTGTGGCGCACCACCTGCATGGAGCGGGAGAAGCGCCGGCAGTCGCCGAGCTCGGACCACACCGCAACCGCGACCAGCCCGCCAATCCCGAAGTGGGCCTCGACCAGGGCACGACACGCCGGTTGGCGCCGACCGAAGCGCTGCAGATCCTGCCTCAGCGGCTCGAGCTCGGCCTGGGTGGCGTCGATCATGCGATAGCCCACGGCGACGCGCTGGCGGGCGGCCACGGTCAGCTGGACCGTGTCCCCGGCCAGCCAGGCCCGGGTCTCCTCGGAACGAATTCTCCCCTCGGGGACGGCGACACCGTGCTGGAAGAGCTCGGCGTGGATGCGCTGGGTCCACACCCGGCGCTGGTCCGACAGGGCCTTGTAGAGCCGCACCCGCTCCCGCCACTCCAGCACCGGTGCCGGCGGGATCCACGACTCGGGCAAGTCCCCGGCCACGAGCAGCTCGCGCAGCAGCCGGGCGTCGCTGCGATCGGTCTTGGCGTGCTTCTTGCGGCCCCGGGCCGCCTGGGTGTCCGCCGGCTCCGCCACGTGGGCCTCCAGTCCTGCGGCGGCGATCTCCTCCACTACGTAGCGCCACCCTGTGCAGCCCTCCACGGCCAGCGCCACCGGCCCGCCGTGGGCCCGTTCGGTCAGGTCCTCCCGCAGCCAGCGCCGGAACCGCTCCCGGTCCGGCTGCCAGATGCGGCCCCGCCACACGTCGCCCGTCTCCACCTCCAACACGTCGAAGGTGATCTGGCCTCGGTGCAGATCCAACCCACATACCATGCTCACGCAGGGACCTCCTTGATGCGGCAGTAGGGACGATGAAGCGGCCCAATGGTTGCCGAGGAGGTCCCGGCCTCGCCCCCTGTCCGGGAGGAGGCCACAACCTCGGTGGCCGACCGACCAGGGGGGTCAAGGGGCGAAGAGCGAGGACACGGAGGCGCCGCTCGCGATGGCGGGAATGGCCCAGGCCGCGGGAACGTCCGATGGCGGCGCCGCAGTCCCGCAGCGTCCCCTTGACGGCCCCGGCACGCCCGCCATCTGATACTTGAGGCGCA
>JBHENM010000371.1:0-11698 GCA_046262035.1 Acidimicrobiales bacterium | reverse complement strand
GCCGGCATCACGTAGTTGTCGTTGTACAGGGTCAGGTAATAGAAGACGTCCTCCGGCTCCTCGCCGTACATCCGGCGCAGCCCGTCCTCCACGATCACGGCCATCTCGTAGGCGAAGGCGGGGTCGTAGGCGGCCAGGTTGGGCACGGTCGACGCCAGGACCAGGCTGTGGCCGTCGGCGTGCTGCAGCCCTTCCCCGTGAAGCGTGGTGCGGCCGGCGGTAGCGGCGCACAGGAACCCGCGGCCACGGATGTCGCCGAAGGCCCAGATGAGGTCGCCCACCCGCTGGAACCCGAACATCGAGTAGAAGGTGAAGAAGGGCACCATGGGCACGCCGTGGGTGGCGTAGGCCGTGCCCGCGGCCGTGAAACTGGCCATGGAACCGGCCTCGGTGATCCCCTCCTCGAGGATCTGACCGCTTTTCGCCTCCCGGTACGACAGCGGAAGGTGGGAGTCCACGGGGTCGTACAGCTGCCCGAAGGGGGCGTAGATCTTGACCTCCGAGAACAGGCTGTCCATGCCGAAGGTGCGTGCTTCGTCGGGGATGATGGGCACCACCCGGGCACCCATGCCCTTGTCCCGGAGGAGGCTCCGCAGCAGGTTGGAGAAGGCCATGGTGGTCGACACTTCCCGGCCGCCCGAGCCCTGCTTGAGCCCGTCGAACACCTCGGGCTTGGGCGCGGGCACCGGCTTCCACCGCACTCTCCGCTTGGGCAGTGACCCGGCGAGGGCCTGCCGCCTACCCATCATGTACTCGTACTCCAGCGAGTCCTCAGGCGGCCGGTAGTACGGCGGCATGTCGGCGTCCAGCGCCTCGTCCGGCACCTGGTCCTGGAGGTAGAGCCGGTCCCGGAAGATCCGCAGCTCCTTCTTAGACATCTTCTTCAGCTGGTGGGTGGCGTTGCGGGCCTCGAAGTCGGGGCCCAGGGCCCACCCCTTGATCGTCTTGGCCAGGATGACGGTGGGCGCCCCCTGGTGCTCGACCGCGGCCTTGTAGGCGGCATAGAGCTTGTGGTAGTCGTGCCCGCCCCGGGGCAGGGTGCGCAGCTCGTCGTCGGACAGGTGCTCGACCATGGCCCGCAGGCGCGGGTCGGGCCCGAAGAAGTTCTCGCGGATGTAGGACCCGGACTCCACGGCGTACTTCTGGAACTCGCCGTCCAGGGTCGTGTTCATCTTGTTGACCAGGACGCCATCTGTGTCCCGGGCCAGCAGCTCGTCCCACTTGGAGCCCCAGATGACCTTGAGGACGTTCCAGCCCGACCCGCGGAACACCGCCTCCAGCTCCTGGATGACCTTTCCGTTGCCCCGCACGGGCCCGTCGAGGCGCTGGAGGTTGCAGTTGACGACGAAGATGAGGTTGTCCAGCTGCTCCCGGGAGGCCAGGGTCAGGGCTCCGAGGGACTCGGGCTCGTCGCACTCGCCGTCGCCGAGGAAGCACCACACCTTGGAGCGGCTGGTATCGGCGATTTTGCGGTTGAGGAGGTACCGGTTGAACCGGGCCTGGTAGATGGCGGAAATGGGGGCCAGGCCCATGGAGACGGTGGGGAACTCCCAGAAGTCGGGCATGAGCCTCGGGTGGGGGTAGCTGGAGAGCCCGCCCCCGCCGATCTCCTGGCGGAAGTTGTCCAGGTGACTCTCGTCCAGACGGCCTTCCAGGAACGCACGGGCGTAGATCCCGGGGGCGGCGTGGCCCTGGAAGTACACCTGGTCGCCGGCCTGCCCGTCGTCCTTGCCCCGGAAGAAGTGGTTGAAGCCGACCTCGTAGAGCGAGGCCGACGAGGCGTAGGTCGCCAGATGGCCTCCGATGCCGGCCGCCTTGGCGTTGGCCCGGGTGACCATGATCGCCGCGTTCCAGCGCACGTAGGCCCGGATGCGCCGCTCGGTGTGCTCGTCGCCCGGAAACCAGGGCTCCTGCTCAGGCGGGATGGTGTTGATGTAGGGGGTGGAAACGGTGGCGGGGATGCCGACCTGCTGCTCCCGCGAGCGCTCGAGGAGCTTCATCAGAAGGAACCGGGCCCGTCCCTTTCCCCTCGACTCGATGATCGCGTCGAGGGAATCGACCCACTCGGCGGTTTCCGTGGGGTCGATGTCGGGCACCTGCTGGGCGAATCCGTCGAAGATCACGTCCTCCATGCTTCCACCTCGGGCCGAGCTACCGCGGCGGGTTGGACCGTGCCACCCACCGAACTGGTGACATCGAACGGTGCCCTGGCGCCCCTGAGTGTCACCGGTTCGATCGGGGGACCGTCCCCGGGTTGAATGGAAGCGATGAGGACGACCGCCTACACCGATGGCGCCTGCCTGGGGAACCCGGGCCCCGGGGGATGGGCGTGGGCCGTGCCCGGAGGCCGGTTCGCCAGCGGAGCCGAGGCCCACACCACGAACCAGCGGATGGAGATCGCCGCCGCGTGGGAGGCGGTGAGCACGCTGGAAGGCCCCCTGGAGGTGGTGAGCGACTCCACCTACGTGGTGAATTGCTTTCGGGACCGGTGGTGGGAGGGGTGGCTGGCCCGGGGGTGGCGCAACAAGGCCAAGCAGCCGGTGGCCAACCGGGACCTGTGGGAGCCGCTCATCCGGGCCGTGCAGGCAGACCCCGCGCGCGTCATGTGGACATGGGTGAAGGGGCACGGCACCGATCCCATCAACGACCTGGTCGACCGCCTGGCGGTGGAGGCGGGCCGTACCCAGCGCGGTCGCACCGGCGACCGCCCGCCGACCGATCTCGGTCCCCCCGACTCCCCCGGCAAACGCGGCGGCCCTGGTAGCGACGACCCGCGGGTGCCGCCCGGGTTCCGGCTCGTGGTCGCAGGCCACCGTCCTCCCGAACTCGGCGGGTACGACTCCAATCCCGTCGCCGATCGGGTCAAGACGAAGCTCGCGGCGCTACTGGCGGCCGAGCGGGAGCTCCACCCCGACGTCGTCGTGCTCACCGGGCTGGGGCTCGGAGCCGAGCAACTGGCGGCCGAGGCGGCGTCGGCCGCCGGCGTTCCCTACGTCGCCGTCCTCTCCTACCCCGAGCAGGAAGCCCCCTGGCCGGCCGACACCCGCCGTCGCTACGGGCACCTCCTGGGCCGCGCCGACGGCCAGGTCGTGCTCCAGGCCAAGCGCCCGGACTCCCGCCAGCAGGCCGGGGCCGCCCTCCGCCGGCGGGACGCGTGGCTGGCCCGGAACGGCGACGAGGCCCTGGTGGTGTGGGACGGCGAGGACCCCCTCGTGGGCCGCACGGTCCGGGCCCTGCAGGACGCCATGGGCGAGGAGCAGGTGCTCATCATCGAGCCGGGGTCAGTCGCCTGACGGGCCGCCGCCCGGTGTCCATGCCCACCACCCGGTCCCTGACGTCGGCCAGGCGTGCCAGGAACACGGACCTGGGCAGCTCTTCCGCTCCCATGGAACGGAGGTGGTCGGTGGGCAGCTGGACGTCCACGAGGACGCCACCGGCTTCGCTCCAGCGGCGGCAGAGGTCGACGAGGGCGACCTTGGAGGCGTCCGTGGCCCGGTGGAACATCGACTCCCCGGTGAACACCGCGCCGACCCGGACTCCATAGATCCCGCCGACGAGGTCGTCGCCGTCCCACACTTCGACGCTGTGAGCCCAGCCTCGAGCCTGCAGGCGCTCGTAGGCCCGGCGCATCTCCCGGGTGATCCAGGTCCCTTCCGACCGCTTCCTCTGAGCGCAGGCGGCCGTCACCGCGCCGAAGGCGGCGTCGACCGTCGTCTCCCATCCGCTGCCCCGGAGGCGGCGGCCCAGCGAGCGGGAGACGTGCACCCGTTCGGGGACGATCACGGCGCGGGGATGGGGGGAGAACCACGGCAGGGGCATCCCCGCGTGGGGCCACGGGAACATGCCGCGCCGGTAGGCGTCGACCAGCGTCTCGACGGCCAGGTCGGCCCCCACACCCATGAGCCCGTCGTCCTCGTCCTTCTCGTCGACCGGCTCCGGGTCGGGAAGCCACCACCTCGAACGACCCACCGGCTGAGGGGACGCCGCCCGCTCCTCAGCCACGGGCGGCGAGATAGACGGCCCGGACGGCGAGGGCCTGACGGACCTCACACAGGACGTCCTCCAGGAACTCGCGGCGGTAGGCCTCGTCGGTGAGCAGGGAGAGGGTGAAGGAGAAGCCGGCGACGGCGGCCAGGAGCCCGGCGACTTGGAGCAGCTCGGCGGTGAGGGCGACGGACCTTCCCCACAGCCGGGTCTGGAGGAGGACGTGCACGTCCTGGCCCGACCACGCGGCGGCGGTTTCCGGTGTGACGGCCACGAGCCCGAAGGCGACCAGGAACGCCCCGATCATGAGGCTCACGAACAGGACCTGCAGGCCCTGGCTGAAGAGCACGACGAGGCCCACGTTCCCCCACTGCCGGCGGGAGAGCAGCGACGGCCCCGGGGTCCCTGGACCGTTCTCCACGACCAGCGAGGAGGCCGGTGTGTCCTCGACCAGCCGCTCGACCTCGGCCCACGAGGCGAAGCGCGCCAGGTCGCCCACCTCGCGCGGCACCCGGCCCACGACGAAGATCACCCCGAGGACGACGAACAGGCCGATCACGATGGCCAGGAAAGGCCCGTTCAATCCCCCGGCGACCTCCCAGACCTCGGTGGTGAGGAACAGGAAGACCACGAACAGGAGGAGGAGGGGTAGAGCCCGCACCATGAGCCCCAGGAGCGCCCCCAGCTGCGCCCCGAGTCGCCCCAGGGCCCACCGGGTCATGGGCAGGACGCCGTAACTGGTGACGAGGTAGATCGCACCCACCAGCAGCAGGTTCCCGATCAGCGTGTTGAGCGCGGTGAGGCGCTGCCCGCCGGCCAGGAGCGGCAGCAGCGCCGGCAGGAACACGAACACGGCCAGCTCGGTGGGCCCCACCCGGTCCGGCCGGGCGAACGCCCGACGGCTCCGGAGACGGTTGGAGACAGCCCAGACGGTCAGGAGGGTGCCGAAGCTGGCTACCGCGGCCACGACGTTGACCCACCACTCCCAGGTGAAGTTGAGCGTGCCCACCAACTCGAACAGGAGGATGAGGGTCAGGAGGGGAAGGGCTCGGGTGAAGACGTCCCGGCTGGCGCTGTAGTTGGCGCTGAAGTGCGGCAGCCCCCGCGAAAGGAACCAGCGCTCCACCCGGGCGACCGCAGCGGCGTCGGGAGGGACCGTCATGGCCCACCTAGTCTCGCTGCCGAGATGCGCTGTGGAGCGGACACGGGCGGCACGTTCACCGACGTGGTGGCCGACGACGGGCGCGTGGCCAAGGTCCTGTCCACCCCCGACGACCCTTCCCGCGGGCTGAGGGAGGGGCTGGAGGCGCTGGATGCGGTCGACACCCGACCCCCGGCGCTGGCCCACGGCACCACCGTCGCCACCAACGCCGTGCTCGAGCGGCGGGGCGCCCGCGTCGCCCTCGTCACCAACGACGGTATGGCCGACGTGATCGAGATCGGCCGCCAGGACCGCCCCTCGCTCTACGACCTGTGGGCCGACCGTCCCGAGCCCCTCGTACCCCGCGACCTCCGCCTCGAGGTGACGGGTCGCCTGGACGCCACGGGCACCGAGGTCATCCCCCTCGACCCGGCCAGCCTGGAACCGATCCCCGAGCAGGTTGAGGCCGTAGCCGTCTGCCTGCTCCACGCCGACCTGAACCCGGACCACGAGCAGGCCGTGGCCGCCTTCCTCCAAGCGTCCGGGATCGACGTCACCTGTTCATCAGAGGTGGCTCCCGAGTTCCGGGAGTTCGAGCGCACCGTGACCACGGTGGTGAACGCCTACCTGCGTCCCCGCTGCCGGAGCTACCTCCGGTCGCTCTCGGGATTGGCGGACGAAGTGCTGGTCCTGACCTCGGCCGGCGGGCTCGTGCCGGCGGAGGAGGCAGCCGACCTGCCGGTGGCCCTCCTTCTCTCCGGCCCGGCCGGCGGAGTGGTGGCGGCATCGGCGGCGGCGGCAGCCGCCGGC
This sequence comes from Acidimicrobiales bacterium, assembly GCA_046262035.1. Classification (GTDB taxonomy): domain Bacteria; phylum Actinomycetota; class Acidimicrobiia; order Acidimicrobiales; family AC-14; genus JBHENM01. The sequence goes on along the minus strand of JBHENM010000371.1, from coordinate 5,763 downwards.
TTCCCCGATGCCGTGACCTTCGACATGGGCGGCACCAGCACCGACGTGTGCCTGATCCAGGGCGGTGTGCCCGAGCCGGCGGCAACCCGGATCGCCGCCGGGTTCCCCATCCGCCTTTCCGCCCTCGACATCCACACCATCGGCGCCGGCGGTGGCTCGATCGCCCGGCTCGATCCTGGTGGCGCCCTCGTGGTCGGTCCCGTGAGCGCGGGAGCGGATCCCGGGCCTGCCTGCTACAGACGGGGAGGTACCGACGCCACCGTCACCGACGCCGACCTCCTCCTCGGCCGCATCCCCCCCGAAGCGACGTTCCCCGGGCTCGGGACCCTCGACCGAGGGGCGGCGGCCACGGCCATGGAGGCCACGGGGGTGACCCCCGAAGGGGTCGTGGCCGTGGTGGACGCCAACATGGAGCGCGCCGTCCGGGCCGTCACCGTCGAGCGGGGCATCGATCCTGCGGACCTTGCCCTCGTCGCCTTCGGAGGCGCGGGACCGCTCCACGGGTGCGCCATCGCCGATGCTCTCGGCATGAAGGCGGTGGTGGTGCCGCCCAGGGCGGGCGTGCTGTCGGCGGTCGGCCTGCTGTGCTCGTCCCGGCAGCGGGATCTGGTCCGCTCATGGGCACCGGGCGACCCCATCGAGGGGCTGGACGCCGCCCGGCGCCGCCTGGCCGACGAGGTGCGAGCGGCCGTCGGCGGTTCGACCGACGCCGAGGTGGAGACGTCCCTCGACTGCCGCTACGCCGGTCAGAGCCACGAGCTGACCGTGGGCTCGGTGGAGGACTTCCCCGGCGAGCATCGCCGGCGCAACGGCTACGCCCGCCCCGATGCTCCCATCGAGGTGGTGGCCATCCGGGCCCGCGCCCGGCTGCCGGCGGCCTCCTCGCCCGCCGACCTCGGCCCGCCGCCCGGCTCGGCTCGCGAGGCGACGGCCGGGCCGACGGTGCTGGCCGAGGCCGACTGCACCGTCTGGGTGCCCGAGGGATGGCGGGCCGACGTGGCCGAGGACGGCAGCTGGGTGCTCACACGATGACCGCCGCGGTCGACGGCGCCGAGCTCTCCCCCGCCGCCCTCCAGATCCTAATCTCGCGGCTCACGGGCGTGGCCGAGGAGATGGGCGCGGTGCTGCGACGGGCCTCGTTCAGCCCCAACATCAAGGAACGGGCCGACTGCTCGGCGGCCCTGTTCACACCGGCGGGCGAGCTGCTCGTGCAGGCTGAGCACATCCCCGTCCACCTGGGATCGATGCCGGCCTCGGTGAAGGCCGCCATCGACGCCTGGGGCGACCGCCTGGGCCCGGGCGACCAGGTCGTGCTCAACGACCCCTTCGCCGGAGGCACCCATCTGAACGACCTCACCCTGGTGGCCGGGTGCTACACGGACGGGAAGCTCGTGGGGTGGGCGGCCAACCGGGCCCACCACGCCGACGTGGGTGGGATGGCGCCCGGCTCCATTCCCGCCGACGCCACCGAGCTGATCCAGGAGGGCATGCGCATCCCGCCCGTGCTGCTGACGCCCGAGGTCGAGGCCCTGATCGTGGCCAACTCCCGCACATCCGACGAGCGCAGGGGCGACCTCGACGCCCAGAAGGGCGCCAACCTGGTGGGCGTCGAGCGGCTGGCGACCTATGCCGGCGCTCCGCTTCAGGAGGTCACCGACTACGGCGAGCGGCGCATGCGGGCGGCCCTGGCGGCGATGCCCGACGGCGCCTGGCGGTTCGAGGACCAGCTCGACTCCTGCGGATCGGCCGCCGACCAGCAACGTCCGGCCCGGATCGTCCTCACCTTGACCATCGAGGGAGACACGGCCACGTTCGACTTCACCGGGACGGACCGGCAGCGGGCGGGCAACGTCAACGCCGTGGAAGCGGTCACCGTGAGCGCCGTGTCCTTCGCCATCCGGTCGGTGGCCGACCCCACGATCCCGGCCAACGGCGGGGTCATGCGGGCCGTCCACGTGATGACACCGCCTGGCTCCATCGTCGCCGCCCGGCCCCCCGTGGCGGTGGGCGCCGGGAACGTGGAGGTGAGCCAGCGGGTGGCCGACGTCTGCCTCGGCGCTCTGGCCGCGGCCGTCCCCGAGCGCGTCGGAGCCGCCAACCAGGGGACCATGAACAACACCCTCATCGGCGGAGACGGGTGGGTGTACTACGAGACCGTGGCCGGCGGGCAAGGTGGCCGGCCCGGGCGCCGCGGGATGAGCGGCGTGCAGACAGGGATGACCAACACCCAGAACACGCCCATCGAGGCCCTGGAGCGGTCCTTCCCGATGCGGGTGCTGCGGTACCGCCTAAGGCGAGGGAGCGGCGGGACCGGGCGATGGCCGGGAGGCGAGGGCATCGAGCGCGACCTGCTGGTGCTCGAGGAAGTGACCGTCTCGCTCATTACCGAGCGCCGGGTGTCGCGACCGTGGGGCCTGGCTGGCGGGGGCCCGGGGGCGGTCGGTGAGAACTGGCTCCTGCCCCGGGGTGATGAGGGTCGAGCGAAGCGGCTGCCTGACAAGTGCACGGTCCCGCTCAAGAGCGGGGATGTCGTTCGACTGCTCACGCCCGGTGGAGGGGGGTGGGGCCACGCCACCTCATGAGGGCAGAGCTCGCGTAGAGGCCCCGCCGCCCAACCCCGCGAGGCCTCTCCGCGAGCCGCTGATCACGGCCGGAGTGTCAGCACGTAGTCACCCCGGCCTGGGTTGTGGCCACCGCCGGCGGGGCACCGCCCGGGGCCGTTGGCACCGAAGTGCATGCCCTGGCACTTGTCGCACCAGCGCCAACCACGCTGGCCCGCGCCGGCCGAAGCGAGGGTGTAGTTGCCGCTGAGCGCGAGCGCGTCGGTGGCGTGGGTACCTCCCGCCGGGCACCGCCCGAACGAGCGGTTGCCGGCGAAGAACAGGCCCTGGCACCGGTGGCACCACGTCCACTCCCCCTACCCCGGACCGTCCGCCACCAGGGTGTAGTTGCCGCTGCGGGTGTGGTCGTGCGTCCCGTCCGCCGGGCACCGGCCGGCACCGTTGCCGGAGAAGGCCAGACCCTGGCACTTCTCACACCATTTCCAGCCGTCCTGCGGGACGCTCGGCGGTGCTTCTCCTCCCGCGAACTGGTGGACCTTGACGTTGACGCGCCAGCGGAGCTCGCCCCGGTTGGGGCCGTCGGCGCGCTGATCGACATGCGGGCGGTTGACGGCCAGCCGGAGTCGCACACCCAGACCGGAGACGCGCCCGTTCCCGATGATGGTCCTGCCTCGGCCGATGTAGAACCACTCGGTGGGGATGTCCCGGCCGACGAAGGTGCCGATGAGGCTGTAGCGGAAGGAGTCCTCGAAGCCTCGGTAGGGCCAGTCCCTGTCGTTTGCGGTCGCCAGCATGTCCCAGCCCGTCGGGGGCGTCTCGCCCGTGAAGAGCACGCCGGAGCCGATGGAGCCATCGGCCCGGACAACGACACGGGTGCCGTTCCTCATCTCGAACTCGGGTGTCCGGGTGTCCTGGGGTTCGGGTGGCGACACGAGAATCGGGTCGAATTCGATCACTTCTGCCATGGTGGGCCTCGCTTCCTGGTCGTGATCCGCCGGTTACGGACCATCCTCCGAACCATGGACCGGAGGCCTGGAAGCCGGCTGGAAGCGCCCTGGAACCGACGTCCCCCTCGGCCGGACGATGCGGGCCGCGGCTAAGCGTCGCCGCTGGCCGGGGGCAGCGCCGCCAGGCCGAGGCTCGACGGGTCGACGGCCGACGCCGCTCGGGCCAGCGTCCCCGGGTTCCGGGTGGCGACTCCGTTGGAGAACGGCAGCGTCGCCCGCGCCGCCCGCTGGAGCCACGCCAGGACCAGCGGGGCGTGGCGAGGCTCCGTCTCGGGATCAACCGCCTTGCCGGACATGAGCTGCACCGCGGCCCGCCGGACCCGTTCGGGGTCCGGTTCCAGGCCGGTGGCCCGGGTCCGGTGGACCAGGTGCGAGGCGACCAGGGCCAGCTCCTCGGCGCCGCGGACCATCGACGCGTGAAGGGCGGGTACGGCGGTGACCACGAGCCACAGGGGCGTGCGGCGGGCGAGAAAGCGCAGCGGTCCGACCCGGCTCGCCACCTTTGCCGCCACCGCCGCGGCGGTGGCGCCTCCGAGCAGGGGAGCGTGGGGCTGCTCGCTGAGGGCGGAGGCCAGTGCGTCAGGGTGGGCCACCGGCCTGGGCTGGCTGACGGCGGCGTCAGCGATGCGGGCGGCCAGGGCCCGGCCGGGCGCCTCCACGGCGTCCGCCAGGGCGGCGACGGACACGGTCCCGGCCCGGCCCACCGAGGTCACCACGGTACGGAGCAGGTCGCGAAGGCCGGCGAGGACTCCGCCGTCCTGCTCCTCGCCCGGCGAGGCGCCATTCCCCGAGGGGAACGACGGGTTCGCCGGAACCGGGGAGCGGCGATCCTCGCTCTCGGCGTTCATGGCGCCGACCCCGTGAGTGTGAAACTGTCCATAGGAGATCCAACGGGCATACCCTGAACGACCGAGTCACATAGCTGTTCGCGGAAACGGGGTGACGTGATGAGACGGTTCCTGAGATTGCTGGTCGCGATTCTTCTGGCCGGAGGCGTCATGGCGGGAGCGATGTCCACCGCCTCCGCCGCGCCGGCCAGGCAGTCGGGTACGTGGGTCGGCGTCGTCGAGCAACACGGCAACCACTTCGACTACGTGGGCAGGCCGTGCCCCGTAGAGGTCGAAGTGTGTGCCGCGTTCGTGGCCCGCTACCGGATCGTGCCGGTGTCCCGGGCGGCGAGGCAGGCGCTCCCGGAGGTCTCCGGCGGTACGGCTCGCCTCGAAGGAGTCTTGGTGACCCGAGGGGACCGCGTGCACCACGGGATCCTGTTCGTGGCTCACGTAGCACCCGCAGGGTAAGCCCGGCCGCCGGGTCCGCCCCGGACGGGACGCCGTTACCAGCTCTACCACTGGCATGGCATCCTTATGGTATGAGAACTACCATTGACAAGGCAGGGCGGCTGGTCATCCCCAAACCGCTGCGGGATCGGCTCGGCCTCCAGCCCGGCGAGGTCGAGGTGACAGCCGACGGCAACGCCCTACGCGTCGAGGCGGTGGCCGGCGAGGGGATCGAGGAGCGGTCCGGCCGCATGGTCATCCCCGCGTCCGGTGCCGCCCTCGGCGACGCAGACATTCGGGCGCTCCGAGATGCCGACCAGAGGTAGGCGGCCGGAGGTCCTCGTCGACACGAGCGTGGCGGTGGCCGTCGTCCTCGCCGATCACGAGCACCACGCGGCGACGAACGCAGCCCTCGGCGACCGACTACTCGGCCTGGCCGGGCACGCCGCTTTCGAGACGTTCTCGGTGCTCACCCGCCTCCCGGCGCCGTCCCGTCGCACTCCGGAGGTCATCGCCCGGGTCATGGCTGCGAACTTTCCCGAGAGCCGCTATCTCTCGACGGGCGCGGCCCGGGCGCTGCTCGACGGCCTGGCCGAGGCCGAGATTGCCGGCGGCTCCGTGTACGACGCCCTCGTCGGCGCCACTGCGGCCGAGCACGCCATCGTCCTCGCCACCCGGGACCGCCGAGCGCTGGACACGTATCGGGCCCTCGGCGTGGAGGTCGAGGTACTACCCGACCGCTAGTCGTGCCCCGTCAGATGGCGGTCTGGTGTCGCGGCTCGTAGAGCATCACCTCGAGGCCGCCGGGCAGGACGAGCGTCGTCGTGATCCCAAAGCCTTCGTTTTCAGGCTCACCCCGAACTTCCACGCCCTTGGCCCTCAGCTCCTCGACGGTGGCGCCGATCTCGTCACATATGA
>JBHENM010000370.1:0-9123 GCA_046262035.1 Acidimicrobiales bacterium | reverse complement strand
GCCCGGGAGGCGGGTCCCAGCAAGCATCGACCCGCCCGGGAGGCGGGTCCCAGCAGGCATCGACCACCAGGCTCTTGGGGCCGATCGCCGTGCTCGTCCCCGTCAAGGCCTTCGCCGAGGCCAAGCTTCGCCTGGCGCCCGCCCTCCCCCCGGCCGCCCGGGCTGAGCTGGCTCGGTCGATGGCCACCCATGTGCTCGCCGCGGCCCGACCTCTCCCTACCGCGGTCGTGTGCGACGACGCCGATGTCGCCGCCTGGGCACGTGAGCGAGGGGCGCTGGTCATCTGGGAGCCCGAGAGAGGGCTGAACCGCGCCGTCGAGGCGGGCGTGCAGCGCCTCTCGGTGGCCGGTGCGGAACGGGTGATCGTGGCTCACGGCGACCTCCCCCTGGCCGGGGGGCTCACGTGGATCGCCCGCTTCTCCGGCGTCACCGTCGTGCCCGACAGGGCCGGGAACGGGACCAACGTGATCTGCGTTCCCTCCGCCGCCGGGTTCACCTTCTCCTACGGCCCCGGCTCCTTCACCCGGCACACAACGGAAGCTCTGCGCCTGGGCCTCCCCCTCCGGGTCGTGAGAGAGCCCGGCCTCGGGCTCGACGTGGACACCCCGGCCGACCTCGTGCGCCGCGCCGGCGCGCCGGCGTGAAGTGACCAGCAACGATCTCGCCCCGCCCACTCGCGCCTTGGCCATCGGCGCCCACCCCGACGATGTCGAGTTCGGGTGCGGAGGAACGCTGGCCAAGTGGGTGGCGGCCGGTTGCGAGATCCACCACCTCATCTGCACCGACGGGTCGAAGGGGTCCTGGTCGCCCGACGAGGACCTGGCTGCCCTCGTGGCCACGCGCCAGCAGGAGCAGCGAGCGGCGTCCGTGGCCCTGGGCGGGCGGGGGGACGTCGTGTTTCTGGGCTGGCGGGACGGCGAGCTGGAGGCCGGGCTCCGCCAGCGGTCAGAGGTCTGCTACTGGATCCGCCGTCTCCGGCCCGACGTCGTGCTCGGCCACGATCCCTGGAAGCGCTACCGCCTCCACCCCGACCACCGGGCCGCCGGCTTCCTCGTGGTCGACGGGATCGTCGCCGCCCGAGACCCCCACTTCTTTCCCGAGCAGGATGTCGCCCCCCACCGCCCGGCGAAGCTCCTGCTGTGGGAAGCGGACGAGCCCGATCACGTGGAGGACATCGGTGGATTCCTCGACGCCAAGCTGCGTGCGCTGCTGGCCCACCAGAGCCAGTACGTGACGACCATGCGCATAGACGACCACGACTCCCATGAGCAGGTCGAGCGGTTCGAGGAACGCATGCGGGCGCGTGCCGCCGAGCACGGAGCCTTCGCGGAGCTCGCCTACGGCGAGCGGTTCAAGCTGATGGCCGAACTGTGACCGCGTGCGCGGTAGTTGCTAGCGGGCCCGTTTCGCCGTCTTCTTGGCCGCAGCCTTCTTACCGGGTGTCGCCTTCTTGGCCGCTGCCTTCTTGGCCATCGCCTTCTTCGCCGGTGCCGCCTTCTTGGCGGTGGCCTTCTTGGCCGGTGCCGACTTCTTCGTCGCCTTGCTGGCCGCAGCCTTCTTGGCCGGCGCCGCCTTCTTGCCGGTGGCCTTCTTGCCGGTGGCCTTCTTCGCCGGTGCCGCCTTCTTCGTCGCCTTGCTGGCCGCAGACTTCTTGGCCGCTGCCTTCTTGGGTTGCGGGCTCATGCCTCTACCTTCCCTCAGCGTTTGGAGGCCTTGGAGGCCTTGGAGGCCTTCTTGGCCGACTTCGATGCGGTCGCCTTGCTGGCCCCCGCCTTCTTGGCCGGCGCCGATCCGCTCGCCTTCTTGGACGCCGACTTGGTTGCGGCCGCCTTACCCGAGGCGCCCTTGCTGTTGAGGTATTCCTTGAGGGCGGAGCCCGGGGTGAACTTCATCGCCTTGGAGGCGGGAATCTTCACCGCTTCGCCCGTGCGCGGGTTGCGCCCGGTGCGGGCCTTGCGCTGCGTGGTCGAGAAGGAGCCGAAGTTCGGCCAACCCACCCTGTCGCCCCCACGCACCGTCGTCTTCACGGTGTCGAAGAACTTGTCCAGGACGCCTTCGGCCTGTTGCTTCGTCACCCCTGCTGCCTCAGCAACTCGGTCGATTACGTCGGCCTTGTTCACCAGCACCTCCCGCTCGGACACACTTACCCGCACATCAGAACCGACTCGCCGCGCGAGGTCAAGCATTTCGAGTGTTCTGAACGGCTTATGCGGCAACGCTTTCCCGCCAGTTCGAGCGTCTTCGGGGGCGGCGCTCCGTGTTAGCGAGACGCGTGGCGCCTCTCCTCGCCGCCGTCCTGGCGGCCCTTCTCCTCCTCTCGGGATGCGGCGGCAGCGCCGAGGAGCGCCAGAACGTGCAGCCCCCGGAACCGGGTACGCCCGACGGAGCGGCCGACGTCCAGGGCATCTACCGGTCGATCTCGAAGGGCGTCCTGCAGCTTCGGGGCGACGGCGAGTTCGTGCTAATCGTTTCCGAGGCCCCTGGCGCCAGCGCCGGGACGTACACGCTCGAGAGCGGCAGGCTCACCGTGCGAACCGATGCTTGCGGCACGTCGCCGGGCACCTACGAGCTCCGCGTGGGAGGCCGTCCCGTGGCCGGTAAGGCCATTCTGTCGTTCACCGCCCTTCAGGATGACTGCGACTCCCGGCGCCGCTCGCTGACCTCCGAGCAGTGGGTCTACGCCGACTCCTGAACGTTGCCTTCGGAGTCGACGAGCGAAGCGAGGTCGGGCGCGGTGACATCTCCCTCTTGCTCCTCGGATTCGGCTTCGGCCGTTACACCGCTCAGAACGAGGACGAACCGAATGCCGAGCTGCCGGGCCATCAGCCCGTCCGTGGAGGGACGATCACCGATCAGTACGGTCCCCTCCAGGTCGGAGCCCAGCCGCTCGCGAACCAGGTCGGCCATGGGCTCGTGAGGCTTGCCCGCGACCACCGGCTCCGCCCCCGCCGCGGTGGCCACCGCGGCCAGGAGTGCCCCACCTCCGGGGATGGGCCCGTCCGGAGTGGGATAGGTCGGGTCGTCGTTGGTGCCGATGAGACGGGCTCCCCCCATCACCGCCCGGAACGCGGCGGTCAGGCGCTCGTAGTCGAACTCCTTGTGCATGCCAACGACAACCGCGTCAGCGTCCCCTTCCCGCACCGGTTCCACTCCTCTCGCCTCGAGCGCCTCGGCGACTCCCGGGCCGCCACACACGAAGGCGGACGTGCCCTCTTCGAGCAGGCTGGCCGCCGCCTGCGACGAGGTGACCAGCTCGTCGCCCTCGGCTTCCACACCGATGCCCTCGAGCTTCGCCACCAGATCGTCCACGGTGGGATTGGAATTGTTGGTGACGAAGAGGAGGCGGTGACCGGCGGCGCGCAGTCGAGCGACGGCGTCCGCCGATCCGTCTATCGGGTCCTCTCCCCGCCAGATGACCCCGTCTAAGTCCAGGATGACGTTCATGGAGGCCCTTTTGTTAGCAGGCGCGCAAGACTGACGCTGTGCTCCTCGACATCCTCCAGATCGGCAACCCCGTCCTCCGGCGACGCCCTCGCGCCTTGGAGCGGGACGAGATCGCCACGCCCTTCGTGCAGGAGCTGATCGCCTCCATGCGGGAGACGATGTACGACGCCCCCGGCGTCGGCTTGGCGGCACCGCAGGTGGGCGAGTCCCTCCAGGTCGTCGTAGCCGAGGACGAAGGACCGTGGCTGGAGACCATGAGCGACGCTCGCCGGAACGAGCTGGAGCGGGTCGAGCTGCCCTTCACCGTGCTGGTGAACCCGGTTCTCGAAGGCGTGGGCGAGGAGACGTCCGAGTTCTTCGAAGGATGCCTGAGCATCGAAGGCTTCTCGGCTCTCGTCCGCCGCCACCGCGTGGTTCGGGTACGGGCCTTCGACGCAGCGGGCGAGCCCTTCCAGATGGAGCTCGAAGGATGGCCGGCGCGGATCCTCCAGCACGAGCTGGATCATCTCGCCGGAGTCCTGTACGTGGCGCATGAACCCGCGGACGTTCACCACCAACGAGAACCTCGTCCGCTACTTCAAGGCCCGCACCAGCGGCGAGGTCCGGGAGCAGCTGGGCGCAACCGAGAGCGGGACGGTCACGGGGTGAGGAGGCGGACGGTCGCCCGCCGATCCGGCCGCTTCACCACCTCCAGGGCGTGCGGCAGCTGCTCCTTGATGGCCCCGTCGTGGGTCACCACCAGGACCTGACGGAACCGGGCCTTGAGCCGTTCCAGCGCCAAAAGCATACGCTCCTTGCGGTCGTCGTCGAGCGGCCCGAACACCTCGTCGAGCACGAGCAGACCCACGGTGCCGCCCGACTGGAACTGCACGTGCTCGCTGATGGCCACCCGGAGAGCGAGGTTGGCCAGGTCGACTTCGGAGCCGGAGAAGCGGTCGAGGCCGTAGAGCCGTCCTGCGTCCCGGACCTTTATCTCGTACGTTTCGGGGTCGACATCGAGGGCGTCGTACTCGTGGTCGGTGAGCTCGGCGAAGAGTTCGCCCGCCTGGGCCGACAGCCGGGGGCCGACGGTCGCGACCAGAGAGTTGCGGAAGGCGTTGAGGAGCTCGGCCAGACGACCCAAGTGGCGGGCGTCGTCCTCCTGGGACCGCAGCTGAGCGTGCTGGGCCTCGGCGTCGAGCACCCGCTGGTCGGCAGCCTGAGCACCCGCCTCGGCCGAAGCCGTGGAAACCCGGGCGGCATGAGCGCGTCGTTGTTGCTCCTCGGCGTAGCGCCGAGCCCTGTCCCGAGCAGCGCGGGCCGTGGCCAGGGCGTCGGGAGAGAAGGCGATGGCCGTCAGCTTCTCCGTGAGGGCGTGCAACCGTCCGCGGCTGCCGTCGGCGATGAGACGCTCCGCCTCCAAATCGGCCTCGAGCTGCGACCGTCGCTCCAACCGGCCCCGTATCCGCTCGACCTCCTCGGCCGTTTCGCGGCGACGGATGACGTCCGCCACCAGTGACGGCAGGAGGGCGCCCAAGGCCCGGGGATCCTCCACTGGGATTCCGCCTGGGGCGCCCCCTGCGGAGAGCGACGCCTGCCGCAGGACGTCCTGGGCCCGCTGCAGTGACCGGTGCGCTTCCGCGTGCCGGGCCCGAGCCTGCTCGAACACGCCCATGGCCGCCCGGGCTCGCCGGACCTCGACGGCCAGAGCCTGAGCCTCCCTCTCCGCCTCCGTCGCCGCCACGGCCAGCCGCCGGCGCTGTGCGGCCAGGGTCGCGAGCCGAGCTTCCACCTCGGCCAGCTCGGCCGCCCGGTGGGACTGAACTTGTTCGAAGGCCTCCCCCAAGAACTGCCCGCACAGCGGGCAGGCGCCCTCATCGGAGAGGGCCGAAGATCGGGCGACGGCCTCGGCGGCGCGTTCCCGCTCGCTCTGCGCCGCCCGGAACAAACCCTCGGCTTCGGCCAGAAGCGCTCGTGCCCCTTCAGCGCGAGCCCGCGCTTCCTCGGCTGCCTCCTCATCGGGAGCGACGGGCGGCTCCGGGACGGGCACGGCCGCCGCCATCCGGCTCGCCTCCATTACTGCCTCCAACGCCCGTAGGCGAGCTTCGGCAGCCGGGCATCCCTCAGCTTCGGGAGCGAGCAGCGCGAGGCGGGAAGCGGCCTGCTCCAGGCCCGCGAGCTCGGTTGCCCAGCGCTGGCCGCGCGCTGTCGCTCCATCGAGCTCGGCCCGGACCGCCGTCGCCTCCGCTGCCACCAGCTCGTGCTCCTGCCGCCGCCGGTCGAGCTGGTCGTGCTCGGCCGCGGCCCGTTCCAGCTCCACCTGGGCCTCGGCCGCGGCGATCTCGGCCGCGGCCAGTTGACGCGCCACTGTGTCCGCCGCCTCGTGCCGTTCGACGGCGTCGGCTCGCAGGACGTCCAGATCGGGCAGGATCGCCCGCAGCCGCTGGACCTGCTGCTGGGCCTCGCGGGCCTGCTTGCGAGCACGGTCACGCGCCGCGTCGACGGGGGTGATGCCCAGCAGCTGGAGCACGAGCTTGCGACGCTCGGTGGGTCCCTGCTCGCTGAAGGCGGCGAGCTGCTTCTGCTCGGCGAAAACCGAGGCCCGGAAGGCGGCGTCGTCCATCCCCAGCACCGAGTGGACGTACCGCGCCGTGTCCCTTGCCCCCTCCGCCACCTGGAGCCCGTCGGCGTGGGCCGACGCCTTCACCGTGGAGTTGGCGCCTCCGATCGTCCGGCGCACGACGTACAGGTGACCCTCGTGCTCGAACTCGAGCTCGGCGATGCACTCGGCGTTCACGTCGGCCGTGCGGACCTGGTCGATGCTGGTGCGGGCCCGGCCGAACAGGGCCCAGCGGATCGACTCCAGCAGGGTGCTCTTCCCGCTGCCGTTCAGCCCGTAGATCCCGACCAATCCGGGGGGAAGCTCGATCTCGACCGGTTCCTCGTACACCCGGTAGTTCTGCAGGTAGAGGCGAGTGATCCTCATGGCTAGAGCACCGCTTCCTCGACCGCTCGGGCCAGCTCCTCCCGGCCCCGCCTCCGGATCCACTCCTTGTCGTAACCGGGAAGGTCCTGCCCGTCGACGAAGGTCTCCCAGCGCGCGGGCATCGTGTCCAGCTCGGGAAGCTGCACCGACGACGAAACGGCGGCGAACACCGGCTCCAGCTTCAGGAGGAAGGCGGCGCCGGCTGCCTCCTGAACCGCGTGACGATCGATCAGCCGGTACGCCTCCGGATCGATCCCCTCGAGATAGAGCCGGGCCACCGCCCCCTCGGGGACCAGGGCTGCCCGGGCCATAACCAGGTCTTGAACCTCGGTCGGCGAAAGCCCGACGGCGTTCACCGGCTCCAGCGTGAGCAGGGGCCGCTGTCCGGTGAGGGCGAGGTGACGGCACTCGCCCGTGTCGGTGTCGAGGACCACGATGCCCTTGGGCTTGTCGGGATCGTCAGCGAAGGAGAAGGTGTCGGTCGCGCCGGCGTACCAGATGCCCGGGGAGACCCGGGTGTGGAAGTGGTAGTGGCCTAGAAGGACGAAGTCCGACCGCAGAGCCCGGGCGTCGACCTCGATCTCGTTTATGTCGGCGTGGCTGGGCTCCACCTGGGTGACACGGGGATGGGTGAGGAGGAGGTTCGTGCGGTCGAGGCTGCGCGAGTGATGGGCCTGATCGAGGGCCTCGAGCGTCGCTTCCACGGAGAGCATCTGCGGAACGGCATGGACCACCAGCCCCGGTAGCTCGAAGCGCTCGTAGGCCATCCGGTGGGCGAACCGCACGTCGGGGAAGCCGTCGGCCAGCACGGAGTAAGGGCTGCCTGTGCCGGGGAGGCGGGGCGTGTCGTGGTTGCCGGTGATGACGACCACGGGCACGCCGTGTTCGCGGATGCGGCTGAGGGCCCGCTGAGCGATGCGGAACGACCGGTAGGTCGGACGGGGGTGGTCGAACACGTCTCCCAGCCAGACGATCAGATCCGGTTCCTGGGCCAGGGCCAGGTCGACCGCGGCCTCGAACGAGATCTCGAAGTCCCGCTCTCGCTGGTTGACCCCGTCGGGGGTGGTGAACGAGTAGTACGACCGACCCAGGTGGGCGTCGCCCAGCGCCGCGACCTTCATCAGTCGACCAGGGCGGACACGTTGGCCGCCACCACTGGGCGAGGTGCGGGCGGCGCCGGGCAGGCTCGCACCACGTCGGCGTAGAGATGGACCTTGGCCGGCAGCGCGAACGGGGCCTCCAAGTTGGCGATGAGGCACTCCCCGGGCATCAAGGTCTGGATCTCGGGCCCCAGGGCGGAGATGTCCTGCTTGGACGAGGAGCGAAGGATCGTCCGGTCCTTCTCGTCGGCCAGGCCCAGCACGAAGAAGGTGTTGAACTGGCTCAACAGCTCGCCGTCGAGGAGCTTGGGTTGCTGGGTCACGGCGCAGAGGCCGACCTTGAACTTCCGGCCCTCGCGCGCCACCCGAGGGAAGACGTTCGTGTCCCGGTCCTTGCTGGCCGAGAGCACCCGCTGAGCCTCCTCGAGGACCACGGCGACCACGGGGTACCGCTCGTGCCCCTCGGGGTCGTCGAGGTAGGCAGCCGACCACTCGTCGAGCACCCGCCGGGTGAGGAATGACGCCACCAGCACCTCCTCGGTCGAGCCCAGGCCGCTCACGTCGACGAGGACGACCTTCCCCTCCCGCAGATCGCGCACCACGGCGGCGCCGACGGAGACCCCGGCGTCCGTAGCGATGCAGGGAAGGCCGACGATGCGGCACGCTCGGCGGTGCACGACTTGCAGCGTGTTGAGCGCCACCCGCCCGTGGAGCTCGACCTCGCGGAAGCCGGGAAGGTCTTCGACGTGGGAGAAGTCGAGCAGCCAGCTCAACCCGTCGCGCCCGTAGAACCGCTCCAGCTCGAACAGGGCCTCCTCCTGGGGCCGGCTCCACTCGTAGGCGGTGCGGAGGTCGTCGGCCGTGAGCTCTCCCAGGCCGACCCGCAGGGCCGAGGTGTTGGCCAGCGGCCGGGCGGAGTAGGTGCGCAGGCGCTCGGCCGACCACGGGTGACGGGCCAGCTCGGACCGGTACTCCCCGTGGGGGTCGACGATGAGGAGGCCGTACCGGCCCTGAGCCCGAAGCACACCGGCGGCCAGGACCTTGACGAGGTTGGACTTGCCCATGCCCGTCGTGGCGAAGACACCGACGTGAGTAGCCAGGGATCGGCCGGATATCCCCACCTCGAAGTCGACCGTGGTCTCCCCGCTGCGCAGCATCCCGAGCGGCAGGTCGCCCATTCGGGTGCGTAGAAAGTCGAAGTCGGCCGGCTCGGGCGACACGACCCGGGAGAACTGGGTGGGCAGGCTCTTGGGCTTGCGGAAGTTGGTGCCGTCGGGGGCGAGATAGCCGAGACACCGGCAGCTGGCCACCCGGTACGTGCGGCGGGACTGCTCGTACAGGCGATGGGCGCCGGGGTCCCCTCGGGCGTCGTCAGCCAGCAGGGTTCCGGCCACCCGCTCGGCCCATCCGGGCTCGCGGTGCTCGGTTCCGTAGGTGACGTCGACCACTCGGAACAGGTACCGCCGCCCGGTGGCGTCGTCCACGCCCACGAGGAGCTCGCCCAGGAACAGGTCTTCGTCGGGGGCAGCGCGGAAGGTGGCTTCGAGGACGTTCTTGCCGAACAGCCGCCCACGGCTGGAGCCCGATGCGAGAGGGATCACGACCGCTCCATCA
>JBHENM010000369.1:0-2073 GCA_046262035.1 Acidimicrobiales bacterium | reverse complement strand
TTGTTCGCTACGGCCGCCGAGCAGGAGAGGCGTCGGACCGAGGCGACTGCGAACAGGCACCGCCGCCGGCGGCCGACGTGGGGCAGGCTGGCCAGCCACGAGAACAACGCACCCGCATCGAACGCCTCGCCCTGGGAGAAGAGGCGTTGTCCGCCGCCCACCACCGGTAGTCGTCGGCTCGCCCAGCGAAGCCCCGAGCCAGGCTGGAGCATGAGGCCCACACCGAGGCCGGCCGCCTCCATGGCCCGGGTGGCGGCGCAGTCGACGCCGGAGAGGTACAGCGGCTCGTGGGACCGGACCTCAGGCCGTGGGCCTGGACCGAGCACGTGGCGTCCCGTCGCGGTAGCACCACGGGCAGAAGCGGGCCGAGGCCTCGGTAGGCGCCCCGTACGGGAAGACGCCGACCGAGGTGACCGAGATGGGTATGGCGGCCATCCTCAAGCCCCCCGGCGGAGGAGCTCGGGCTGCCGGGCCAGGCGGGCCGTGTCGTGGCGGGCTAGGAGCGCCTGGGGATGCGCCGGAGCTCGGGGCTGAGCCGGCGCAGCTGCGAGGTCGACGCCGGCTGGATGCGGCGGCGCACGGCGTAGGTGTCGGCGGCGTCGAAGCGGGCGAGGCCGAACACGGCCAGGCGGCGCAGCGTGCGACACACCGGGGCGTGCTGCGCCGTGCCGGCGCCGAGGCCCAGGGCGTGGGCGAAGTCGGCGACGTCGAGGGTGTAGCCGTCGGGGCGGTGGATGAGCTTGCCCGCCATGCGCCGCCACGCCAGGATGGCGGAAGGGCTGGTGAGGGTGGGCGTCCAGACCGCTCGCTGTAGGGGTCGTGGGGCAGGAACCCCAGGGCGTCGACGACCGGGTCGGGCCAGGCCACGACAGTGAGCTGGGCGGGGATAACCGTGTCGGTGGTGCGCATGTCTGCCTCCTGTTGGCGAGTCCCGCGAGCTCCTCTCGGGGGATGTCCCTCACCCAGCGAACCCGGGGCCAGGGTCAAGGCCGCAGAGCGCAGCGGCCGCAGCGAAGTCGAGGCGGGGGGGCCGGGGGCGCCAGCGCCTGGGAAGACGAGACGCGCCCCGCAGGGGCGGCGGACCTCGACTGCAGCGAGGGTGCGCAGCGTGCCTTGACGCAGGGATTCCGTCCCCCTGGTGCCATCCACCGATGACGGTGGCCCCGGGGATCCTCACCAGCTCGGTCGGCGGAGCGAAGGAGGCCCTCGAGCGGGCACCAGCCCGGGCATCGCTGAGGCCCGCTACGGCCCGGACGACCGACACAGCCGAACCCGCTTCAGCGCATCCGCGCCTGGTCGTCGGACAGGGGCTCGGATGGACATCGTCTCGCAAGCGTCCTCTTCCGGGACGGTCGGCGCGCGACCCCTGTGGCCGTTGACGACCAAGCCGCCGTGGTCCGCCTGCCCCGTCGAATCGGCGCTTCCGTCCACCGGCGAGGTTCACGAGACCGACTGGTATTCGCCGTTACGCCCGGTCGCGCCGCACATAGATGACCGACAACACATGCCGGTTCCTGTCCGGTCCTGACGAACCAAGAAGCGAGCGGTATCCCGCAGTCTGCTCACCCATCGGCCGAATGGCTCACCGCGCCTTCCCGAGTCGCCGCCTCACGGGGGAGGGCCGGAGCGGCTCATGGGCAGAACTCAGCTCGGGGGAGCCATCGCCCCGGGGACGGCCCAGCGCCGTACCACCGCTCTGTCGCACCCGACGCCAACGTCGCTGGACGCGTGACGGGGGCCATCCAAGTCCAGGGGATGCTCAGAGGTCCGGCTTCCTCCTTGAGAGCCGGCCACAGGTCGCTACCGACGGCGGGGTCAAGGTGGAGCGCCCGCAGCGGAGGCGAGGACGAACGACCTTGACGGCGCCGAGGAGCGGCCCAGAGTGGCTCGTGGAGGAAGCCCGTCGGCAAGGACGAGCAGTCGACACGGAAGGGTGTCGCTCGCCAGCATGATGGGACCACCCATTCGCCATTGGCATGGGACCACTTCGGGGTTCCGATCAGCGTCGGCGACGGGATGATCGCGGGGCGAGCGGGGGCGGGTCAAGGGGCTCGAGCCCCGGCTTCTGGCGGT